>NZ_JAQYXB010000623.1:0-472031 GCF_036322405.1 Streptomyces sp. SP17BM10 | reverse complement strand
GCCGCACCGCCTCGCGGCGCTGACGTGCCTTTGCCGTCAGCCCGCCCCCATCCGCATAACGCATACCAACGGCATAGCGCGCACACGGCCGTCAGTCAGCTACCCAAACAGGCCAATCACCTCGAAGCGCCAAGGTCAGTAGCGTCGGCCGCAGCTCGTCCTAGCCCCCGGGAGGTCGGCAGTGCAGCGCTGGATCATCGTGACGGCCCTCACCGTGGCCCTCGGCGGCCTGGCAGTACCCGCGGTGGCGGACCCCGACCCGGACTCCGACGGCCCCACGACGGTGGTGCGGATCGGGGACGCGCGGATCGACCCCAAGATCCCGGGCAAGGTCCGGGTCGACGTCGTGTACGTCTGCGGGGTCGCCGCCGAGGCGAGGTCGCTGACCGTCACGGTCGAGCAGCAGGACCCGGAGGACGCGGCCTCGAAGGCCTTCGGCTCCAGTCGCACCGCCGAGACGGACATCCTGTGCGACGGGACGGAGCAGCACCGCCAGATCGCCGTCCAGTCCAAGACCAGCAACTGGATCCCCGACGTGGACGCCGTCCTGACCGCCACCGTCGCCAACCTCGGGTCCGCCCCGCCGGCCTCCGCGGACGCCCGCCGGATCCGGCTCGTCACCGCCTGATGCGCCCGCCGACCCGGCTCGCCCGGGCCGCCGGCGTCGCCTTCCTCGCCGCCGTCCTGAGCGGTTGCCTCAGCGCGTACATCGGCTCGGCGCCGGACGAGAACACCCCCACGGCCCCGCAGTCCGTGCAGCCCGGCCCCACGACGGCGGCCCCCACCGGCGCGGCGGCGGTGACGGTGACGATCCGGGACTTCCTGTTCCAGCCCGCGAACCTCACCGTCCGCCCCGGCGGCACCGTCACGGTGGTGAACGCCGACACCGTCGCCCACACCCTCACCGCCCAGGACCGCACGTTCGACACCGCCCCCATCGCCCCGGGCGCCTCCGCCACCTTCACGGCCCCGACCCAGCGCGGCGCGTACGCGTACCAGTGCACGTTCCACCACTTCATGCGGGGCATCCTGACGGTGGCCTAGGTCGGGCTGCGGCGCGTGTCGAGGGCCGACCCCGGTCTGTCGTGGGAAGTTCACTGGTCACGAGGGCTGCTCCGGCTGTGCGCCATGCTCTACAGTGCTGTAGAACTAAGGGCTGGTAAAGCCGGCGCCGAGGCGGGGGCGACGCGAACAGCGAACGGGGTTGAACCATGGACAGACCGCTCCGGCTTCCTCAGCAGGACCGGGCCGACTTCGAGACGGTGCTCAACCGGGCGCTCGCGGGGGCGGCGGTGCAGGCCGCGTTGCGGGCCACGGGGGACGAGGCGCACGGGGCCGAGCGGTTGCGGCGGTGTGCGCGGGACAACGCGGAGTACGTGCTGGCCGCCGCCGCGCCCGAGTACGAGCGGTACGCGGCGCTGCGGGCCGACGCCGACGCCGAGGCGCGGCGGCCGGCGGACGAGCCGGCGCCGCAGCGGGCTTCGGGGTGGCTGGGGGTGCTTGCCGTGATCGTGCCGATGGTCTCCGGGGCCGCCGCCGGGATCTTCCTCCTCATCGGCTACGCGCTCGGGCTGGCCGACGACTCGGAGGTGCTGGGCGGGGCGCTGGTCGGCGCCGGGTGGGTCGCGGCCGGGTTGGCGCTCGTGAGTGCGCTGGCCGGCGGGATCGGGCTGGCCGCCGCGGCGTCGCGCTCGCGGGCGGCCGAGGCCGGGGACGCCGGCGCCCCGGGGGAGTTGGCGCTCGCGCGGGACGCCTGGCGGACGGCGCTGGCCGAGCGCGGGATGGTGCCCTACCTGGTCACGCAGGCGAACGCCGGGCGCGGCGGGGCCACCGCCGCGCCCGGGTCGCGGGTGTAGCGGGTGTGGCGCCGCCTTGGACGGACGTCAACGGCGGCGCGGCGGTGATGAGTCGGGGTTCAGCCGGTGCGCTCCCCGACGCTGTTCGCGGACGGCGTCCACGAGCAGCCGGACGGTCGGGACGGGCAGGTCGAGCCGGCGCCCGATCCACGGCGCCGTGTGACCGCCGAGGGCCAGCACCCAGGCGGCGTACAGCTGGTTGAGCTGTGGCCCGTCCTCGGTGAGCAACAGCGGGCGGACGGCCTCCATCGGGAAGCCCTCCAGGGCGCGGGTGCTGTAGACGGGGCCGTCCGGGCCCGGCGGGGGCAGGGGGAGCCCCCGCCGGGCCGCCAGGCGGCGGCCGACCAGCAGCGCGGCGACGAGCAGCAGGCCGGAGGCGGCGGCGCCGATCAGGGCGGCGCCGATCACCGGCCGGTCCGGGTCCGAGGCCTCGCACAGGGCGAGGCCTTCCAGGGCGAGGAGGGTGAGGACGACGAGCAGCCCCGCCGCCTCGCCGCGCCGCGGGAGCAGCTTGCCGGGAGTCATCGGAAACCTCATCGTGGCTTTGGGTGACGTGAGTTGGCGGAACTCGGCAGGCCTCGGCGGCCGGCCGGGGGTCGTCCTCGTGGTCGACCCGGCGGACGGTCGCGAGGGTGGGCGGGGCGGGTGCCCGGGGCCGAGCGTGCGGGGCATCCGGGCGATGAGGGTGGAGACGGTGCGGGTGTCGCCATTGCCGGGGCGGGCCCCACGCGGGCTGCCGGCACGGCCCGCGGGGCGGGTCCGGGATGAGGAGACGTCAGTTCCGGGCGCGCCGACGGGCGCACGGCCGTGCCTCCCGTCGGCCGCGGTGACGGCCTCCCGGCGGCGCCCGCAGGCGCAACGCCGGTCCGGGGTGGAAGAAAGCGGCGACGGATAGGGCGGCTCACCTCGGGTTCAACGGCCAGGGGGCGTGCGAGGGCATGCCCCGGCCGGGCGGGGGATGGGGTCGGCGGGTTGACGCGCGGGCCCGCCTCGCGGCGCGCGACGGTGACCCCCTGCGGGCGTGGACGCACCCGGGCCGGCCCCGGGCGTCCCTAACGGGCGAGGAGCGGCAGTGGGGCGCCCATCCGGGCGGGGAGTTCGAGGCGGGTCAGGAGTTCGGACGGGGACACCTCGACGACCCGGCAGCCGGCCCGGTGGCGGCAGTGCCGGCCGATCGACGCGTGGCGCAGCCGGTCGAGGCGGCGGCGGGTGGCGGCGCCGATCACGACGAGGTCGTCCGGTCCGGTGACCGCGCCGACCAGGGCGGGCCCGGGTTCGGAGTTGACCACCACGGGGTGGACGACCAGGCCGGACGGGTAGCCGCCGTAGGCCTGTTCGAAGGCGATGTCGAGGCGGCGGCGGGCGGCGTGCTCCAGTTCGGACAGCGGTCGCAGCCCGTCCCGGTCGTGCGTGGTCCAGGCGGCGACCGGCACGAGGGTGGCTCCGTGCCGGGCCGCCTCGCCGACGGCGTGGTAGAGGGCGGCGAGACTGCTCAGTGATCCGCTCAGGCCGACGATCACTCGGGTGGTCCCGGTCATGGTCGTTCGCCTCCGTGTGCCGGTGTGTCTTCGGGTGACTGCGGGTCTTCGGGTGACTGCGTGTCGTCAGTGACCGCGGGCCTTCGGTTCCGTCATGTCCAGTGAACCCCGGAACCACGCCGTCCGCGCCGCCGCTGACACCGCCATGACGCCTGCCGGCCGCATCTTGACGGCCCCCTGATGGCCTCCTGGCGGCCGGGGAACTCCGGTGCGCATCAGCCCAGTCCGGGGACGAACTCGATCAGCAGGTCGATCGCCTTGATCCCGAGGAACGGCAGGACGAGCCCGCCCAGCCCGTACACCCGCAGGTTGCGCCGGAGCAGGTCGGTGGCGGAGGCGGGCTGGTAGCGGACGCCGCGCAGGGCGAGCGGGATGAGGGCGACGATGATCAGCGCGTTGAAGATGATCGCGGAAGCGATCGCGGACTGCGGGCTGTGCAGCCCCATGATGTTGAGGTGGTGCAGTCCGGGGTAGGCGTCGGCGAACATGGCCGGGATGATCGCGAAGAACTTGGCGACGTCGTTGGTGATCGAGAACGTGGTCAACGCGCCCCGGGTGATCAGGAGTTGCTTGCCGACCCGGATGATGTCGATGAGTTTGGCCGGATTGGAGTCGAGGTCGACCATGTTGCCGGCCTCCTTCGCGGCCGGGGTGCCGGAGTTCATGGCGACGCCGACGTCGGCCTGGGCGAGGGCGGGGGCGTCGTTGGTGCCGTCGCCGGTCATCGCGACCATGTTCCCGGCCGCCTGCTCCTGGCGCAGGTAGGCGAGCTTGTCCTCGGGGGTGGCCTCGGCGAGGAAGTCGTCGACCCCGGCCTCCTCGGCGATGGCCTTGGCGGTGAGCGGGTTGTCGCCGGTGACCATGACCGTACGGATGCCCATCCGCCGCAGCTCCGCGAAGCGTTCGGCGATGCCCTCCTTGACGACGTCCTTGAGCTCGACGACGCCGAGCGCGCGGGCGCCGTGCCGGTCGTGCACGGCGACGAGCAGCGGGGTGCCGCCGTCCCCGGCGATCCGGTCGACGAGCGGCTTGGCCGCCATCGGCAGCCGGCCGCCGGACTGCACGATCCACTGGGCGACGGCGTTCGCGGCGCCCTTGCGGATGAGGCAGACGGTGCCGTCGGGCCAGCTCAGATCGACGCCGCTCATCCGGCTGTGCGCGGTGAACGGGACCGGCCGCTGTTCGCCGAGTTCACCCGGGGCCCGTGGCGGTACCCAGTAGTGACGGTCCGTCAGTTCGACGCATGAGCGCCCCTCCGGTGTCTCGTCCGCCACGGACGCCAACTGGGCCGCCTCGGCGAGCTGTTCGGTCGTGGCGCCGGGCAGCGGATGCAGTGCGACGGCGCGCCGGTTGCCGTACGTGATGGTGCCGGTCTTGTCGAGGAGCAGCACGTCGACGTCCCCGGCGGCCTCGACGGCGCGGCCGGAGAGCGCGACGACGTTGCGCTGGACGAGCCGGTCCATCCCGGCGATGCCGATCGCGGAGAGCAGTGCGCCGATGGTCGTCGGGATGAGCGCGACCATCAGGGCGCACAGCACGACGGTGGTCTGCGGGGCGTGCGCGTAGATGGCCATCGGCTGGAGCGAGACGACGGAGAGGATGAAGACGATGGTGAGCGACGCGAGCAGGATGTTCAGCGCGATCTCGTTCGGCGTCTTCTGCCGGTCGGCGCCCTCGACCAGGTCGATCATCCGGTCGATGAAGCTCTGCCCGGGGCGGGAGGTGACCCGGATGACCAGGTGGTCCGAGAGCACCTTGGTGCCGCCGGTGACGCTCGTCCGGTCGCCGCCGGACTCCCTGATGACCGGCGCGGACTCGCCCGTGATCGCCGACTCGTCGACGCTCGCGACGCCCTCGACCACCTCGCCGTCCTGCGGGATCGGCTCGCCGGCCGACACCAGCACGATGTCGTGCAACATCAACTCGGTGGCGGGGATGACCTCGTGGCGGTGGTCGGGGATGCCGACCCGCCAGTGCAGCAGCCGGCGCGCGGTCGTGCCGGCCTGCGCACGGCGCAGCGAGTCGGCCTGGGCCTTGCCGCGGGCCTCGGCGACGGCCTCGGCGAGGTTGGCGAACAGCACGGTGAGCCAGAGCCAGAAGCCGATCAGCCACGCGAACACGCTCGGGCGGGCGACGGCGGTGAGCGTGGTGAGCGCCGAGCCGGTCTCGACGACGAGCATGACGGGGTTGCGCGCCATCGTGCGGGGGTGGAGCTTGCGGACGGCGGCGGGCAGCGCCTCGCGGAGCTGTTGCCGGGTGATGAGCCGGCGGCGTCCGCTCCTGGGATCGCTGGGCCGGTGGCTGGAGTGGCGCGTCTGCTGCGTCTGCTGCGGGTGGTCGGTGGTGTCCGTGAGGGCCGTACGGCGCATCGTCTCGGGGACCTTCCGGGCTACCCCCTTTGCGATGGGGTGGCCGGCTCGGGGGCGACGGGAACGGCGGACAGCCCACCACCGGATTCCCGCTCGCCATGCCGGTCTTGACGCGCGCTTGGCGCTGGAGCGGCCTTCCTTGACAGTTCCCTGACATTGCGCTCACCCGTTCGGGGCAGGGCTGTCAGGAAGCCGTCAAAGTCCGCCCCCGGGGCGTAGGTCACGCGTCAAGGACGGGTGCGATCGATGCGCGGAGGGTCTCCACTGGGTGTGAGGGCCGACGACCCTCCACGACTTCCCTTGGAGCCCCCGATGACCACCGCCACCGCCCTGATCGACGTCGACGACGAGCCGCTGGAACGCACGATCCGCCTCGTGGCCGCCCCGGAGCGTCCGGCACCCGCACCCGCACCCGCCGCGACGGAGGCGGACGAGGCCCGGATGCGCGCGGCCCACTGCCGCTTCGCGATGCACTACGAGGACTGACGCCGCCCGTACCGCGTTCACCCGTACCGCGTTCCGTAGGAGTTGCCGCGATGACCCAGCTGACCGCCCCGACCGTCCCAGCCCCGACCGCCACCGCCCGTTGCGGATCGCCCGACACGCTCGGCGGCCCCTGGCCCGCCTCGGCCCGTCCCGGCCCCGGTGGGGAACTGCTGGTCGGCGGTGTCGGCCTGGCGGAGGCCGCCGAGCGGTTCGGTACGCCGCTGTACGTGCTCGACGAGTCCGAGGTGCGGGCGCGGGCCCGCGCGTACCGGCGGGCGCTGCCGCACGCCGACGTGCTGTACGCGGGCAAGGCGTTCCTGTGCAGCGCGATGGCGGACTGGGTGGCGGAGGAGGGGCTGGGCCTGGACGTGTGTTCGGCGGGTGAACTGTGGCTGGCCGTCTCGGCCGGGTTCCCGGCGCAGCGGATCCTGCTGCACGGCAATGCGAAGTCCCCGGAGGACCTGCGGCTGGCGCGACGGCTGCGGGTCGGCCGGATCGTCATCGACGGGCCGGCGGAGATCGCGAGGCTGGCGGCACTGGTGGCGGCGGACACCCCGCAGAAGGTGCTGGTGCGGGTCGTCCCGGGGATCGCGGCCGGGCACCATGCGGCGGTGCGGACGGGCGTGGGCGGGCAGAAGTTCGGCTTCCCGATCGAGGGCGGTGACGCGGCCGATGCGATCGCGCGGGTGCTCGACCAGCCGGGGCTGGAGCTGGTCGGTCTGCACTGCCACGTGGGCTCGCAGATCACGGAGATCGAGCCGTACCTGCGGGCGGTCGACGCGCTGGTGCGGTTGATGGAGGACGTGTGGGACCGGCACGGGGTCGAGCTGCCCGAGCTGGATCTGGGCGGTGGACACGGGATCCGCTACCTGCCGGGGGACGAGGAGCTTGATGTCGCCGAGTTCGCGGTGCGGGTGACGGACCGGCTGGCGGTGCGGTGCGCGGAGGCGGGGCTCGACGTGCCGAGGCTTGTGGTCGAACCGGGGCGGGCGATCGCGGGCCCGGCGGCGGTGGCGGTGTACCGGGTGCTGTCGGTGAAGCACACGGCGGACGGGAGGTGCTTCGCGGCGGTGGACGGCGGGATGAGCGACAACCCGCGCCCGGTGCTGTACGGGTCGCGGTACACGGTGCGGATGGTGGGTCGGCGCTCCGACGCAGGGGAGGCGAGGGTCGACGTGGTCGGCCGCCACTGCGAGGCGGGGGACGTGCTGGTGCGCGATGCGATGCTGCCCGCCGACCTGCGGGCGGGAGACCTGTTGGCGGTCCCGGCGGCCGGCGCGTACCAGCTGTCGATGGCCAGCGGCTACAACCTGGTGGGCCGCCCGCCCGTGGCCGCGGTGAGGGACGGCCGCGCGAGGCTGCTGATCCGGAGGGAGACGGTGGAGGACTTCCGCCTGCGGGAGGTCGGCCGGTAGCGGTCGTTGCGCGAGAAGTCGGCGAGGCCGACTTCTCGCGCTGCTTCATGCGGTGGGCAGTTCGCCGGTCCGCACGGCCCCGACGAACGCCGCCCAGGCTTCAGCGGTGAAGACGAGCGCCGGGCCCTTAGGGTCCTTGGAGTCCCGGACGGCCATACCGCCAGTGATCACGTGGCCCGTCTCAACGCACTCGCTTGCTTGCTTGCGCGCTGTAGCTGCTCTTGCGCCAACCCCTGATGGAGATCTCTGGCGCGGCCATCTACGCACCTACTTATCTGATCTCATGCTCATGCATCTGCGGCGATCGCCGCGATCATATCGAGCGAATCGGACGGGTTCAGGGCCGAGGACCGCAGATACTCGAAGACGAGTCCGTAGCCGTCGAGTCCTGCTTCACGCTCCAGGTAGTGGCCGTTCGTCAGGGCTTCCACGAACACGGCTCCCGGCGACGGGGAGTCGGAGAACCAGCTGCTCGAAGTCGGCGCCATGCGCGTGATCGCGTTCGTCGGCATCGAGCCCCACCCGATCTACCTGTGCCCGGCGCCCGATTGACCGGAAGCGTGAAAGTGCAATTGCGCTTCTCCTCGGGAACAAGGAAGCCCTGGCCGTCCGTCACGGGACGGACGGCCAGGGCTGTCAGGGAACGACCGGGACCTCAGGCCGACAGGCCGAACCTCGCCGGGTCGATATGCATGCTGAAGCAGGTCATCGGGAAGTCCGGCATGCGTCTGGCGAGGGGAAGAACTCCGATGGTCACGTGGGGAAGCCGGGACAGTGACACCAGGCGATCGAGCTGGGTGGCCATGACGGCAGGAGGACAGATCCGCCATCGCAGCACGTGTTCACGGATGACGAAGTGGAACCGCCGCTGGCGGTCGTACAAGATGGCCTGGCGCTCCAGTCGGGCCGCGATGGTCTTCCTCTTGGCTTCTTCCGGCAGCTCTGGTTTTGATGTGAATACAGCCGAGACGTATTCGGCACTCTGGAGTAGTCCAGGAATCAGCTGGCCTTGGAACAGCCGTAGGAGGGTCGTGTGTGCTTCGACGGCCTTGATGGCGTGCTGATGCTTCCAGTGGCCCATGCGGCGGATTTCCCGCCATGCCGTTTCCTCGGTGGCCGCGCGGCGGGCTTCTTTCAGGAATTCGGTCTTGGCCTCGTCGGATATGGCGAGCGCCGTCAGGATGAGGTCCACGTCCTGCAGCGTCGGCCGGGTCTTGCCGTTCTCGATCTTCGAGAGTTTGGACGGAGACATGGAAGCCCTGCGGGCGATGCTCTCGGCTGTTCTCTCCGAGGCGATCCGCAACGCTCGCAGGGCTCTTCCCAAGTCGTTGTGCCGTTCGCTGCTCAAGCCGCCCGGTACTCCCCGAAGGGCACGGCGTGTGCCAAGGCAATGTCCCGGTACTGCTGGTACTCGGCCAGGCGGTCGTCGGGCAGGGGCTCGGCACCGATGAACTTCCCGGAGTCCGTGTAGTGCATCCGGTAGACCCGGGCGTCATCGAACAACCAGAAGTCGTGGGCGGGCAGTCCGGCCACTTCCTGTCGGGTCGTGTCGATGATGCCGATCGACTCGCCGGCCTTGATGGTGCCAGGGTACGCCGCCAACTCGTACCGGAGATAGTCCGACAGCGGAGACCGGAGAACGTGCACCCGGGTCACCTGCTTGCCCAGATCCGTCATGGAGCGAACCCACGGGTTGTCGTTGAATTCGGGAGGAAGCTCGTTGCCGGAAAGGAAGGCGGCGAACTCCTCGCGCTCGTCGTCCACGTCGTCAACGGCCAGGGTTTCGAGCCGGAAGGCCGTTCGCTCGAACGTCTCGAAGAGGCGGCCGAAGTCTTCACCTTTAAGCACGGAAGTATCCCTCCAGGACTGCGGAGGGGATCGCCACCGCCGACTCACCGTCAGGCAGGTTCAACTCCGCCAACTGCTGAGGGTCGGTGATGACGAATCCCTGGACCGCATAGTCCCCGTTCTCGGTGCCCCACAGGGTGGGGCAGCTCCCGTTCTTGCAGGCTCCGTCCCCAGCCAGCCAACGCAGCATCACGTGCCTCCGGTTGCCCGTGCTTCTCGTCCGGTCCGATGCTCCCGGTAGTCACAGTGCGTAGTCAAGGGCGTGCGCTTTCCACAACGGGAAACCCCTGGGCGAGAAGTCGGGCGAGCTGACTTCTCGCGCAGGGGCCGGTGGCCTGCCGCGCCCGGTAACGGAACGGTTGCGGTGGCTGCTGGTTGGGCGGGTGGGGTTGACGGGGTGGGGTGGGTGGCGTTGGCTGTGTGGCGCTCGTTCGGGACTGTTCGGTTCTGGTTCTTTTTGTGGGTTTGAACGTTCAAATACGGGAGGCGATGCAATGTCACACCTTTCACGTCGCGAGCTCCTCCGCGCCTCCGGGGCCGGTCTGCTGGCGCTGGGTGCCGGGGGAGCGCTGGCGGCCTGCGAGGGCTCCGGCTCGGCGGGCGCCGGGGGCGGGGACGCCGAGACCGGTACCGTCACCGTGTGGTCGTGGGCCACGGCCGCCGCCGCGTTGCGCGGGGTCGTCCCGGCGTTCGAGCGCGACAACCCGGGCATCACGGTGGACGTCCAGGACATCGGGAACCCGGCCATCTGGGACAAGATCACCGTCGGTCTCGCCGCCGGCGGGCAGGGGCTCGGGGACGTCCTCCACATCGGCTGCGACTACCTGCCGGGCTACCTGGAGAAGTTCCCCGGCGGCCTCGCCGACCTCTCGTCCTTCGGCGCCGACGCCCACAAGGACAAGTTCGCCAAGGGCCTGTGGCCGGTCGTCTCCGGCAAGGACGGCCACGCCTACGCGCTGCCGTGGGAGGTCAACCCGCTCGGGTTCTTCTACCGCGAGGACCACTTCGGCCGGGCGGGCATCGACCCGACCACCCTCGCCACCTGGGACGACCTGGTCGCCGTGGCGGAGAGGTTCAAGGCCGCCAACCCCGGCATCTCCCTCATCGGCATCAACAAGGCCGCCAATCCGGACCCCGACCTGGACTTCGTGCAGTCGCTGATGCAGCTCCAGGGCGCGTTCTACTTCGACGCCCAGGGGCGGATCACGCTCGGCAGGCCCGAGGCCGTCCGGGCGATGGACGTCCTCAAGCGGCTGGACGGCGCCGGGCTGGTCGCCGACGCCCCCGGTGACCAGGGCTGGGCCACGCTGATGAAGGCCGGCAAGCTCGCCGTCGCCCCCATGCCCGCCTGGGCGGCGCACTACCTGGAGGCCAAGTTCACGGACCAGAGCGGCCGTTGGCGGCTCGCGAAGCCACCGGCCGTCGCCGCAGGCGGCAAGCGCACCGCGCTCGTCAACTCCACCCACCTCGCCGTCGCCGGGTCCAGCCCGCGCCGGCGGGCCGCCTGGAAGTTCGTCGAGTACGCGCTGACCCGCCCCGCGTCCGTCAACAGCATGTTCGCCGCCGGCGGCGTCTTCCCCGCGCTCACCGAGGCCTACACCGACCCGGTCTACGCCGCACCCAGCGCCTACTACGGCGGCCAGGCGGTCCTCAAGACCTTCACCGACCTCGCCGTCGACGGCGGCGACCCCACCAACTACTCCGGCGACTACGCCCGCGCCCTCAAACTCGCCAGCGACGCCCAGACCAAGGTGTTCCTCAAGGGCGCAGACCCGGCCACCGTCCTCCAGGACGCCGCCAGGCAACTCGCCCAGCAGACCGGGCGCAGCATCGCATGACGACGACCGTCCACCCGTCCGTCGCGCGTGCCCGGCGCCGCCGCACCGCCGTGCCGTACCTGCTCCTCGCGCCCGCCCTGGTCGCCTTCGGCGTGTTCAAGGCGTACCCCGTCGTCGACTCGCTGCTGCTCTCCTTCACCACCGGATCCGGCGCCGCGGCCCGCCCCGCCGGCCTCGCCAACTACCGGCGCCTGCTGGACGATCCGCTGTTCTGGACGGCCCTGCGCAACACCGCCGAGATCCTCGTCGTGCAGGTCCCGCTGATGCTGGGGCTGGCCCTGCTGATGGCCGTCGGCATCAACTCGGCGCTGGTGCGCTGGCGGGCGGTGTGGCGGCTGGGCGTCTTCATGCCGGCCGTGACCGGGCTGGTCGCCACCGGCGTGATGTTCGCCTTCCTCCTCGACTCCCGGCACGGCGCCGTCAACTGGCTGCTGGACGCGATCGGCCTGCCGGTCGTCGACTGGTTCGGTGACCCCTTCTGGGCACGGATGGCCGTCGTCCTGGTGCTGACCTGGCACTACACGGGCTACAACGCCGTCATCTACCTGGCCGGCCTGCAAGGCGTCCCGAAGGAGCTGTACGAGGCCGCGATGGTCGACGGCGCCGGGCCGGTCCGCCGTTTCACCGCCGTCACGGTGCCCGCGCTGCGCCCGGTGCTGCTGTTCACGGTCGTGCTGTCCACCATCGGCACGCTCCAACTCTTCGACGAACCGTACGTGTTGACCGGAGGCGGGCCGGACAACGCGACGCTGACCGTCTCCATGTACCTGTACCAGAACGGCTTCCGGTACTTCGACTTCGGCTACGCGTCCGCCATCGCCTACGCGCTGACCCTGCTGGTGTCGGTGCTCGGCGCGGTCCAGACGCGTCTGATGGGAGAGCGGGAGAAGTGATGCCCACGACGCTCCGGAAGCTCCGTGGCTGGCCGCTGACCTTCCTCCTCGCGGGCCTCACCGGCCTGTCCGTCGGCCCGTTCTACTGGCTGGTGATCGCCATCACCCGCAAGGACACGGAGATCTTCGACTGGCCTCCCAAGCTGCTGCTGGGCGGTCACCTCGGCGACAACCTCGACCGTCTCCAGCGGAGGATCGGGCTGCTGAGGGTGATCGGAAACTCCCTCCTGGTGGCGGGAGTCCAGACCGTCGGCGCGCTGGTGGTGGCCCTGCTGGCCGGCTACGCCTTCGCCAAGTTCCGTTTCCGGGGGCGGAGTCTGCTGTTCGGGCTCCTGCTCTCCACCCTCGTCGTTCCCGAACAGGTCATGCTGGTACCGCTGTTCAAGATGATGATGAGCTTCGGCCTGCTCGACACCTACCAGGCGCTCATCCTGCCCGGCCTGTGCGTGCCGTTCGCGATCTTCCTGATGCGGCAGTCCCTCGCCGGCCTGCCGGACGAACTCCTGGACGCCGCCCGGGTCGACGGCGCGGGCGAGTTCCGGGTGCTGTGGAGCGTCGTCGTGCCGGTCATGCGGCCGGTGCTGGCGGCGCTCGCGATCTTCCTCTTCCTGGGCTCGTGGAACCAGTTCGTGTGGCCGCTGGTCGCGCTGCGCAGCCCCGGCATGCACACCCTGCCGGTGGCCATCGCCACCCTGTACGGCAACAAGAGCACGACCGACTACGGCGCGATCCTCTCCGGCACCGCGCTGTCCACCCTGCCGATGATGGTCCTCTTCCTGGTCCTGCAACGGCAGTTCATCTCCGGCCTGCTGGCCGGCGCGACGAAGGGCTGACACCGTGACCGACATCTGGGAGCCGCACGCCCCCGCCTCCGGTGCGTTGCGCCCGCTGTACGCCGAGGGCCTGGACCTGCGGGTGAGCGGCGCGGGGACGGCCCGCGCGGTCGCCGACGGGGTGGTCGAGGTGACGGCCGAGGCGGAGGGGGACGTCCGCATCGAGTGGCGGGTGCCGTGCGTGGACGCCACCGCCCTCTGGACACCCGAACCGCGCGGCACCGGCTGGCTGCCCGCCGCCTGGAGCGCCCCGCGCCGCACCGGGATCGCCGCCGGCGCGCCGATCGCCGCCCTCGTCGGCACCGGCGACCTCGCGATCTGCGCCTTCGCCGCCGAACGGCCGGACGTGCTGGCGGGCGCCGGAGTCGTCGAGGAGACCGGCGAGTTCCGGTTCTGGGCGCAGGCCCCCGGCCACCTCACCGTGCGGATCGACACCTCGCGCCGCCACTTCGCGCGCTGCCTGGCCGGCCTCGCCGAGTGGTGGGGCACGGCGTACCGGGCGGACGTCCCCGAAGCCGCCCGCCGCCCCGCGTACTCCACCTGGTACGCCATGCACCAGGACGTCGAGCCGAAGGCCGTCGAAGCCCAGGCCGCGCTCGGCAAGGACCTCGGGCTGGACGTGATCATCGTCGACGACGGCTGGATGACCGCCGACCGCGCCCGCGGCTACGGGCACTGCGGCGACTGGGAGCCGGTCTCGCTGCCGGACACCGCCGCCCACGTGCGGCGCGTCCACGAGCTCGGCGTCCGGTACGTGCTCTGGTACGCGCTGCCGTTCATCGGCAAGGACAGCGCCGCGTTCGAACGCATCGGCCGGTACGCGCTCGCCGACGCCGGGCCCATGGGCGCCGTCGTCGCCGACCCGCGCTATCCGGAGGTACGGGAGTTCCTGGTGGGGCGGCTCGCGCGGGCCGTCGAGGAGTGGGGCATGGACGGTCTCAAGGTCGACTTCGTCGACTGGTTCGCGCGGGTGGACGCGCCGGCGCCGGCGCCCGGTCCGGAGGCGGACTGCGCCACCGTGGACGAGGGCGTCGAACGGCTGCTCGCCGAACTGCGCCGGCGGATCACGGCGGCCCACCCGGACGCGATGATCGAGCACCGACAGCCCTACGTCAGCCCCGCCCTGTGGCCGTACGTCACCATGATCCGGGCCACCGACTGCCCGCTCAGCCCGCAGGAGAACCGGCAGCGGACCATCGACGTGCGGCTCGCCGCCGGGCCCGTCCCGGTCCACGCCGACATGCTGACCTGGCACCCGGCGGAACCGCCCGAGCAGATCGCCTGCCACCTGATCAACGTCCTGTTCGCGGTGCCGCAGGTCTCCGTCGACCTCGCCGCGCTACGCCCGGACCAGCGCGAGGCCCTGGCCTTCTGGCTGGGCGTCTTCCGCGCCCACGCCGACACCCTGCAACTCGGCGACCTCCGCCCGGCCCGCCCCGATCTCGGCTACCCGATGGTCACCGCCACCGGTCCGGACACCGTCGCCGTGGCGCGTTACGCGGCACTGCCGGTGGACGTGGGCGGCGAGCGCCGGCGCACGTTGGTGGTGGCCAACGCGGACGCCGACCCGCAGGTGCGGCTGGTGGGCGGCGCAGGGGCGGCGGAGGCGGTCGTGCAGGACGCGCGCGGGAAGGTCGTGTGGGAGGGCGAGGTGGAGCTCGGCGGGGGCGGTGTCGTGGTCGCGGTGCCGCGCGGCGGGTTGCTGACCCTGCGGCGGGCGTGAGGGGCGTGAGGGGCGTGAGGGGCGTGACGAGGCGGGCCCGGCGGTGACGATCGTGGGGGACACGGGAGGGCGTATCGTCCGGCGGGGTGGGGTGGAGCCCGGTCGGGTCGGCGTCGTTGTGGTGCCGCGTGGCGGGGCCGCCGACCCCGCGCCGCACGTGAACACGCCGATGACCTGACCGAGCACGCCGGAGGGGCCCATGCCCGAGGGAGCACGCCGACTGCCCAGCGGGGCCAGGACGAGCGCCGGAGCACGCCGACCGCGCCGTGGCGCCATCACCATCGAGGAGGTGGCCCGGGCGGCCGGGGTGTCGCGGCAGACGGTGTCCAACGCGCTCAACGCCCCGCACCGGGTGCGACCGGACACCCTGGAGCGGGTGACCGCCGCGATCCGCGAACTCGGCTACCAGCCCGACCAGTCGGCCCGCTCCCTGCGCAGCGGCGCCCGGCGCACCATCGGCTACCTCTCGCCGGTGGACGACCCGTTCGACCCCAACCCGCTGATGGCCGGCTTCCTGGAGGCCCTGGTCGACGCGGCCGGGGCGCAGGGCCTGCGGGTGCTGCTGTTCCGCCCGGCGCCGGGCGGTGGGGGTGCGCGGGGCGCGGGGGAGCTGCGGGGCGGGTCCGGCGGCAGTGGTGCGTCGGGTTCGGGTGTCGGCGGGCCGCCGGGCGCAGGAGACGCGCTGGCGGCCATCGACGAGCTCGTCGCGGCCCGTCAGGTGGACGGCCTGGTGCTGGCCGACGTGCTGCGCGACGACCCTCGGATCGGCCACGTCGCCCGGGTCGGCGTTCCGTTCACGACCTTCGGGCGGACGGGACCGGGCGAGCCGCCGCACTGGGTGGACATCGGCAACGGGCCGGCGATGGCGGCCGTCGTGCGGCACCTCGCCGAGCGCGGGCACCGGCGCCTCGGATACGTCGGCGGCGCGGACGACCTGCCGTGGATGGCGGAGCGCCGCGCGGGCTTCCTCGCCGAGGCGCGCAGGCTCGGCCTGCCGGCGCAGGCGGCGGCCGGGTCCGACGTCGCCGCCGTCCGCGAGCTGCTGCGCGGCCCGGACCGGCCGACGGCCGTCGCGGCGGCGAGCGACCTGCTCGCACTGGACGTCTACGAGGCCGTCCGCGCCGAGGGGTTGACGGTCGGTGGTGAGGTGGCGGTCACGGGCTTCCACGACACGCCGCTCTGCCGCCACCTGCACCCCGCCCTGACGTCCGTCCGGCTGCCGCTGCGGGCGATCGCCGCCGCGCTGGTCGAGCGCCTGCTCGGCCAGGTACGGGGGGAAGGGGCGCCCGGCGCCGGGCTGGAGCTGCCCACCGAGCTGGTGGTGCGGGCGAGTTCGGGCGGGTGAGGGGCGGTCCGGCGTCGTGGTCCGCCCCCGCTCCTCACTCCCCCGAGGACGCGACGATCAGTTCGCCGACCAGGCGGGCCGCGGCCGTTCGTTCCTCGGCGGCGAGGGCGTCGTCGGTCACCAGGACGTCCAACTGGTCGAGGGCGGCGAAGGAGGCCAGGCCGACGGCGTTCCACTTGGTGTGGTCGGCGACCACGATGACGCGGCGGGCCGACTGGAGGAAGGCCCGGTTGGTCTCGGCCTCGGCCAGGTTGGGGGTGGTCAGGCCGGTGTCGGCGGAGAGGCCGTGGCAGCCCATGACGAGGACGTTGACGTGCAGGGAACGGATCGCCTGGTCCGCGACCGGGCCGACCAGGGCGTCCGAGGGGGTGCGGACGCCGCCGGTGCGGATGACCGTCGCCGTCGCCGGGGTGCCGTCGTCGTCGGGCTGCTCCAGCAGCTCGGCGATCCGCAGCGAGTTGGTGACCACCGTCAGGTTGTCGACGGCGCGCAGGTAGCGGGCCACCGCGAAGGTCGTCGTTCCGGCCGCGAGGCCGACGGCCGAACCGGGTGGGACGAGGGCGGCGGCGGCGCGGGCGATCGCCTCCTTCGCGGGCAGTTCCCAGCCGGCCTTGGTCTCGAAGCCGGGCTCGCCGCTGAGCGGTGCCTCCACCCGGACCGCGCCGCCGTGGACCTTCTCCACCAGTCCGCGCCGGGCCAGCGCGTCGAGGTCGCGGCGGACGGTCATGTCGGAGACCCCGAGGTCGCGGACGAGTTCGGTCACCCGGACCCCGCCCCGCGCGCGCACCTGTTCCAGGATCAGCGCGCGTCGCTGCCCGGCGAGCGGTTGGGCGCTGTCGGCCATCGGGGGGCCTCCTCGGGGTCGGTGTGGCGCGGGTCGGTGCGGCCGGGTCGGCCGCGCTCATCGCCATCACGGCCATCATGGCAGGTGCCGGGTGCTTCCGGGACGCCGGGTCTGTTGGATAGTGTTCGAGATTGTTGATTCATGTCGGATCGAGGAAAGAGAACCGAGGCCATGGCCGGGACCGTCACCGAGCCCACCGCCCGGACCGCGACCACGCTCGCGGACGGGCGGGAGCTCATCTACTACGACAGCGGCGCGGCCGTGTCCCGGAACGCCGTCGACCGGCGACCGCTGGACCCCCGGCCGCCCGCCTCCGAGGTGCGCCGGGACCCGGCCACCGGGGACTGGGTCACCGTCGCCGCCCACCGGCAGGCCCGGACCTACCAGCCGCCCGCCGAGGAGTGCCCGCTGTGCCCCTCCCGGGACGGGCGGCTGAGCGAAATCCCCGCCGACGACTACCAGGTGGCAGTCTTCGAGAACCGCTTCCCGTCGCTGGCCGGCCCGCCGGGCGAGCTCGCCGGCGGACTGCGGACGGCCGGTCCCGGCGCGGGGCGCTGCGAGGTGGTGTGCTTCACCGCCGACCACGACGCGTCCTTCGCCGACCTCTCCGAGTCCCGTGCGCGTCTCGTCCTGGACGCGTGGACGGACCGGACGGCCGCGCTCTCGGCCCTGCCGGGCGTGGAGCAGGTGTACTGCTTCGAGAACCGCGGCGCCGAGATCGGCGTCACCCTGGCCCACCCCCACGGCCAGATCTACGCGTTCCCGTTCACCACCCCGCGCACCGCCCGCATGGCCGCCCGCGCCGCCGCGCACCGCACCGCGACCGGCCGCAACCTCTTCGACGACCTCCTCGCCGCCGAACGCGCCGATGACCGGGGGAGGGTGGTGCTCGCGGGCGAGCATTGGACGGCCTTCGTCCCCTTCGCCGCCCGCTGGCCCTACGAAGTGCACCTCTACCCCCACCGCCGCGTGCCCGACCTCCCCGCCCTCGACGAGGCCGAACGCGCCGAGTTCCCCCGCCTCTACCTCGACCTCCTGCGCCGCTTCGACCGCCTCTTCGGCACCGGCCGCACCCCGTACATCTCCGCCTGGCACCAGGCCCCGGCCGCCCACCGGGACGAACTCGCCCTGCACCTGGAGCTGTTCACCATCCAGCGCACCGCCGACAAGCTCAAGTACCTCGCCGGCGTCGAATCCGGCATGGACGCCTTCGTCAACGACGTCAGCCCCGAACACGCGGCCCAGCGGCTGCGGGAGGTCGCCCGATGAACACCTTCTCCCGGCTCTACGGACACGCGCCCGAGGGGGAGTGGGCCGCCCCCGGGCGGGTCAACCTGATCGGTGAGCACACCGACTACAACCTCGGCTTCGTCCTGCCGATCGCCCTGCCGCAGACCGTCCGCGCCCAGGCCCGGCGGCGCGACGACGGGCTGCTGCGGCTGCACTCCACCGAGGGCGGCAGCGCGGAGGTGGCCGTCGCGGACCTCGCCCCGGGCAGCGTCACCGGGTGGGCGGGCTACCCGGCGGCGGTGGTGTGGGCACTGCGCGAGGCCGGGCACGACGTCGGCGGGGCGGAGCTGTCCCTGGACAGCGACGTGCCGACGGGGGCCGGGCTGTCGTCCTCGGCGGCGCTGGAGTGCGCGGTGGCGATCGCCTACAACGACCTGTACGGGCTGGGCCTTTCGGCACCCGAACTCGCCCTGGTCGCCCAGCGGGCGGAGAACGCGTACGTCGGCGTGCCGTGCGGGATCATGGACCAGATGGCCTCGATGTGCTGCCGCGCGGGGGCGGCCCTGCACCTGGACAGCCGGGACCTCGCGATGCGTCAGGTGCCGGTGGACCTGGCCGGCGCGGGGCTCGCGCTGCTCGTCCTCGACACGAGGGTCAAGCACGACCTCGGGGACGGCGCGTACGCGGGCCTGCGGGCCGGGTGCGAGCGCGCGGCGCGGCTGCTCGGCCTGACGGCCCTGCGCGAGCTCGGACCGGCCGACCTGGCGGCCGCGCTGCCCCGGCTCCCGGAGGAACTGCGGCCGCTGGTGCGGCACGTGGTCACCGAGAACGAGCGCGTGAGCGAGGCCGTCGCGCACCTGGCGGCCGGCGCCCTCGCGGCGCTCGGCCCGGTGCTCACCGCCGGGCACGCCTCGCTGCGCGACGACTACCGGGTCTCCTGCCCGGAGACCGACCTCGCCGTCGACACGGCCGTCGCGGCCGGGGCCCACGGCGCGCGGATGACCGGTGGCGGCTTCGGCGGCTCCGTCATCGCCCTCGTGGACGCGGAGGCGGCCGAGGCCGTGGCGGCCGACGTCACCGCCGCGTTCCTGGCCAAGGGCTTCACCGCCCCGCGCACCCTGACCGCGACCCCGGCCGAGGGTGCGCGCCGCACCGCTTGACCGCACCGCGCCACCCCGGCGGGGCGCTCTGACCAGGAGCGCCCCGCCGCTGCCGGACCTCAGGCCTTGTGCGCCTCCGGGCGCTCGGGCGAGGCCTCGGCGAGCGCCTTCGTCACGGCCTCGACGCCCGCGCGCAGGCCGTAGACCGGGGTGCCGGGCTGCTGGCGCCAGGACTCGTCGATGCCGCCGGCGTCCACCGTGTCGAAGCCGATCTCGTCGATGAGCGCCCGGACCTTCTGCTTGGCGGCCTCGTCGTCGGAGGCGACCGGCACGGCGAGGCGCTCCGGATCGCCCTGCGGGCGGGGCCGGTCGACGAGGTCCTGCGCGTAGGTGCCGTTGAACGCCTTGACGACCGGGTGGCCGAGGTGGCGCTCCGTCCAGCGGCTCTCGGTCAGCCCGCCCTCGATCTCGGCGATCAGGCCGTCGCGCTCCTTCGGGTAGTAGTTGCCGGTGTCGATGACGGCGAAGCCCTCGGCCGCCCCGTCGAACAGGCCGGCGGGCAGGTCCGGCACGTTCTTCAGCGGGACCGTGACCACGACGACGTCCGCGCCGCGAGCCGCCTCGGCGGCCGGCACCGCCCGGGCCCCCGTCTCCGCGACGAGCTCGGCCAGCGACTCGGGACCGCGCGAGTTCGCGACTGACACGTCGTGACCGGCGGCGGTGAAGCGCCTCGTCAGGTTGCCGCCGATGTTCCCCGCGCCGATGATGCCGATCTTCATGGTGGTACCCCTCCAAAAGAGTTTCCCTACGCTCGACTTGGCCCAACCACCGAGCGGCGCCGTCGATTCCCACTCCCCGGGGTGGTCCTGCGGGACCCAGGTTGACGCGGGGCACGGTGACGGCCCGTCGGCCGCCAGAGGGCGGGCGCAGGAACGACGCCACCCGCCCTCACCCGGAGTTCGCCGGCCGGTCCGTCCTGATCCACCGGCGGCACCACCCTCGACCTCGCGCACGGCACGCCGCGCCCCGTCGACGACCCGGATCGGGCCCTGATCACGGACACCGCCGACCCGGGCAGCCCGTCCGACGGCGCCCTGCGGGTGCTGCTCTCCCGGGCGGCGACGTGCTGACCGGAGCGCCGGTCACGCTGGGCGTTCGTCACTCTTCGTGGCGGTCGCGCTGAGTGTCCGCCGAGCGGGTGCGGCCCCGCGGAGCCACGATGTCGGGCCGGTGCCGGTCGCACTGAGTGTCCGTCGCCTTGAGCACCGATCACCCTACGAATCGATCGTGCAAAAACGGTGACGGTGGGCCGGTTCCGGAAGATGATGGTGGGGAGGCAACCGGTGGCAGGTCCTCCGGGAAGGAGCGTGCGCCATGGCGACCCTCGACGGGCCCACCGGGCTCCTGCTCCACGTCCGGCCGGACAGCGGTCTCGACCCGGACGAGCTGACGGCGCTCACCGCCCGGCTCCGCACCGAACTGCTCGACGACGTCGACCTCACCGACGCCGAACCGGTCGAGGAGGAGTCCGCGCCCGAGGACGCCAAGGGCCTCGGGAGCCTGGCCGGTGTCCTGCTCGTCCACTTCGTGGACCTCGACATGCTGCGGGCGGTGGTGACCTCCGTCCGGAACTGGGTCGGACGGACCGGCCACGTCGTCGAGCTGAACTACGGTGGCGACACGCTCAAGGTCACCGGAGCGACGGCCAAGCAGCAGGAAACGATGATCGATGACTGGCTCGCACGTCACGCGGCCGTCTCCTGAGCTGCCCGACGAACCCCGCTTCGCGCTGGTGGTGGCCACCGCCCGGTACACCGACCAGGCGCTGCGCCAACTGCGCGCCCCGGCCCGCGACGCCGTCCAGCTGAGCGAGGTGCTCGCCGCACCGGGGATCGGCGGCTTCGCGGTGACCAGGGTGGTGGACCGTACGGCGCAGGAGATCCGGCTGGCCGCGGAGGAGTTCCTCACCGGCCGCGACCCCGATGACCTGCTGCTCGTCTACCTCTCCTGCCACGGCCTCGTCGACGTCCGCCGCAAGCTGTACTTCGCCGCCACCGACACCGTGAAGGCCCGGCTCGCCGCCACCGGGGTGGAGTCGCAGTGGCTGCTCGACCTGATGGAGGACTGCCGGGCCAGACGGCTGGTGGTGATCCTCGACTGCTGCTTCAGCGGCGCGTTCTCGCACGGGCTCAAGGGCGACGACGACCTGGCGCTGGGCGAGCGCCTGCGCGGCCAGGGCCGCGGCCGGGTGGTGCTGACCGCCTCGCGCGGCAGCGAGTACTCCTGGGAGGGCGAGCCCCTGTCCGGGACGGAACCGCCCGGCTCGGTGTTCACCACCGCGCTCGTCGACGGCATCCGCACCGGCGCGGCCGACGAGGACCGCGACGGCTTCGTGTCGGTCGACGACGCCTACGCGTTCGCCTTCGACCGGATCCGGGCGGGCGGCAGCCAGCAGACCCCGCAGCGCTGGCTCTACGGCGCCGAGGGGAAGATCCTCCTCGCCCGCAGCCCGGCCGGCGTGGCCGTCACCCCCGCGCCCCTGCCGGAGGCCCTGCGCAGCGGCCTGGACAGCCCGCACCCGGCCATCCGGCTCGGCGCCGTGACCGCGCTCGGCGAGTGGCTCACCGGGCGCGACCCGGCGCGCGAGCTGACGGCCCGGCGGACGCTGGAGGAGGTCGCGGACGCCGACGTGCCCCTCGTGGCCTCGGCCGCGCGGGCCCTGCTGGCGCAGGCCGGAACGAAGGCGGGGGAGCGGCCGGTGCAGCCGTCGAAGGCGGCGGCCGACCGGCCCGCGGTGCCGCCGGCCAGGGCCGGGCCCGGGGGGTCGACGACGGCGAAGCCCGAAGGGGCCCAGGCCGACGAGGCGCAGCAGCCGCCCATGAAGGTCGAGCTCATGCCCGGTGGCGCCCGGGTCACACCCCCGGGACCGCAGCGTGACCTTGGGGCGCGACCGGAGCGGCCCGCGAAGGCGCAGCCCGCCGAGCCCCGGGCCGTGAAGGCGGAACCCGCCGACGTCCGGGCCGTGAAGGCGGAACCCGCCGACGTCAGGCCGTCGAGCTCGAAGCCCCCGCCCGGCCCCGCCGCGCAGCCAGCCGCCCGGGCCCGCCCACCGGTGGCTCCAGCAGCCCCGGCCGCCCGCGTCGCCCCCCGGCCGGAGGCGCCCGCCCGGCCGGAGGCGCCCGCCCGGCGGACTTCTCCCCGGCCGCCCCCGGCGCTCGCGGTCCCGTCGCCGGAGGTGCGTGCGAGGGCGGTCCCGCCTCCGCCGCCGGTCCGGAGCGTGGAGGACTTCGGCTCGCTGGCGCAGGACCTCGTGTCCCCATCGGGCGGTTCCTCCGCGCCTCCAGGCTCCGCATCGCCTCCAGGTTCCGCGTCGCCTCCCGGCTCCTCCTGGCCCCCCGGACCGCCGCCACCGAGCGGCCCCGGAGCCCCGAGCGGCCCCGGCGGCCCGCCGCCCGGCGACGCCCCGCCCGGCCGGCGGATCCGGCTGCTGCCGCGCGGCCGCCGCGTCCGTGCCCTCCTCCTCGGTGTGCTCCTGCTGGTGGTGGCCGCCGTCGCCGCCGTGATGGTCACCTCGCGCCCCGGCCCGCCCGCCGCACGGACGGCCGCCGGTGCGGGCGCGGCGCCCCACGCGGGGGCCGTCGGTGCCGTCTCGACGGATCCGGCACTGGCCGCCCTCGTCCCGGCCGCCGTGCGCTCGAGCGGCAAGCTGGTCGTGGCCACCGACCCCGGTTACGCGCCCAACGAGTTCAAGGACGAGCACGGCGCGATCGTCGGGATGGACGCCGACCTGGCGAAGGCGATCGCCGGCAAGCTCGGGCTGGCCGCGGACCTCGAAGCGGTGGGCTTCGACGGGATCGCCCACGGCGTCATGTCGGGCGCCTACCAGCTGGGCATGAGCTCCATCGACGACCGCAGGAGCCGCGAGGAGTACGTCGACATGGTCGACTACTTCTCCGTCGGCACGGCCGTCGCGGTCGTCGCCGGGAACCCGGACGGGATCGACCCGAACGACCTCTGCGGCCGCTCGGTCGCGGTCAGGGCGGGCAGCACCCAGGCGACCGAGATCACCGGCAGCCGCGACCCTGCCTGCACCACGGCGGGCAAGCCGGGCATCCGCGACGGCGGTGACAAGTACGGCGAGCAGAAGGACGCGACGGCCGCCGTGGTCGCCGGCCGCGACCAGGCGCTGCTGGGCCCGTCCGACGTCGTCGACTACGCGGTCAGCACCTCCAACGGCCGGTTGGCGAAGGTCGGTTCCACCTACGAGCCGGTTCCCTACGGCATCGCCGTCGCCCGGGGGAGCGCCCTCACCCGGGCCGTCCGGGGAGCCGTGCAGGACTTGATCGACGACGGTAACTACGGCCGGATACTCACCAGTTGGGGCGTCCAGTCCGGGGCCGTGGCCCAGGTCACGGTCGACGGCGCCACCAGCTGAGCCGACGTCGGGCCGACCGGCCTCCTGGTGTGCGGGGTGCGGCTGCCGTACGGTCGGTCGCCGTGACCTTCGACCGGGACGGGCGGCGCGGCGCCCGCGAAATACGCAGCCGCGGCGTCGTGGAGGCGCTCCACGTGCTCTTCCCGAAGTCCTGGGCGGCGTGACGCCGCCGCCGCACCCGGAGTGAGCGGCGCGGATCAGCGGGCGCAGGCCGGGCACAGCCCCCGGTAGGTGACCTCGGCGCCCGACAGGGTGAAGCCGAAGCGCTGCTCGGACGGGAGGTCGGCGAGCGGGTCGCCGGCCGGGTGGACGTCGCGGATGGTGCCGCAGCCCGTGCAGACGAGGTGCTGGTGCGGGCGGTGGGCGTTGGGGTCGTAGCGCTTGGCGCGGCCGTCCGTCGCGACCTCGACCACCTCGCCGAGCGTGACGAGCTCGCCCAGGGTGTTGTAGACGGTGGCCCGGGAGATCTCGGGGAGCCGCTCCGCGGCGCGGGCGTGCACCTCGTCGGCGGTCAGGTGGACGTGGTCGCCGTCGAGGACCTCCGCCACGACGCGCCGCTGGGAGGTGAGGCGCCAGCCGCGCTCGCGCAGCCGCTCCAGGAGGTCGCTCATGTCGGTTCACCTATTCAGCTCAATGGGGAAACCCAGAGTTTATCAGCGGATATCAAGGTTATCTGGTATTGGACCCGATACTTCCCTGGTGTCCTTCTTGACTTGGATTGCGTCCATCGTAGGATCGGCTCCGGCATTAGCCTAGGCAGCGGCACACTAGGTAGCACAGGACTCCGTGATCCGCCTTGTCAGGGAAGGATTCCCATGTCTGAGATCCACGATGCAACCGGAGTTGGGGCACAGGCGGAGGGCACGGGCGGCTGCCCGGTCGTCCACGGGCGTGCGGCGCACCCCACCCAGGGCGGCGGCAACCGCCAGTGGTGGCCCGACCAGCTGAACCTCAAGATCCTCGCCAAGAACCCCGCGGTGGCGAACCCGTTCGGCGCGGAGTTCGACTACGCGGCGGCCTTCGAATCCCTCGACCTCCCGGCCGTCAAGCGCGACATCGCGACGGCCCTCACCACGTCGCACGACTGGTGGCCCGCCGACTACGGCAACTACGGCCCGTTCATCATCCGCATGGCCTGGCACAGCGCGGGCACGTACCGCATCCGCGACGGCCGCGGCGGCGCCGGCGGCGGCCAGCAGCGCTTCGCCCCGCTCAACAGCTGGCCGGACAACGCGAGCCTGGACAAGGCCCGTCGCCTGCTGTGGCCGGTCAAGAAGAAGTACGGCCGCAGCCTGTCCTGGGCCGACCTGATGGTCCTCGCCGGCAACGTCGCCCTGGAGACGATGGGCTTCGAGACCTTCGGCTTCGGCGGCGGCCGGGTCGACGAGTGGGAGCCGGACGAGGACGTCTACTGGGGCCCGGAGACCACCTGGCTCGGCGACGAGCGCTACACCGGCGACCGCGAGCTGGAGAACCCGCTCGCCGCGGTCCAGATGGGCCTGATCTACGTCAACCCCGAGGGCCCCAACGGCAACCCGGACCCGATCGCGGCCGCGCGCGACATCCGCGAGACCTTCTACCGGATGGCGATGAACGACGAGGAGACCGTCGCCCTCATCGCCGGCGGCCACACCTTCGGCAAGACCCACGGCGCCGGCCCGGCGGACCACGTCGGCCCCGACCCCGAGGCCGCGCCGATGGAGCAGCAGGGCCTCGGCTGGAAGAGCTCCTTCCGCACCGGCGTGGGCGGCGACGCGATCACCAGCGGCCTGGAGGGCGCCTGGACGCACACCCCCACCACCTGGGACAACTCCTTCTTCGAGACCCTCTTCGGCTACGAGTGGGAGCTCACCAAGAGCCCCGCCGGCGCCCACCAGTGGATCCCGAAGGACGGCGCCGGCGCCGACACCGTGCCGGACGCGCACGACCCGTCGAAGCGCCACGCCCCGGTCATGCTCACCACCGACCTGTCGTTGCGCCTGGACCCGGTCTACGGGCCGATCTCCCGGCGCTTCAAGGACAACCCGGCCGAGTTCGCCGACGCGTTCGCCCGCGCCTGGTTCAAGCTCACCCACCGCGACATGGGCCCGGTCGTCCGCTACCTCGGCCCCGAGGTCCCGACCGAGGAGCTGATCTGGCAGGACCCGCTGCCGGCCGCCACCGGCGAGCGGATCGACGCCGCGGACGAGGCCGCCCTCAAGGAGCGCGTCCTCGCCACCGGCCTGTCCGTCTCCCAGCTGGTCTCCGTCGCCTGGGCCGCCGCCTCCTCCTTCCGCGGCAGCGACAAGCGCGGCGGCGCCAACGGCGGCCGGATCCGCCTCCAGCCGCAGGCCGGCTGGGAGGTCAACGACCCGGACGAGCTCGCCATCGTGCTGCGCGCCCTCGAAGGCGTCCAGCGGGACTTCAACGCCCAGGCCGGCGCCAAGCACGTCTCGCTGGCCGACCTCGTCGTGCTGGCCGGCGGCGCGGCCGTCGAGAAGGCGGCGAAGGACGCGGGCGTCGCGATCGAGGTGCCGTTCGCGGCCGGGCGCGTGGACGCCTCGCAGGAGCAGACCGACGTCGAGTCGTTCGCGGCGCTGGAGCCCTCGGCCGACGGCTTCCGCAACTACGCCGGCAAGGGCCAGCGGCTCGCGGCCGAGTACCTGCTGCTCGACCGGGCCAACCTGCTGACGCTGAGCGCCCCCGAGCTGACCGTCCTCGTCGGTGGCCTGCGCGTGCTCGGTGCGAACCACGGCAAGTCCTCGCACGGCGTGTTCACCGACAGGCCCGGCGTGCTGACGAACGACTTCTTCGTCAACCTGCTCGACCTCGACACGACGTGGCGGGCCGCCTCCGAGGACGCGACCACGTTCGAGGGCCTCGACTCCTCCGGCGCCGTCAAGTGGACCGGCACCCGCGCCGACCTCGTGTTCGGCTCGAACTCCGAGCTGCGCGCCGTCGCCGAGGTCTACGCGAGCGACGACGCCAAGGAGAAGTTCGTCCGGGACTTCGTCGCGGCGTGGGTCAAGGTCATGAACCTGGACCGGTTCGACCTCGCCAGGGCGTGACCGCGACGGCCGGTGTCCACCGGCCGTGACGCGGGCCCGGCGGCCCGGGGCGCCACGTCCCCGGGCCGCCCGGCCTCAGGCCGGGCCCGGCCCCGAGCCGACGCTGACCAGCCCCGTCTCGTACGCGGCCACCACCACCTGGGCCCGGTCCCGCAGGCCCAGCTTGCCGAGGATCCGGGCCACGTGCGTCTTGACCGTCGCCTCGGACAGGCCGAACCGCGCGGCGAGTTCGGCGTTGCTGAGCCCCCGCGCGAGCAGCGTCATGACCTCCAGCTCGCGCGGCGTGAGCGCGGCCAGCTCGCGGTGCGGGGCGGTGGGGGCGTCCGGGCGGGCGAAGCGCTCCACGAGGCGCCGGGTGATCGCCGGGGCGAGGAGGGCGTCGCCGGAGCGCACCAGCCGGACGGCCGCGGTCAGGTGCTCGGGGGTGACGTCCTTGAGCAGGAAGCCGCTCGCGCCGGCGGCCATCGCGGCGTAGACGTACTGGTCGAGGTCGAAGGTGGTCAGCATGATCACCCGCGGCGGCTCCTGCGCCCGGTCGGCGACGATCCGCCGGGTGGCCTCCAGGCCGTCCAGGACGGGCATCCGGATGTCCATCAGGACGACGTCCGGTCTGGTCCGGCGCACCGCGGCCACCGCCTGGTCGCCGTCGTCGGCCTCGGCGACCACCTCGATCCCCTCGGACTCCAGGATCAGCCGGAAGCCGGTGCGCACCAGCGCCTGGTCGTCGGCGACCACCACGCGCAGCTGGTCGGTGCTCATGAACTCTCCAAGGGGATCAGGGCCTTGACGCGGTAGCCGCCGCGGGGCCGGGGGCCGGTGTGCAGGGTGCCGCCGTAGACGGCGAGGCGTTCGCGCAGGCCGATCAGGCCGCGGCCGTTGCCGGTGGCGGCGGTGCCGGTGGGGCGGCCGCCGGTGTCGGTGACCTCGACGGCCAGGTGGCCGGGGGCGTACTCGACGGTGACCTCGGCGGCGGCGCCGCCCGCGTGCTTGACGGTGTTGGTGAGCGCCTCCTGGACGACCCGGTAGGCGGCGAGCTCGACCCCGGGCGGCACGGCGCGGCGCCGGCCGGAGACGGTCAGCCCGACCGTCAGCCCGGCCTGCCGCACGCCCTCGACCAGCGCGTCCAGCCGGCCGAGGCCGGGCTGCGGGCTGAGGTCGGCGGTGGCAGCCGGGTCGTCGCCGGTGCCCGCGTCGATGGTCAGCAGGCCCATGACGTGCCGCAGTTCGGTCATCGCCGCGCGCCCGCCGGTCTCGACGGCGGCCATCGCCTCGCGGGCCTTGTCCGGCGCGGTGTCGAGGATCTTGCGTGCGGCCCCGGCCTGGATCGTCATCATGCTCACGTTGTGCGTCACGACGTCGTGCAACTCCCCGGCGATGCGGGCCCGTTCGTGCTCGACCGCGCGCTGGAGCGCGGCCAGCTGCCCGCGTTCGAGGGCGGACAGCCGCTCGTGCCCCTCGGCCGCCCGGCGGCGCCACATGCGCAGCTCGTAGGCGACCGCGAGGACGGGCACGAGGAGCAGCACGGCGACGACGCCGTTGGGGAAGTGCGGCAGCTTGGCGTCGGTGAAGAGCAGCACGAGCGCCGCGGTGGCCACCGGGAGGCTCGCCAGGACGGCGGCCGGCCGGCGCCCGTACGCGGCGACGCTGTACGCGGCGATGACGACGGCGACGCCCGCCGAGTAGGCGATGTCCTCGGACTGGTGACGGACGGGCAGCGCGAGGGCCAGGACCGCCCACAGCGCCGCCAGGGGGTACCTGCGGCGCAGGGTGAGCGGCAGCGGCACGACCGGCACCAGCAGGAGCAGGGCCGAGTGCGGCGGTTGGGCGATGCGGACGTAGTGGCCGCTCAGAGTGGCCAGGAACACGGCGAGTGCGATGTCGAACGCCCACCCGCGCCGGGTCGGCAGGGGCGGTGGCGGTCCGGTGCTCGGGCGGACGGCCGCGCGCAGCCGGTCCGGGGTCAGGGCTTCGATCACCGGCACATTGTGGCGGCCGCCCGCCCGGCTGGACACCCCTGCGTCCGGCGGACGGGGCGCACAGCAGCCGACTACATCGCAGGGATGACACCGCGCGCCGTACCTCCCGCGGGGCACTGCTCGACCTCGGTGGACAGCGGGGCCCGAAGGCGCAGTGAGCCGGATCAGTCCTCGTCGGGCCCCGCCGT
Source organism: Streptomyces sp. SP17BM10 (assembly GCF_036322405.1). Classification (NCBI taxonomy): domain Bacteria; kingdom Bacillati; phylum Actinomycetota; class Actinomycetes; order Kitasatosporales; family Streptomycetaceae; genus Streptomyces; species Streptomyces sp. SP17BM10. Next base: position 443,067 of record NZ_JAQYXB010000623.1, on the reverse strand, counting down.
GTCCTCCTCGGCCTTCCGCTCGGCCGCCTTGATCCGCTCCGCGAACTCGTGGGCGTCGATCCGTTCCACCGTGGCGCCGTGCCGGGCGGCCAGTTCGTCCGCCGGGCCCGGCGAGGCCTCGCGCGCCTCCACGACCAGCAGCGCGCCGCCGTCCGGCACCCGCGGCGACAGCACGATCAGTCCGGCGCCGCCCTCCGTCGCCCGGCTCTCCTCGGCCGCGTTGCCGATCGCCGCGCCCGCCGCGAAGCCCAGCAGCACCCCGACCGGCCCGCCCAGCAGGCCCACCAGCCCGCCCAGCACGCCGGAGCCGACGGTCGCCACGCCCGCGCCGCGCACGAAGGTGTCCCGCACCTCCAGCAGGCCGTCGGCGGTGCGCTCCAGCGCGGCGACCTGCCGCAGTCCGGGCAGGTGCTGGGCCTCGTCGTAGGCGGGCCGCCAGCCGGCGGCGTCCGGGAAGGTCAGCAGGACGACGTTGTGCTGCTCGCTCATCGTGCTCCGTTCGGGGCCGCTGCCGGTGGGGCACCGGTCGTGGTGTCGGCTCCATCGTGACCCTGGGTGCCCGGCCCTGCCACAGGAGCGACGGGCCGCCGGGCTCCCCAGGGGCGGCGCCCGCGAAACGTGGGGTCCGGTTTGTGCGGCCGCCATCGTCCCGGTTTTGGCCAGGTGTGGGGCGGCCGCCGGGCCGGGCGGGGGAGCGGCGGGCCCGGGGGCCGGGAAAGGGGCCTGTCATGGCCTGGGGGAACGGGTGCCGGGCACGGGTCCGGCCCTTATTTCGATGGTGGCCGGAATTGTGTCGGGTGGGGCACACGCCCCTGGTGTGACACGTGAGCCGCTGCCAGGATCCGGACCCGGCACGCCCGTGCCAGACCCCATCGCTTGGAGGAGGCAACATGCTGCCCACGGCTGAGCAGGTTCGCGCGCTCAAGGACGAGGACTTCCGGCTCACCCTCGGCCAGGGCCACCAGGTCCACCCGGCCGGCGAGCTCGCGGACGAGCTGTACGTGACCGCCGCGGTCCAGTCGGGCACCTGCGGCGGCTGGTCGAGCTGCGGCCGCGTCTGCAGTTTCTGATCCCTCCGGGGACCGCGCGGTCCCCGGAGCCGGCGCACCCGGATCCCGCGGCTCTCCGGAGCCCGTGGGCCGGGGCCGCGGCCGGCGCGGGGCCCGGCCGCACCGCCGGGGCCCGCGCCGCGTCCGCGTCGCCGTACGGCGGTTCGACCGTGGCCGGGCCACGGCACCGGGCACCCCACGGCCCCGGTGCCCCCGGCCCGCGAGGCGGACGGCCAGGCTGCACCGCGACTCAACACCCTTGAGTGTGCGTCGAGTTGCCCGAGCGGCGCAGCCCGTGACCGGTCCGCCGGGTGGCGCCCCGCCCCCACGCCGGGGCGCCACCCGCCTCGGGAAGCGACGAGGCAGTGAGAGACACAGCGAGAAGGGCGGCCCGACCCGTGGTTGACGCGACCGAACTCCTGCGGGCCGCCGCCCGCGCCGTCCCGCTCGACGCCCGCGGCCCGGTGCCCGGCACCGCACGGGCCGGGAACGACGGGACGGCGGAGCTCGCCGAGCGCACCGAACGCGCCGCGCGCAAGCTGGAGCGCTGGCGCGCCCAGGCGCCGTTCGACCGCGACGGCTGGTTCGAGCGCCGCCTCGCCGCCGACGGCCTCGACCCCGACGCCCTGCACGCCCTGCTCGCCGAGCACCCGGACGCCCTCGCCGACCGCCTCGGGCCCCTCCCGTGGGCCGAGCGCCTCGCCGCCGCCTTCACGACACCCGCCACCCTCGACGTCCCCGAGGACCACGCCTTCGCCCGGCTCGTCGCGCCCCTGCTGGCGGACGCCCGCGACCGCCTGCGCGCCGCCGTCGCCGATCTGGACGTCCCCGCCCTCGGCACCCCCGAGGAGTTGACCGCCCTCGTCCTGCCCGCGCTCACCGCCGCCGTCCACGGCATGGCCGTCCGCACGGTCATCACCGAGCTCCACGTCGCCCGCCTCAGCGGCGAGTTGACCGGCGACACCCCCGAGGAGCGCTACCGCGGCTTCCTCGACCGCCTCACCCGGCCCGACCGCGCGCTGCGGCTACTCGCCGAACACCCCGTCCTGGCGCACCGGTTGACGACGGCCGCCGAGCAGTGGACCGCCACCGGCCGCACCCTGTTCGGCCGCCTCGCCGCCGACCTGCCCGCGATCCGCGCCACCTTCGCCGACGGCCGCCCGCTCGGCCGCCTCACCGAACTCGTCACCGGCCTCGGCGATCCGCACCGCGGCGGCGCCACCGTCAGCTCCCTGCGCTTCGAGCACGGCACCCGGATCGTCTACAAGCCCCGCCCGCTCGGCGCCGAGACCCACTTCCAGCAGGTCCTGCGCTGGCTCAACCCCCGGCTCCGGCTGCCCCTGCACGACCTCGCCCACCTGGCCCGCGACGGCTACGGCTGGGTCGCCCACGTCACCGCCGAACCGGCCCGCGACGAAGCCGAGCTGAGCGCGTTCTACCACCGCGCCGGCACGCTCGCCGCCCTCATGTACGTCCTGGACGCCGTCGACTGCCACGCGCAGAACCTGCTCGCCGTCCGCGACCAGCCCGTGCTCATCGACCTGGAGGCCCTGCTCCACCCCGACCTGCACGAGCCCGCCAAGGACCTCTCCGAGTCCGAGCGCCTCGCCCGCCACCACGCCCGCCACTCGGTGCTGCGCTCCGGCCTGCTGCCCGAACGCATGTGGGACGAGGGCAACGGCGGCACCGACCTCTCCGCCCTCGGCTGGGACCCGTCCACCCTCCCGCCCCGCGCGGCGCCCGTCCTCGTCGGTGAGGGGACGGACGAACTGAAGCTCGAATACCGGCGGTTGGCGATCGAGGCCCCCGGCAGCCGACCCGTCCCGGCCGACCGGCCACTGCGACTCGCCGACCACCTCGGCGAGTTGGAGGCCGGGTTCACCGAGGCCTACCGGATCCTCTCCGCCGAGAAGGACCGACTCCGTTTCCTGATACAAGCGTTCGCAGGCGACGAGACCCGCCTGCTGCGCCGCGACACCTACGAGTACCGCAGCCTCCTCAACACCGCCTGCCACCCCGACCTCCTACGGGACGCCCTCGACCAGGACCGCCACCTCGACCGGCTCTGGGCCCTCGCCGCCTGGGAGGAGCACGCCCTCGCCTTCGTCGAGCACGAGCGCGCCGACCTGTGGCGCGGCGACGTACCGGTGTTCACCATCCGCCCCGACGGCGTCGACGCCCGCTCCTCGACCGGCGCGGTGCTCCCGGGCGTCGCGGACCGGCCCGCGCTCGACCTCGCCCTCGCGAAGGCGGACGGTCTCGGCGAGGAGGACCTCGAGCGCCAACTCCAGCTCCTGCGGCTGTCCGTGACGACGGCCGACGGCGCCCGCGAGCCGCGCCGGGCACCGGCGCCCGCACGGCCCGCCGCACCGGCCGGGGCGGCGGACGACCTCGCCGCCCGCGCCCTCGCCAAGGCCGTCGAGGCCGGCGAGCACCTGCTCCGCGAGGCCCACCGGGGCAGCGCCGACCTCGCCTGGGCCGGCCCCAACTGGACCCCGCCCGGCCGCTGGGCGCCCGCCGAGCTCGGCCCCGACCTCTACAGCGGCACGGCCGGCATCGCCCTCTTCCTCCACCAGCTCGCCACCGTCACCGGGGACCGCTCCCACCGCGAGGCGGCCCGGGCCGCCGAACGGACGCTGCGCCGCCAGGTCCGCCGCCGCGCCGACCGCCTCGGCGGCGGCCTCGCAGGCACCGGCGGCGTGCTGTACGCCCTCGCGCACCTCGCCGCCGACCACCCGGACGACGAACTGGACTCCCTGGCCCGGCAGATGACCGACCGCATCACCGCCACCGCCGCCGAGGACGTCCAGCACGACCTCCTGGCGGGCAACGCCGGCACCATCGGGGGCCTCCTGGCCTGGGACGCCGTCCGCCCCGGCCCGGCCGTGACCGCCGCCCTCGCCGCCTGTGCCGCCCGCCTCGCGGAGGCCGCGGCCGTCGATCCCGCGGGCGGCGTCGGCTGGCTCCCCGCCTCCCTCGCGGGCGTGGCCGCCCGCCCGCTCGCCGGGTTCGCCCACGGCGCGTCCGGCATCGCGTGGGCGCTGGCGAGGGCGGGGCGCCGCCTGGGCGACTCCCGCCTGTCCCGGCTGGCCCTCGCCGCACTGGACTACGAGCGCACCCTGTTCGACCCGGCCGCCGCCAACTGGCGCGACGTCCGCGAGGACGGCGGCCCCGACGTGCCCTCCTTCCCGGTCCTGTGGTGCCACGGCGCCTCCGGCATCGCCCTCGCCCGGATCGAGCTCGCCGAACTCGTGCCGGACGGAGCCGAGTTGCTCGCGAAGGAGCGCGACACGGCCCTGGACACCGTGCAACAGGAGGGCTTCGGCCTCAACGCGTCCCTCTGCCACGGCGACCTCGGCAACCTGGAGCCCCTCCACCTGGCGGGCCGCCCCTGGCACGGCGCGGCGCGCGCGGCCCTGGACGACCTCGACACCCGGGGCTGGACCTGCGGCCTCCCCCACGGCGTGCACAGCCCCTCCCTGATGGTGGGCCTGGCCGGCATCGGCCACGGCCTCCTGCGCCTGGCCGCGCCCGCCACGGTCCCGTCCCTCCTGGCCCTCCACCCACCGACGGCGCGCTGACCCACCGCTCAGGAGTCCGCGCCGGCGGGGCAGAACTCCGCCTCCAGTTCGTCGGTGAACACGCCGATCGGGGAGGCGCCGTTCTTCCAGGTCCCGTTGGCCCAGTCGCCGTTGACGTGGGTGGAGAGCAGGTGGCGGCCGTCCCGGCTGCCGTAGGTGTAGGTCCACGAGCCGTTGATGGCGCCGCCCATGCCCCACACCGTGGTGCAGGACAGGTCGATCGAGTTCACGCCCAGGCCGTACGCCGTGTCGGGGATCCACGCCTTCGGCGGCGTCGGGATCACCGTGAACATCTCCTTCTGCTGGGCCGGCGGCAGCAGGCGGCCGCCCAGCAGGGCGGTGAAGTACGTGTTCAGGTCGCCGACGGTGGAGATCATGTCGCCGGAGGCCCAGCCCCAGGTCGGGCTCAGCTCCGTCACGTCGTGGACGGGGGCGTCCGGATGGGGGTCGGCCAGGCGGGAGTACCCGTGTCCGGTCGCCGTGCGCGAGTTCGCCGAACGGATGGCCGAGCTGCTCGTGCACGTCGGCATGCCCCGGATGGTGGCCCGGGTGCTCACCTGCCTCTACGTGACCGACGACGGCAGCCTCACCGCGGGCGAGCTCGCCGACCGCCTGCGGGTCAGCCCGGCCTCCGTCTCCAAGGCGACGGCCTACCTGGAGGGCCAGGCGCTGGTCCGCCGCGAGCGCGACGAGCACCGGCGCCGGACGCGGTACGTCATCGACGGCGACGTCTGGTACCGCGCCCTGCTGGCCAGCGCCGAACGCAACGCGATGCTCGCCGGGGTCGCCCGCGAGGGCGCCGACCTGCTCGGCCCCGCCACCCCGGCCGGCGCCCGGATGGACGGCGCCGCCACGCTCCTCGACCGGATCGGCCGGGACATCGTCCGAGCCGTCCGGCAGTGGCGGGAGGCCCCGTGCCCCGGAGCGTCCGGGGCGGCCCGGTGCAGGGCCGACCGTCATGGTCCCTCGCCCGCCTCGCTCCTGACGCGTACGGCCCGATGGTGCCCGACGTATCGTCGGGAATAAGCAGGAGCTCATTGATCGCTCCTGCAAGTGATACGCAATAGTGTTGTCCCGGCACGATCGTCAACTCGTGAAAGAAGGACCCGTTGGGCACCTACTCGCTTCCCGACCTGCCGTACGACTACTCCGCGCTGGAGCGGGCGATGTCGGCCGAGATCCTGGAGCTGCACCACTCCAAGCACCACGCCGCGTACGTGAAGGGCGCGAACGACACCCTGGAGCAGCTGGCCGAGGCGCGCGACAAGGAGCAGTTCGCCGGCCTGGTCGGCCTGCAGAAGACGTTCGCCTTCCACCTGTCCGGCCACGTCCTGCACTCGCTGTTCTGGCAGAACCTCTCCCCGGAGGGCGGCGACCGCCCCGACGGCGAGCTGGCCGACGCGATCACCGAGCACTTCGGCAGCTTCGAGGCGTTCAAGAAGCAGCTGACGAACGCCACCACGGGCGTGCAGGGCTCGGGCTGGGGCATCCTCTCGTGGGAGCCGCTCGGCAAGCGCCTGATCGTCGAGCAGGTCTACGACCACCACGGCAACGTGGGCCAGGGCACCACGCCGCTGCTGGCCTTCGACGCCTGGGAGCACGCCTACTACCTGCAGTACCGCAACGTCCGCCCCGACTACGTGACCCGCCTGTGGGACGTCGTCAACTGGCAGGACGTCTCGGTCCGCTTCGCCGCCGCCACCTCCGCCTGACGCGGTGCCATCCGACGGCCCCGGAGCGCCCCGAGCCCGGGGCCGTCGCCCCGTCAGGTCCAGCAGGCGAGGAGCGCCGCCGCGCGGACGACGAGCGGGTGGTCCGCCTGGCCGCGCTCGTGGGCGGCGGCGAGCAGGGCGGTGAGGGTTTCGGCGTCCCGGGCCTGGACGGCGAGGACGAGCAGGGGGCCGAGGTGGGCGGGGTCGCCGTCGGCCGCCGTACGGGCCCACTGCCGGACGGCCTCGGGCGAGGCCGGTGGCAGCGGCGCGCACGGGGAGCGGGCGGAGAGCCGGGCGGGGCGGTGGACGGCTGCGGCCAGGGCCGCCGCGGTGGTGGTGTGGTAGCAGGTCCCGAACAGGTACGCTGCGCTCCGCTCCGCGTCACCCGCCAGCCGGGCGGCGGCGTCGGGGCGGTGCACCGGGCTCGGCAGGGCGCCGTCCGGCCGCTGGGCGCGGGCCAGCAGTTGCCAGCCCTGCCGGGCCGTGGGCGGGTGGGGCTCGTCCCCGCGGTTCAGCAGACCCGCGCAGAGCAGGAGTTCCGCCAGCAGGTCGAGGTTGCCGCGGGCGAGGTGGACGCCGGTCAGGACGAGGACGGCCTCCCGTAGCCGCTCCCACCCGGCCCGGTCCAGCGGCGGCGGCCTCCGGCCGAAGTCGGTGGCGTAGAAGAGGGCGTGGGTGAGGGCGTAGGTCTCGCTCTCGTCGAGCTGGAGCACGTCCGGGCCGTGGGCGGCGATGCTCTGGCCGAACAGGGCGTCGACGGTGGGCAGCCGGGCGGGCGGGGTGAGGCCGGCGCGGTCGACGAAGTGGCGCAGCTCGATCCGGCCGAGCACCGGCCGGTAGGGGCGGGCGTGTGCGCCGGCGTCGGCGGCCAGCAGGGCCCGGCAGGCGCGGCGCAGCCGGGGTTGCGGGCGGCCGAGCTGTTCGAGGAGGGCGACGAGGTCGAGGTGGTACGGGAAGTAGGCGTCCCCCCGGCGCAGCCGCCGGTCGAAGTCCGGTTCGCCCGCGACGTGTTCGGCGAGATCGAGGGCCTTGCGGGGGAGCGGTTCGTCCAGGCCGGTGATGCCCTCGCGGTGCAGGACCCGTAGCAGGCCGAGGAGTTCGAGCAGGGGGCCGGGCCGGAACGGGCGGGGTGGCAGGTGGCGTTCCCAGGCGTCGGGGGAGAACCAGGCGAGGTGGTCCTCGATCCAGCGCAGCGCACCGGCCAGGACCCGGCGGGCCGCGGTGTCGGGATCGGGCCCGGCGGCTGTGCTGCCGGGGCCGGTGGGCGTGGCGTGGCCGGGCAGCGGTGGCCAGTGGGCGGTGTGCGGCGCGGCGGTCACCGGCCGCTCCGCAGGCGCAGCGTGACGAGGGCCGCGGCCAGGAGCGCGCCGAGCGCGGCGAGGTCGGTCGACAGTGCGTGCAGTCCCGGGGCGCCGAGCAGGATCTGCCGGGTGGCGTCGACGGCGTAGGTCATGGGGTTGAGGTGCATGAGCCGGCCGAGCCAGCCGGGGGCGTCGGCGGCGCTGAAGACCGATCCGGAGAGGAACAGCATCGGGAACATGGCCAGCTGGACGCTGGCCTGGAGGGTCTGCACGCGGGTGATGACGGTGGCGAGGGTGAGGCCGAGGACGCTGAAGACGACGGCGGTCAGGGCGTAGCAGGCGAGCGCCCCGGCGAAGCGGGCGGCGGTCAGCGGGATGCCGGTGAGCGGGGCGAAGGCCAGCATCGCGGCGCTCTGGGCGGTGACCAGCCCGGCGCCCGCGACGACCTTGCCGAGGGGCAGGCAGACGCGCGGCACGGGGGCGACGAGGAGTTCGCGCAGGACGCCGTACTCGCGGTCCCACGCGTAGGTCTGGCCGGAGGCCATCCCGATGGAGACCACCTGGATCGCGATGATCCCGGGGAACACGTACGCGCTGAACGGCAGTCCGCCGGCGGAGGGGATCATGCTGTCGAAGCCGACGGCGTAGACCAGGACGAAGAAGAGGATCTGCACGGCCTGGCTGACCAGGATGCCGGGGCGGCGCAACTGGCGGAGCAGGTCGCGGTGGGCGATCACGCCGATGGCGCGCAGTGCGGTGCGGACGGCCTGCTGCGGCGGCGGGGCGTCGGCGGCGGGAAGGACGGCGGCGTCGGGGGCCGGAGCGGTGGGCGTGGCGTGGTCGGTGGTGGTGGTGGTCATGGCGTGGGCTGGTCCTCCCGGTGCCGGCCGGCGGCGGCCAGGTAGACGTCGTTCACGGAGGGCTGGCGGGTGGTCAGGGTCAGGCCGGGGACGTCCAGCGCGCGGGCGACGTCGGCGATGAGCGCGCCGGGGTCGGGGCAGTGGACGGCGAGGCCGTCCGGGCCGCTCAGCGGTTCGAAGCCGGCGGCGCGCAGCTGGGCGGCGGCGCTGTCCTGGTCGGCGCTGGCGACCACGATGCGGGCCGAGTCGAGTCCGGCCTTGAGCCGGGCGGCGCTGCCCTGGCGGGCGATGCGGCCGCGGCGGAGGATCACCAGTTCGTCGGCGTACTCGGCCTCGTCCATGTAGTGGGTGGCGAACAGGACGGTGACGCCGAGGTGGTCGCGCAGCCGGGCGAGGTCGGCCCAGACGCCGGCGCGGGCGGTGGGGTCGAGGCCGTTGGTGGGCTCGTCGAGGATGATCAGGCCGGGGCGGTGCAGCAGGGCGCGGGCGATCTCGACGCGCCGGGCGAGGCCGCCGGAGAGCTGTTCGACGGGCTGGCGGCGGCGGTCGGCGAGGTCGAGCAGGTCGAGGAGGAGCCGGATGCGGGCGCGGGCGTCGTCCCGGGTCATGCCGTAGAGGCGGGCGTGGAACCAGAGGTTGCGCTCGACGGAGAGCTCCTTGTCGAGGGTGCGTTCCTGGAAGACGACGCCGAGGCGGCGGCGGGCGGCGGCCGGGGCGCGGCTGACGTCGTGCCCGAAGACGCGGATCGTGCCCGAGGTGGGGCGGGCCGCGGTGGACAGGGCGGTGAGGAGGCTGGACTTGCCGGCGCCGTTGGGCCCGAGCAGGGCGGTGATGCGGCCGGGCGGGGAGGCGAGGGTGACGCCGTCGACGGCGGTGACGCCGCCGTGGCGGACGGTCAGGTCACCGATCTCGAAGGCGGGTTCGGCGCCGGTCATGCCAGCCCCAGCGTGCGGTCCCACGGGAGCGGGTCCTGCGTGCGGACCGGGAGCAGGCTCAGGGCGACCCCGGCGGCGCCTTCGAGCATCCCGGCGGTGTCGACGGCGCGGTGCGGCACGGGCGAGCGCAGTGCGGCGGGGAAGCGCATCAGGTGCCGGAACCCGAACGGAGCCCGGTCGTCGGCCAGTTCGAGGACCTTGGCGGTGAGCCGCGCGCAGCCGGCGAGCAGGTCGGGGTCGCCGTCGGCCGCGGCGAGCCGGGCGGTGATCCGCAGGAGGCCGGCGTAGCCGTGGCAGACGGTGGCGCCCTCGATGGCCCAGCGGCTCTCGTCGCGGCGCAGCGCTGCGCGCAGCGCGGTGATCGCGGTGCTGCGCCAGGCGGGTCGGTCGAGTTCCCGGCCGGCCTGGAAGAGCGCCGCGGCGACTCCGGGAGTGCCGTAACACCAGGCGGTGCGGGTGAACAGGGTTTCGGGGCGGCGGGGCGCGAGTTCGTCGTCCACGCCGACGCGGGCGGGCCAGTAGGGTCCGGCGTCGTCCTGGAGTTGCCAGCCGAGCAGCCAGTCGGCGATGCGGTGGATCGCCGTGCCGAGGGCGGGGTCGTCGTGGCCGGCGCGGTGGGCGGCGGTGAGGACGGCGAGGGGGCCGGCGATGCCGTGCGCGAGGCCGAGGTTGAGGTCGCCGCGCGGGTAGGTGCGGCGGTCGCGGTCGGTGGGCTGGAGTTCGGCGGGGACCCACCAGCCGGGGAGCTCCCGCCCGTCGACCCGGACGGGTTCGGTGAGGCGGGCGAGGTGGCGCAGGGAGGCGTCGAGGGCGTGGTCGACCTCGGGGGAGCGTTCGTCGGGGGAGGCGGCGCTGTCGAGGAGCAGCCGGGTCGTCCCGGCGATGCCGTTGACGAGGTCGTAGGAGGCCCAGTCGACGCCCCGGGCGCCGGTGGCGTGGCGGGCGTCGAAGGCTTCGAGCCGGCGGAGCTGGTCCTCGGCGAGCCAGGCGGCGAGGCGGCGGCGCAGGAGGGCGTAGTGGCCTTGCGGTCCGGCGCAGGTCTGGGCGGCGGCGAGGAGGGCGGCGGGCCCGGAGTAGAGGCCGTGGCCCGGCGCGTCGGGCATGGCCCGGGCGGCGGCGGTGAGGTGGCGGTGGGCGGTGGCGCGCGCGTCCTCGTCGGTGCGGGCGAGTTCGCCGTACAGGAGGGCGACGCCGGGCAGTCCGTTGGCGAGGGTGAGCGGGCCCCACATGACGTGGCCGTAGACGGGGTCGCGGTTGTCGTCCCGGGAGGCCACGGCGGCGGTGTGCGCCGGGTCGGCGAGCCGGGCGGCGACGAGGGCGACGGCCGCGGGGGCGTCGAGTGCTGCGGTGGTCACGGCTGGTGCCTCCGGCGGTTGAGGTTGTCCTGGACGGCGCCCCGGGCGAGGCCGAGGACGGCGAGCTCCCGGGCGCTCTCGCCGCCGAACAGCCGGTTGCAGACCATGTGGAGGAGGCTGCCGACGACGCGGCCCTGCGGAGTGGCGCCGTCGGCGGCGCGCACGTGGTCGGCGAGGCGGCGGACGGCGAGGTCGCGGGGTCGCAGGGCGGCGAGCAGCCGCTCCCCGGCGGGGTGGCGGGTGAGCGCGGGCCAGTCCCCGGCGGGGTCGACGAGGGCGCGCCAGTGGCCCGGCCGGGCCCGGTAGTCGGGGGGCAGGTCGCGGCGGCTGCCGGTCATGCCGAGCCAGGCCGCCGCGGCGTCGTCGTCCGGCCCGTCGGCGTGGGTGCCGAAGGCGTGGGCGAGGGCGGCGCAGGAGACGGCGGCGAGGGCGTCGAGGCCGAGGTCGGCGGCGGGGCCGCGGACGAGCCGGAGCAGTTCGACGGCGGCCTCGCTGTCGTGGCGGAAGACGTCCTCGACGAGTCGCCGGGCGGCGGGGCCGCCGTAGCGTTCGGTCTCCGGGTCGTACTCGGCGACGGTGTGTCCGCGCAGCAGGCCGCCCTGCTGCCAGGCGGTGAGGAGCCGTCCGACGGCGGGTGCGGCGGTGCCCCAGAGCCGTGCGGGGTCGGGGTGGTGCAGGCGCACGCGCAGGTGGCGGCCGGCCTCGTCGGTGTAGCGGATGAAGAACCAGCGGTCGGCGCCGTGCTGGCGGGCCAGGTCGACGAGGTCGGGGAGCCGGTCGCGGACCAGGTCGTCCTGGGTGCGCGCGGAGCCGTGCAGTTTGAGGTAGAGCCATTCGTCGCCCAGGCCGTGCACGGTGCGCCGCGGCTGGTGGTGCCCGGTGTAGCGGCGGGTGGCGGGGGCGGTTCGGCGGCGGACCAGGGGCACGACCAACTCGGTTGTGTGGCCGGCGAGTTCGCCATCGGTCCAGCCCTCGTCCGCGCCGGGGACCTCCTGGGCGATCAGGTCGGGGTGGCGCAGCACCTGGTCGAGCAGGAGCGCGCGGTGCCAGGGGTCGTCGAGGTCGAGCGGCAGTCGCTGGTCGGTGGTGACGGCCAGCACCTGGCGCGGTACGTCCCAGGCCGTCCGCCACTCGTGCACGGCCTCGTCCCAGCCGGCCGTCGGACGCCCCGCCCGCCGGCCGCGCTCGGCGTGGTCGCGCAGACCGTCGAGGCGCCAGACGGCGCAGGCGAGGACGAAGCGGCCGTACCGGATCCTCGGCACGAACGGCGCGTCGGCGAGCGGCCCCCAGTTCCACGGCTCCCAGAGGCGCTGGCCCTCGAGCCCGATCTCCCAGAGCAGCCGGACGGGGTTGGGGGCCTGGGCCGGGGCGCTGACCATGTTGCCGAGGACGGGCACGAGTTCGCGCCCGGTCGGCAGGTGGACGGCGGTGAGGCGCTCCAGGGTGGCGCCGACGGCGATGTCGGCGATCCGCAGCTCCTCGACCTCGCCGGCCGGCAGGTCGGGCAGGCCGACGGCGATGCGGCGGCCGGTGGCGGGCCGGGTGTGGGCGAGGTTCGCGGCGCGGCCGGAGCGGGTGCGGAAGGCCAGGTCGACGGGGACGGCGCCCTCGACGTGGACGGGGCCGTCCCGGTGCAGGGCGGCGAACGGCGCGGCCCAGTCCGGGTCGAGGTCCGCGAAGCGGGCGAAGGTGGCGCCGGCCCGGTGGGAGCCGGGCGAGGGGGAGAGGTGGACCAGGTACTCCCCGCGGTCCAGGGCGGCGGTGCCCGGGGCGGTCACCTGGACGGTGATCTCGCAGGAGTTGGGCAGTTCGGCCTCGTCGGCCGGGCCGTGGCGCAGCTCGGCGAGGTCGTCGTCGGTGAGCACCACCTCGCGGACGCGCTCGCGCTGGGCGGCGGCGGCCAGCCGGGCCATGGCCCGGTCGCGGCGCGGGGTGCGGAAGTCGGCGGGCGGGACGGGCGGCGTCTCGCTGTTGGGCCAGCCGTAGCCGCCGGGCGCGCCGAGGCCGGTGGCGGCGTCGAGCAGGTCCAGGACCGGGACCAGCCGGTCCGTGCCGTAGACGTCCAGGAACCGGCGGTGGTAGTCGCGCAGGGCGAAGAGGCCGAGCTTCGGGCGGGAGAGGCTCCACATCACGTCGGCGGCGCGCTCCACCGTGGCGCGGACGTCGGCCGGCAGCCGGAGTTCGGCGTCGAGGCGGGTGTCGATGTGCAGCGGGGTGTCGTCGGGTTCGGTCCTGCGGGCGGCGGCGAGGAGGGCGGTCAGCTGCGCACGGCCCTCGCCGGGCGGGACGGCGTCGTAGTCGCGGCGGGCGCGGTCGAGCTCGCGCAGTTGCTCCAGGATGCCGACGGTCTCCTCGCCGGCGCCGGAGACGAGGGCGAGCCGGTCGAGGACGTGGTGCAGCGGGTCACCGCCGTCGAGCGGCGGGCGCAGCCCGGTGATGAGGATCTCCTGGGCGACCAGGTCGGCGAGCAGCCGGCGGACGCGCTCCCCGGGGGCTCCGGGGAAGGCCGCGGCGATCCGCTCGGCCAGCTCCGCGCAGGGCAGCGGTTCCCGGGCCTGTTCGACGCAGAACTCGACGACGGCGCTGCGGCGGACCGAGACCGTGGCGCGGGCCTCGCCGTCGTCGCCCGGCCGCAGCCCCCTGGTGGAGGAGGCGGCCAGCAGGAACCGGTCGCCGCGGGCGGTCAGTGCCTGGTGGGCCTGGACGGTGAGGGAGGCGAGGACGGCCGGGTCGGCCTCCAGCCGGTGGCCGATCCGGGTGAGCCACTGGAGGTCGGCGTGGGTGCGGGTGCGGTGCGCGGCGCCGCGCTGGTACTTCGCGGCGACGTCGAAGCGGCCGAGCGCCACGCCGGCGAAGAGGCCGAACGGCGTGGGTCGGGTGCGCATCCGCAGGTCGTAGCGCAGGACGGCGAGCGCTGCGCGGCGCAGCTGGCCGGTGCGGACGCCGTCGGGCCCGGACTCGGCGACGCGCCGCAGGAGCGCGCCCAGGCTGGGTGAGGCGAGGGTGATGGCCTCGTCGAGGAGCGGGTCGGCGGCCGCGGCGGCGAGGAGCCGCGCGCAGGCGTGCGGGTCGCCGGGGCCGTCGGCGGGGAGGGGCAGCGCGCTCGGGCCGGTGGCCAGCGGTGCGCGGAGCAGGAAGACGTCCTCGGCTGCGAACAGGGTGGGGCGGGGCTGCTCCGCCACGGGTGCTCCCTCCGTCGGGTGGTCGGGTCGGGCGGTGCGGGGTGGCCCCGGAGGCCGGGTGTCCGGCCTCCGGGGCGGTGCGGTGTCAGCAGCAGTGGCTGCAGCCGGAGCCGCCGCCCTCGCTGGTGCAGCCCGGGGTGCACCACGACACGCTGGTGATGGCCGGGCCGGCGACGGACTTCTCGACGCCGATCTCGAGGTCCAGGTCGAACAGGTCGGTGTCCTGCTGCGACACGGTGCCGTTGATGCCCATGGCGCCTCCTTCGTGGATTCGAAATGGATTCGAACGGGAGTTCCCAGATCGCGATCTGACCATCACGCAATCATGGTGGTTCGAGAACAATCAACGGATCCCGGCCGGGTTGGCAGTCCTGGCAGTCCCGTGTCAGCCGCGGCGCCCGCGGCGCCCGCGGCCCCGCCGACCGGCGGGTCGGCACCCGCTGACCGGCGTGTTCACCCCCGCCGATCGGCCGGGCCAGGCCGAAAACGCGCGCCGGGCGACACCTCGTGTGAACCGTCCGCCGACTTCGGGATACGTACATGGTGTGTGTTCGGACGAAGCGCTGATCGCCGCCGTGGCCCGCGGCGACCAAACCGCCCTGAGAGCCCTCTACGAGAGGCATTCCGCCGCCGTGCTCCGCCTCCTCCACAGACTCACCTCCGACCGGGGAACGGCCGAGGAGATCCTGCAGGAGACCTGGCTCGCGGTGTGGCGGTCGGCCGGGGGCTTCCGCGGCGACTCCTCGGTGCGCGGCTGGCTGATGGGCGTGGCGCGGCGCCAGGCCCACAACCAGCTGCGCAGGTCGCGCCCGCAGACCGTCGAGCTCACCGAGGCGCACGACCGCGCCGACCCCGGCGGCGGCGTCGAGGACCGGGTCCTGCGCGACGCGGACCACACCGAACTGCGCACCGCCGTCGACACCCTGCCCGGGCACCTGCGCGAGGTGCTCGACCTGGTCCTGGTCGACGAACTGCCCTACCCCGAAGTGGCCGCCGTGCTCGACATCCCGGTCGGTACCGTCAAGAGCCGGATGTCCCACGCCCGCAGGCGGCTGGGCGCGATCCTCGCCGCCACGCGGCTGGAAGGAACAACGGGACGACGATGACTCACCACCTCACCGACGACGTTCTGTCGGTCATGCCCGTCGACGGGCCCGCGGACGACCGCGACCGCCGGCACCTGGCGGCCTGCCAGGACTGCCGCTCCCGCCAGGCCCTCTGGCACCGGGTCGGCACCGTGCTGCGCGCCGGGGCCGCCGAGCACGACATCGCCCCGCCGTCCTTCGACGCCCTCCTCGGGCCGCTCCTCGGCGCCGCCGCGCCCGAGCGCGGGCCCCGCACCCACCCGACCGAATCGGCCAATCCCGCGCGCCGCCCGCCCCTCGCCCGCCCCTGGCGCACCGCCTGGCAGCTCGTCGTCCGCCAGGCCGTCCTGATGCCCCGGCTCTGGGCCCCGGCCAGCGCCGTCGCCCTGGTGGCCGCCGCGGCCGCCGCCGCCGTCCAGCCCGGAGGCGGTCCCGGCACCCGCCTCTACACCGCGGTGGTCGTCCTCCTCGTCCTGGCCGGCGCGCTCGCCGCCGGTTCGCCCCGCCGCGACCCCAGACACGAGCTCCTGCACACCACCCCGGTCTCGCCCACCAGCGTCCTCCTGGCCCGGCTCACCGCCGTCCTGGGCATCGACCTCGCCCTCGCCGCCTCCTCCTCACTGCTCGTCAGCGGATCCGGCTGGTGGACGGTCGTCACCGGCTGGCTCGGCCAGTCCCTCCTGGCGGGCTCCCTCGCGCTCGCGCTCTCCGTCCGCAGCGGTCCCGTGGCCGGCGCCGTGGCCGGCGGCGGGTTCTGGCTGCTCGGCGTCCTCACCGGGCCCGAGGGCCTGATCACCAGCCCGATCACCCGGGTCCTCGCCCCGCTGCTGTCCACCACCGTCTGGGCCCTGCTCGCCGCCGCCGCCCTGCTCGCCTGGGGCGTCACCGCGATGCGCCGCCACACCGACCCGCCGCCCGCCACCTGACCGTGCGGGCACCCCACCTCCCGCGGCACGCACCGGTTCCGGAGCCACGACCGGCGCACGTGAACCGGCACCGCCCGCGCCGCAACGTACATGACGTGCCGCCGCCGCGACGCCACCCCCGTCGCCGCGGCGGCGGCACGTCCGCCCCATCACCGGCGGCGGCCACCCGGACCCTGGAGGAGACCACCACCGTGACCGCGACCCCGTGGCTCATACACGAAGCGCGCCGCTGCGGCCTCCCCGCCCTCGCCCTGCCCCTGCTCGCCGCACTCGCCGCCGCCGGCGCCGCCGCGGCCGGGACCGGCACGGCCGGCGGGACGCTCGCCGCCCGCACCCTGATCACCGGCACCCTCCCGGTCGCCACCGCCCTCGCCTGCGCCTCCGTCCTCGCCCGCGAACACCTCCTCGAACTCCACCTCACCCTCCCCACCCCCTACCCGCGCACCGTCGCCCGCCGCCTCGCCTGGCTCGGCACGACCGCGCTCCTGGGTACCACCGTCCTCACCGCCGTCGCCGCGACGACCGCCCAGGACCCCGTGCGCACCGCGCTCGAACTCCTGGGCACGACACTCCTGTTGAGCGGCTGCGCGCTGCGGCTCACCGCCCGCACCGGCACCGCCGCCCCGGCCGCCGGCCTCGTCGTCGCGCTCGCCCTCGGCAAACTCCTGCTCGTCGACCACGCCGTCCCCGACGGGCCCGCCCGGGCGGTGCCCGCGGCCGTCCTCGGCGCGCTGCTCATCACCACCTCCCTGCGCGGCCTCGCCCGCCACCCGAGCCCCCTCATCCGACCCGGCCGCACCACCGGCCCCGACGACCGGCGGACCCCATGACCGCGATGCTCTGGTCCCTGCGCTACGAGGCCCTGATGGCGGCCCGCCGCCGCGCGGTGCAAGGCACCCTCCTCCCCCTCCTGCTGCTCACCCTCCTGCTCACCGCCACCTCACCCATCGTCACCGGCCAGAGCGACCCCGCCGCCGAGGTCGGGGCCGCGGCCGTCCTCGTCAACACCCTCTGCGCCCTCGGCACCGGCCTCGCCCTCACCGACCGGCTGCGCCGCGCCCACGACGTCCGCGACACCACCGAACTGCTCGCCGCCACCCCCGCGCCGGCCGCCGCCCGCAGCGCCGGGCAGTTCCTCGGGCCGCTGCTCACCGCGCTCGGCCCGGTCGTCCTGCTCTTCCTGCTCGGGGCCGCCGTACTCGCGGCCGCCACCGCCTCCGGCACCGTCCTGCTCGCCGCCACGGCCGCCCTCGTCACCGCGATCGTCCCCGCCGCCCTCCTCGCCGCGGCACTCGGCGGCCTGCTCGGCGCCCTCCTGCCGCCCGCCGCCGCCCGCGTCGCCCTCACCCTGGTCTGGATCTGGGCCTGCCAGTTCCCCCCGGCGTTCTCCCCGGTGCCCACCCCCACCGGCACCCTCCTCTCCCCGATCGGCGGCCACGCCCTCGTCGCCTGGGCCCACGCGCCCCGGATCTGGGCCACCCGCGACGGCACCGGCGCACTGCGCCCCGACGCCACCGACGCCACCGCCCTGCTCAACCTCGTCCTCGTCCTCGCGACCGCCGCCCTCTGCTACGCACTCGGCCACCTCGTCGCCCGCACCCGACGCCACGGAGCATCATGAACATCACCACCGAGAGACTCACCAAGGTCCACCCCGGCGGGCGGCGCGCCCTCGTCGACGTCGACCTGCACATCGAGCGGGGCACCGTCGGCCTGCTCGGCGCCAACGGCGCCGGCAAGACCACCCTCCTGCGCATCCTCACCGGCGTCCTCGCCCCGACCTCCGGACGCGTCACCGTCGGCGGCCACGACCTCGCCACCACCGCCGGACTCACCGCCGTCAAGGCCGCCCTCGGCTACCTCCCGCAGGAGCTCGCCCTCTACCCCGACCTGACGGCCCGCGAGTTCCTCGACTACATCGGCGTCCTGAAGGGCCTGCACGACAAGCGCGACCGCCGCCGTCAGGTCGACGAACGGCTCGCCGAGGTCGGCCTGGACGACCGCGCCCGGGAGCGCCTCGCCGGCTTCTCGGGCGGCATGAAGCGCCGCGTCGGCATCGCGCAGGCCCTGCTCGGCGACCCGTCGCTGCTCGTCGTCGACGAGCCGACCACCGGACTCGACCCGCACGAGCGCATGCGCTTCCGCACCCTGCTCGCCGGGCTCGGCCGCGGGCGCACCGTGCTGCTGTCCACCCACATCCTCGACGACGTCGCCCAGACCTGCCCGGACGTGGCCGTCCTGGCCGCCGGCCGGCTCGTCTTCCACGACACCGCCGCCGCCCTCGCCCGTCAGGCCGCCGGCTGCACCTACCTCTGGCGGCCCGCCGCCGACCGGCCGGCGCCACCCGCCGGCGCCGAGGTCGTCAGCGCCGTCACCACCGCCGAGGGCACCGAGTACCGGCTCGTCACCACGACGCCCCCGGACGGGGCCCGGCCGGTCGAGGCGTCCCTGGAGGACGGCTACGCGGCGCTCGTCGCGGCCCCCGGTACGGCCCCCGGCTCCGCGCGGCCCGACCACCCCCACGACCAGACCATCACGAGGTGAACCCAGCCATGACCTCCCGTGCCACGTCCGGACACCGCCGTCCGGCCGCCCTCGCGGCGGCGGCCCTCGCCGCCCTGCTCCTGCCGCTCACCGCCTGCGGCGTCGACCGCCCCAAGCCCGCGACCACCTCCCCGACCCCGCTGCCCAGCCCCAGCGCCAGCGTCCAGCCCGTCGCGGAGAACAACTTCGGCTACACCTGGCCGCTCACGGTCGACCACGGCACGCTCGAGTGCCGCACCGGGAACCGCGCGGTCTTCACCGCCCCCGACAGCACCGCCTACGCCCTCAACGACGAGGCGTCCCAGTCCGGCCTCCCGTCGGTCGAACCCGTGCGCCTCACCGGCTCCGACGGCCACAAGGTCAGCCTCGGGCCCCTGCTCAGCCGGGCCCTCAAGCTCTGCCGCTTCGCCGGCTGACCACCACCCGGGGGCCCGCCGGACCGGGCCCCCGGGACTCTGCCGCTTCGCTGACCGACCGCCACAGGGCGTACCGGCCCCTCCCGGTACGCCCCGGTCCCACCCACCAGCGGACGAAACAACGGGGGCTTCATCGTCATGCACGACAGCCAGGAACGCCGTACGACCGCACACCACGAGAGCCGCAGCACCGAACGACCCGCTCTGCACGTCCTCGCCCACACCGGGCTGCGCCCGTACTTCGACACCCCGGACAACCCGCTCGGCAGCATCTGGCTGCCCGGCGACCGGATCGGCTTCGTCGACGAGGCCGACCTCACCGAACCCGGCCGCGTCCTGCACCTGCCGATCTTCCTGCCGATCACCAGCGAGTTCCAGGCCGACGCCCTGCGCGACGTGCGGCTGCACCACCCGATGTCGCTGCTGGTCGCCGTCACGACCGACGTCACCGGCTACCGCACCTACTACGCCATCCGCTCGGGCGCCGACTTCGTCGTCAACCTCGCCATCGGCTTCGAACAGGCCGACGCGCTCACCGCCCAGCTACAGGCCCAGCAGGCCTACGCACCGGGCTCGGGCGCGGTCCCCGCGACGGCCCAGGCCGTACCGGGCCGGCTGCGGCTCGCCGACCACCGCGTCCCGGCGTCCGCGCGGCCGTCCGAACGGTGGTCCGGACCGGGGTCCGAAGCGTGGTCCGAAGCGTGGTCCGAACCGCCGGGCGTGGCGGGGCCCGGCGGACGCGGCCCGGCGGACCGGCTCCTGCCGCACCCGGCACCGCCGCACCCGGCGCCCCGGCCGGCCTCCCTCGCGGACAGCGAGCGGACCCTCGTCCGGCTGCTCTGCACCTCCATGACGGTCTCCGAGATCGCCCGCCACCACTACTGCTCCGAGCGGTCCATGTACCGGCGCATCCGCCGCCTCTACGACCACCTCGACGTCGGCAACCGGACCGAACTCGTCACGCTGGCCGCCGCGTTGGGCCTGAACCGGCCGACGGCGGCCCGCGGCGCCTCCTGAACCGGCCGACGGCGGCCCGGCGGCCCAGGGCGAGTTGTCCCCGGGGCCGCCGGCCGGCACGGCTGTCGTCGCCGTCGGCACCGCCGCCCCGGCCGCCGTGCCCGCTCGTCGCCCGCTCATCGCCGCTCAGCGCCGCTCAGCGCACGCCCGAGTCGGCGCGCTCCAGCAGCCGGAAGAACCCCTCCTCCACGCTGCCCTCCACCGCCAGTCCGTCCAGCGTCCCCTCGTACCGGGTCCGGCCCGCGGCCAGCACCTGCACCCGGTCGCAGACCTGCGCGACCTCGGCCAGCTGGTGGCTGGCGATCAGCACCGCGACCCCCTGGTCGGCCAGCGACCGGATGATCCCGCGCATCTCCCGGATGCCCACCGGGTCCAGCCCGTTGGTCGGCTCGTCCAGCACCATCAGCCGGGGCCGGGCCAGCAGTGCCACCGCGATCCCCAGGCGCCAGCGCATGCCCAGCGAGTACGCGCTCACCCGGCGCCCCCGGACGTCGGCCATCCCCACCAGTCGCAGCGCCGGTCCGATCCAGTCGCGGGGCACGCAGCGCAGCCGGGCGTGCACCTCCATCGTCTCCTCGGCGGTCAGGGTCGGCCAGAGCCCGGGCACCTCGATCAACGCGCCGACCCCGGCGAGCGCCTCGCGCCCCACCGGCCGGCCGAGGACCTCGATCGTCCCGGCGGACGGCCGCTGGAGGCCGAGCAGCGCCTTCATCAGTGTCGTCTTGCCGGCGCCGTTGGGCCCCAGCAGCCCGTAGACCTCACCCGGCCAGACCGTCAGGTCGACCCCGTCCAGGGCGCGGTGCGAGCGGTAGTGCTTGTGCAGCCCGCGGATCATCAGCGCCGGGGCCGGCTGCGGGGCGGCGGCGTGCTGGCGGTACGTCGGTTCCACGGCTCAGATCTCCTTGCGGCGCATGTGCAGGCTGCCGACCAGCAGCAGGACGGCGGTCAGGACGCCGCCGAGGACGACGGCGAGCGGGATCGCCGACATCGACGTCACCGGGCTGCCCTTGGGCAGCGGCACGCCGTTCGGCCCGATCCCCGCCAGGGGCAGGACCACCCGCATCGGCCAGGCGAACGGGACGGCGTACCAGAAGACCTTGTCCGAGACGAGCGCCCCGCACAGCAGCCCGGCCACCCCGACCCCGATGCTCGGGCCCATCCCCCAGACGACCGCGACCAGCACCGCGAGCGCCGTCATCGACAGGCCCACCAGCCACGGCAGGTAGACCGCGGCGGCCACCGTGCCCATCGCGCCGGGGAACTTCCCGCTGAGCACCGCCCCGATCGAGAGCATCACCAGCAGGACGGTCGAGGAGACGAAGCCCAGCACCCCCAGCGCGGCGACCTTCCCGACGAAGTACCGTCCGCGCGGCACCCCGTAGGAGAGCAGCAGCCGCCAGGCGTCCTGGTCGGCCCGGACCGACAGCGCCGCCGCGAGTCCCGCGGTCATCGGCACCAGGACGCCCCAGAACTCCAGCGTCACGTTGCGGAACACCTCGAAGGTCTGGCCCGCCTTCGCCTCCGACGAGCCGAGTGCGCCGAGGAACAGCGGGACGGTGATCAGCACCGGGGCCAGCACGTGGTACCAGGGGACGAACCCCCGCTTGTGCCTGGCCAGTTCGGTGCCCACCACCGCCGCCAGGGACGGATCGTCGCGCCTGCCCTCGAGCCGGGGGATCGCGGTGTCGTACGCCATGGGGACTCTCCTACGCGGGCGTTGCCGTTGACGCCGGGTACGTAGCCGCCGCCGAGCGGGACGGTTCACACCGGAGCACGGGGGATGGCAGTGCTGGCAGTCGGCGGACAACTGCCAGGGGACTGCCGGGCCTCCCGGCGAAATCGCTCCGCGGGCGAACGGGATGCGAGGGTCGAAGCACCGCAGGGCCCCGGGCCCGCGGGTGAACTGACCGTCGAAGGAACGAGAGGACCCTCATGAAGCACCTGCACCGCGCGCTCGCCGTCGGCACCGCCCTGCTGGCCTTCGGCGCCTTCGCCGCCCCGGCCGCCTCCGCGGCCCCGTCCACCACCTCCACGCAGGCGGCCGAGCTCGGCATCCTGCGGGTCTGGCACGCGACCGTCCAGTGCCAGATCGTCCGGATCAGCGACAACAACGTGGTCGGCTACGAGCGCGCCGACGGCACCGGCAACACCGTGCAGGACGCCGTCAACGACGCCGCGCGCAACGTGAACGTCCCGCAGGGCCACTACAAGCGCCACTGCGACACCAAGCGCACCTGGTAACACCCGGCCGGGGGGCGGGTCCACGGACCCGCCCCCGTCGGCCCGCCCCCGAGGAGCCCGCACCATGCCGGACGAACCCCAGCTCTGGGAACTCAGGCTCGCCCTGCTCGCCACCCCCGAGCAGGCCGAGCGGATCAAGGCCCAGGTCACCCACCTGCTCTGCCCCGACCCCGACCACGCCCCACCCTGCCCCGTCCCCTGGTCGGCCGCCCTGTACCCCGCCCCCGACGACGAATCCCACCCCGACCTCCGCACCCAAGCGGCCCACGAACGCCGGCCCCGCTGACCCCACCCGCACGGCCCCGGTCAGTCCGCCGCCAGGCGACGTCCGATAAGGTCACGCGCGGCGAGCGCCCGTGGGTCGTCATAGCCGGACAGCAGGGCCAGTGCCTCCTGCCAGTGCCGTTGCGCCGCCTGGGAGTCCTCGGTGGCCAGTGTCGTGCCCAGGGCGTCCAGGGCCCGTGCCTCGTTCCAGGCGTCGCCGAGTTCACGGTGGGTGGCAGCGGCCCGACGGAGGAAGGCGGCTGCTTCCGCGTGCCGCTCGAGACGGCGGTAGGTCTCGCCCGCGCCGTGCCAGGCGAGCGCCTCCCGGCTGCGGTCGCCGAGACGGCGCTGCAGCACCGCCGCCCGCTGGTAGGACTCCAGGGCGTCGGCGAGCTTCTCGCCGGCCCGTTGGGCGTCGCCGAGGGTGATGAGCCAGAAGCCTTCGAGTCGGTGGTCGCGCAGGTGCAAGGCGATGTCCAGTGTTGCTTGGGCGGAGGTCAGTGCGCCGGCGGGGGCGCCCGCCGCACGCTGGATGTCGCTCAGCAGGCGTAGCGCGTTTCCCTCGCCCCGTGGATTGTTCAGCGCGCGGTGGGCCGCGAGCGCCCGGTCGACGGTGGACGCGGCCTCGGGCAGCCGGCCGGCGCGGTAGTGGGCGCCGGCGAGGTTGGCGAGGGTGGTGGCTTCCCAGTGCGCCTCGTCCTGTGCGCCGAATGCGGCGATCGCCTCTTCGAAGTGTCCGGCGGCCTGTGCCAGTTGGCGCCGGTGCAGGTGGTCCTCGCGGGCGAGGAGGGCGTTCAGTTCGCCGAGTTCCCGGACCCGGTTGACGAAGCCGCGGACGTCGGCGGGAAGTTGGCGGGGCGTGGGGGTGGTGTTGTCCTGGCCGGGGGCGCGGTGGAAGTGGATGCCTCCGTTGACGTCCCTGGCCTGGACGACGTCGTGGGCCGACGACCCCGCCACCGTGGATCGCGTGCCGCCGGGGGCGGGTGTGGTGTCGTCGGGCTCCTCTGTCACTTCGCTCCACTTCCGTGTGGGTGGGGGAGACGGGCCACTTCGTTGGCGAAGTACGTTCGCACGTCCTCTCCCGTCCGATAGAGATCCCTGATGTAGTCCTCCCATCGGAGAATGAGATCCGGATCGGTGAATCGGATCGCGCCGACCGGAGTTCCCGTTTCCGAATACAGGACCCGGTAGAGTGTGCTGCCGCCGAGAATGACCACCTCGGGCAGTGGGCCGGACCGCTCGGATCCGGCCAGTGCCCCGGCGTCGACGATGCGGATCCGTTCGCCGCATTCGGCCCGGATCCGCAGCGAGTGCAGCTCCCAGTGCAGATAGGTCGTCAGTGGCTTCTCGACCACCCGTACGCGATGGAAGAACGACTGCCGCTCCTCGTCCTCGCGGCCGAGTTCGAGCAGCGCCTCGCGCCGGGCCTCCAGGAGCCGCAGCGCCTCGTCCCAGTCGCCCCGCAGGAGCGCGTCCCAGCTGGGGCTGCCCTGTTCCTCGAAGTGCTGGCGCCGTTCGAGCTTCCAGGTGTCCCTGCCGCGGACCTGGGCGTCCCGCTCGCGGAAGTCGCGCTTGTAGTCCTGCCGGGCGAGGGTCTCGCCCCACTCGGGCCGGAGCCCGGGGGCGGGCCGGTCAGGCATCCGTGATGTCCGCCTTCGCCGTGCGGAGCATGAGGCCGGGGATGACGACGAGCCGCTCGTCCGGGCCGACGGAGACGTCCTCGGGGAGCCTGCCGCGGTAGTCGTCCGTGAGGTCCCGGCCGATCACGGCGATGTCGCCGTTCGAGAGCCGCCAGATGTCGGGGCATTCGTCCCGGCCCTCGGACGAGCCGAGCTCTTTCGCGGACTTTCCCAGGCGCTTCTCGAACAAAGCGGAAGGATCGGCTTCCCATGCACGAGCCATGCCTGCCCCCAGTGTTTGCTGTCGGCGCGGAGCCGCGGGCTCAGCATTCTACACCTGGCGAGTGGTCAGGGGAATGTTCGGAATATTCGCTATGTACTCCTAAATGATCACATTCGCGGCGCAATTGGCCAGAATTCCGGCGGCACCTGCTCGAGGGTCAGGCCGGGCCGAAGAAGGCGTCCAGGATCCGCTGTGCCGCCAGGCCCGCCGGCAGGGAGCCGGCGCGGACCTGGGACTCCAGGTCGGGTGCGACGTGGCGCACGGCCGGGTGTTCGTGCAGGCGGGCGTGGAGCTGGTCGTGGACCATCGTCCACGTCCACTCCACCTGCTGGTCGCGGCGCTTCGCGGCCAGGGCGCCCGTCGCGTCCAGGACCTTGCGGTGCTGCTGCAGGCGCTCCCACAGCACGTCGAGGCCCAGGCCCTCGCGGCCGCTGCAGGTCAGGACGGGGGGTGTCCAGGCCGCGTCGGGGGCTTGCAACAGGCGCAGGGCGCCCGCGAGTTCGCGGGCCGCGCCCTTGGCGTCCGTTTCGTGGGGGCCGTCCGCCTTGTTGACGGCGATGACGTCCGCCAGTTCCAGGACGCCCTTCTTGATGCCCTGGAGCTGGTCGCCGGTCCGGGCCAGGCTGAGCAGCAGGAAGGTGTCGACCATCCCGGCCACCGCCGTCTCGGACTGGCCGACGCCCACCGTCTCCACCAGCACGACGTCGTACCCGGCCGCCTCCATGACCACCATCGACTCGCGGGTGGCCTTGGCGACGCCGCCGAGGGTCCCCGAGGTGGGGGAGGGGCGGACGAAGGCGGCGGGATCGACCGCCAGGCGCTCCATCCGGGTCTTGTCGCCCAGGATGGAGCCGCCCGTCCGGCTGGACGTCGGGTCGACGGCGAGCACCGCGACCCGGTGGCCCGCCGCCGTCAGCATCGTGCCGAAGGAGTCGATGAAGGTCGACTTGCCGACACCGGGCACACCGGTGATGCCGACCCGGACCGCGCCGCCCGCGTGCGGGAGCAGCCGCTGGAGCAGCTGCTGGGCGAGCGCGCGGTGGTCGGGCCGGGTGGATTCGACGAGCGTGACGGCCCGCGCGATCCACGCGCGCGAGCCGTCGAGGACGCCCGTGACGTAGCTGTCGAGGTCGATCGTCCGCGGAGGCATGGGGCTCAGCGGCTCACAGCTCGTGGCCGAGGTCGGCCGCCAGGGACTTCAGCAGGTCGTACGCCGCGTCCGGGATGACGGTGCCGGGCGGGAAGACCGCCGCCGCGCCGGCCTCGTACAGGGCGTCGAAGTCCTGCGGCGGGATGACGCCGCCGACGACGATGGTGATGTCGTCGCGGCCCGCCTCGGCGAGCGCGGCGCGCAGCGCGGGCACCAGGGTGAGGTGTCCGGCGGCGAGCGAGGAGACGCCGACGATGTGGACGTCGGCCTCGACGGCCTGGCGGGCGACCTCGTCCGGGGTCTGGAACAGCGGGCCGACGTCGACGGTGAAGCCGAGGTCGGCGAAGGCGGTGGCGATGACCTTCTGGCCGCGGTCGTGGCCGTCCTGGCCCATCTTGGCGACGAGGATGCGCGGGCGCCGGCCCTCGGCCTCCTCGAACCGCTCGACGAGGTCCCGGGTGCGCTGGAGGGTGGCCGACGGGCCCGCTTCGTCTCGGTACACACCGGAGATGGTACGGATCTGGCCGGAGTGGCGGCCGTACACCTTCTCCAGGGCGTCGGAGATCTCGCCGACGGTGGCCTTGGCGCGGGCCGCGTTGACGGCGAGGTGCAGCAGGTTGCCGTCGAGGGAGCCGCCGCGCTGCGGGCCGGCCTCGGCGGCGCGGGTGAGCGCGTGCAGCGCGTCGCGGCAGGCGGTCTCGTCGCGCTCCTCGCGCAGCCGGCGCAGCTTCTCGATCTGGCGGGCGCGGACCGAGGAGTTGTCGACCTTGAGCACCTCGATCTGCTCGTCGCTCTCCACCCGGTACTTGTTGACGCCGATGACCGGCTGGCGGCCGGAGTCGATGCGCGCCTGGGTGCGGGCGGCGGCCTCCTCGACGCGCAGCTTGGGGATGCCGGCGTCGATGGCCTTGGCCATGCCGCCGGCGGCCTCGACCTCCTGGATGTGCTGCCACGCGCGGGTGGCGAGGTCGTGGGTGAGCTTCTCGACGTAGGCGGAGCCGCCCCACGGGTCGATGACGCGGCAGGTGCCGGACTCCTGCTGGAGCAGCAGCTGGGTGTTGCGGGCGATGCGGGCCGAGAAGTCGGTGGGCAGCGCGAGCGCCTCGTCGAGGGCGTTGGTGTGCAGCGACTGGGTGTGGCCCTGGGTGGCGGCCATCGCCTCGACGCACGTGCGGGTGACGTTGTTGAACACGTCCTGCGCGGTGAGGGACCAGCCGGAGGTCTGCGAATGGGTGCGCAGCGACAGCGACTTGGGGTTCTTCGGGTCGAACTGCTTGACCAGCTTGGCCCACAGGAGGCGGGCCGCGCGCAGCTTGGCGACCTCCATGAAGAAGTTCATGCCGATCGCCCAGAAGAAGGACAGCCGCGGCGCGAAGGCGTCGACGTCCAGGCCCACGTCGAGGCCGGCGCGCAGGTACTCGACGCCGTCGGCGAGGGTGTAGGCGAGCTCCAGGTCGGCGGTGGCCCCGGCCTCCTGGATGTGGTAGCCGGAGATGGAGATCGAGTTGTACCGGGGCATCTTCTGCGAGGTGTACGCGAAGATGTCCGAGATGATCCGCATCGACGGCTGCGGCGGGTAGATGTAGGTGTTGCGGACCATGAACTCCTTGAGGATGTCGTTCTGGATGGTCCCCGCCAGCTTCTCGGGCGGTACTCCCTGCTCCTCGGCGGCCACGATGTAGAGCGCGAGCACGGGCAGCACGGCGCCGTTCATGGTCATCGACACGGACATCCGGTCCAGCGGGATGCCGTCGAACAGCTGGCGCATGTCGTAGATGGAGTCGATGGCGACGCCCGCCATGCCGACGTCGCCGGTGACGCGCGGGTGGTCGCTGTCGTAGCCGCGGTGGGTCGGCAGGTCGAAGGCGACCGAGAGGCCCTTCTGCCCGGCCGCGAGGTTGCGGCGGTAGAAGGCGTTGGACTCCTCGGCGGTGGAGAAGCCCGCGTACTGGCGGACGGTCCACGGCTGGTTGACGTACATGGTCGGGTAGGGCCCGCGCAGGTACGGGGCGATGCCCGGGTAGGTGTCGAGGAAGTCCAGCCCGGCGAGGTCGTCGGCGGTGTACAGCGGCTTGACGCCGATGCCCTCGGGGGTGTCCCAGACGAGCTCGTCGACGTCCTTGCCGGTGGAGCGCCGCCAGGCGGAGCGCCACTGCTCGGGGGTGACGTCGCGGGCGGCGTCGCCGTCCAGCCCGATTCCGGTGAAGTCGGGGATCATCACGCCACCTTGTCCTCGTCGGTGCTGCCCGCACCGGTGATCTGGTCCAGCAGGGAGGTGAGGACGGCGACCGCGTCCCCGCCCGCGTGGATGAACGCGTCCACCCCGGCGGGCGCCTCGGCGAGCCGGCCGGCGAGCAGCACGCGCTGGGCGCCGGCCTCCTTGAGGGCACCGGCGACGGCCCCGGCGTGCTCGCCGTACAGGGCGTCGCTGGAGCAGAGGCAGGCGACGGTGGCGCCGGAGGCCCGGAAGGCCTCGGTGAACGCCGCCGGGTCGGCGGACTCCACGGAGACGGTCGCGATCCCGCCCGCCTGGAACAGGTTGGCGGCGAACGTCGTGCGCGCGGTGTGCGCGGCGGCGGTGCCGATCGACGCCAGGAACAGTCGCGGACGGGAGCCGGTGGCCGCGAGGAAGGCGTCCGAGCGGTCCCGCAGGGCCTCGTACGCCTCGGCGCGACGCACCTGCGGCAGCCCGCCGGTGGGCGCGGCCGGGGCCGGCTCGCGCACCAGCGGCTGCTCGTCCAGGTGCGGGAACTCGCTGACGCCGGTGACGGGTTCGCGCCGCTTGGCGAGCCTCGCGGAGCGCTCGGCCCAGGTCGCGGCGAGCCGCTCGCCGACCAGCCCGTCCGACAGCGCGGCGCGCTGGCCGCCGGCGCGCTCGATCTCCTGGAACCAGGCCCAGGCGGCGTGCGCGAGCTCCTCGCTCAGCTGCTCGACGTACCAGGAGCCGCCGGCCGGGTCGATCACCCGGGCCAGGTGGGACTCCTCCAGCAGGATCGACTGGGTGTTGCGGGCGATCCGGCGGGCGAACGCGTCGGGCAGGCCGAGCGCGGTGTCGAAGGGCAGCACGGTGACGGCGTCGGCGCCGCCGACGCCGGCCGCGAGGCAGGCGACGGTGGTGCGCAGCATGTTCACCCACGGGTCGCGCGCGGTCATCATCACGCGGGACGTGACGGCGTGCTGGCGCTGCGCGCAGGACTCGGCGGACGCGCCGGACACCTCGGCGACGCGGGCCCACAGGCGGCGCGCGGCACGGAACTTGGCGATGGTCAGGAACTGGTCGCCGTCGGCCGCGTAGCGGAACTCCAGCTGGCCGAGCGCCGCGTCCACCGGGAGCCCGGCGGCGGTGAGGGCGCGCAGGTAGGCGACACCGGTGGCGAGCGAGCAGCCCAGCTCCTGGGCGGGCGAGGCGCCGGCCTCGTGGTACGGCAGGGCGTCGACGGTGAGGGCCCGGACGCCGGGGTAGTCGGCGGCGCAGCGGGCGGCGAGCGCGGCCGCCTGCGCGAGCAGGGCGTCCGTGCGGTCGGCGGCGCCGGTTCTGGCCTGGAGGCCGATCGGGTCGGCGCCGAGGTTGCCGGCGGCGGCGCCGGGGGAGACCTCGCGCTCCTCGTACAGCTTGAACAACTGCTCGGCGGCGTCGGTGAATTCGGCCCCGGCGTCGAGGGCGACGGCGGCGAGGTCGAGGTAGACGCCGGTCAGCGCCTCGGGCAGCGCGGCGATCGGCAGGCCGTCCCCGCCGAGCTCCAGCCAGAGCGAGCCGACGCCGTTCTCCAGGTCCGCGAGGACCGCCTCGTTGGTCCGCCGCCGGTCCGGGTCGGCGTGCCGCTGGCGGACGTCCCACCCGGCGACGGCCGAACCCTGCGGGCGGCCGCCGCGCACGAACGGCGCGAAGCCCGGGTAGCCGGCTTCGGCGCCGGTGTCGTCGGCGGTGTACAGGGGGCGGGCGCTCAGGCCGTCCTGCAGCGTGGTGGCGAGCGCCTGTTCGGCGGCGGGGCCGTCCTCGGGCTGCGCGCCGGACTTGCGCAGCACGCCCTCGACGAGCCGCTGCCACTGCTCACGGTGCGCTGCCGGGAACTCGGCGGCGAGGGGGAGCCCTTCGGGCGGGACCTTCATGACCGCAGGTTAGCGCCCGTTCGCGCGGGCGCAGGAGGGCCGGTCGATGTGACCTTTCCCTCGATTTAGCGACACTTCAGCACTATGGGTGGCACCGAGTGCCACCTGCGGCGCCGGGCCGGCCCGATCCGTCGCCCGGACCGCTGAACGCAGCCGGAGGCCGTCGACGTTCAAGGAAGTGAAGAGGCAACGGGATTGTGGAACCCGCCCCCCTGTCTATTAAGTTACTTAGAAGAAGGCGGGTGAGGCTGACATCCCCCGTGCGACCTCACCCGCCTTCGCTCCGCCGTGCCCGGATCCGCCGTGCCCGGATCCGCCTCGCTCCGCCCTGTCTCCGTCCCCCGAAGGAGCCCCTGCCCATGGGAAAGCGCCGCAAGCCCAGCCCTCCTAGCCGGGCCCGTCTCGCCGTCCTCACCACGGCCGTGGCCGGCGGCGCGGTGTTCGCCGCCGGGAGCGCCCACGCCGAGCCGACGCCCACCCTCGCCTCCGTCAAGGAACAGGTGGACAAGCTCAACGAGGAGGCCGAGCAGTCCGTCGAGCGCTACAACGGCTTCCAGGCCAAGCAGCAGACGCTCCAGGCGGACGCGAACCGGATCCAGGACAAGGTCGCCCGCGGCCAGGAGGCGATGAACGAGCTGCGCACCCGGCTCGGCGCGGTGGCGGGGGAGCAGTACCGCACGAACGGCATCGACCCGGGCGTCCAGCTGATGCTCGACTCCGACCCGGCCGCCTACCTGGAGCGCGCCGCCGCGCAGAACCAGGTGGTCGAGGGCCAGACCGCGCTGCTCAAGCAGGCCCGCGACGAGCAGCGCCGGCTCGACCAGGACCGCGCCGAGGCCGCCGCCACGCTCGCCCAGCTCGACAGCGTGGGCGCGGCGCTGGGCGAGGAGAAGAAGCAGGTCCAGAGCCGGCTCGCCCAGGCGCAGGCCCTGCTCAACAAGCTGAGCGCCGCCGACCGGGCCAGGATCAACGCCCAGGAGTCCGCCGAGAAGGCGAAGGCCGCCGCGCAGCAGGCCGCCGCGGCCGACCGCGCCTCCCGTTCGGCCGACCGCCCCGCCGCGGACGGCCCGGCGGCCCCCACGAGCGGTCGCGCCGCCGACATCGTCAAGTTCGCCTACGCCCAGCTCGGCAAGCCGTACGGCTGGAGCAGGACCGGCCCGGACAGCTTCGACTGCTCCGGCCTGACCGGCGCCGCCTACCGGGCGGCCGGCGTCAAGATCTCCCGGATCTCCCAGGACCAGTGGAACGACGGCCCGCGCATCGCCCGGGGCGACCTCCAGCCCGGCGACCTGGTGTTCTTCTACGACGACATCCACCACGTCGGGATCTACATCGGCGACGGCAAGATGATCCACGCCCCGCGCACCGGCAAGAACATCGAGGTCCTCCCGATCGCCGCGATGCCGTACATGGGCGCCGTCCGCCCCGCCTGACCGGCGCGGCCCGGGGCGCTCCGCAGCGGGATCGGACCGCGACGATGCGCGGCCGCGCATCGCGCGTCAGCCCGTGGCCGTTCGGCGGGTGCGAGGTTGCCCCGAGGTGCAGGATCCGGCCGTATGCCCGCCGGTCGACGTGAAGTGACGGGGTGTCAATACGTGCCACGGGTCCGGCCGTTCCGCACGGAGCGACCGGACCCGTGGCCCGTCAGGGTCAGTTGGCGATGATCTGGAGCGTCCCGTTGCTGCCGATGCTGCCGGTCACGTAGAGCGTGTGGCCGTCGGGGCCGACGGCGAGACCGTCGAGCTGGTCCTCGTCGGGGGAGACGGTCTCGGCCGCCACCGCGCTGCCGGAGGCGGTGTCGACGGAGAGCACCGACGGGCCGGCGGTGTAGTCGTTCTTCGCGACGTAGAGCCGGGTGCCGTCCGGGCTGACCTGCGGGGCGCGCAGGTCGGCGAAGCCGCCGACCAGGGTGAGGTGCCGGGTGACGGTGTCGCCGGCCGGGTCGATCACGTCGGCCTGGCCGCCCTTGGAACCGGAGGCCAGCGCGAACAGGCGGGTGCCGTCCGGGGTGAAGACCGGGTAGTAGTCGAGCGCCCCGGCGGTGCCGCCGACGGTCCCGACCAGGGTGGGCGTGGCGCCGGCCGTGCCGACGTGGAAGACGCCGGCGTCGCCGCCGACGTACAGGTCGTGCCCGCCCGGCCGGAACGCGGCGGTGCCGGTGAAGCTGGTGGGCACCTGGACGGAGCCGGTGAAGGCCTTCTGCGCGGTGGAGAACGCGATCACCCGGCCCTGACCGTACTGGCGGTAGGTGACCGGCCCGTTCTGGACGACGTAGGCGGTGGAGCCGTCGGGGCTCACGGTGAGGCCGGTGAGCGCGCCGGGGGTCCAGCCGGCCGGGCGCGGCTGGTCGGGCAGGGCGGTGGTGGCGACGACGGCCAGCGCGGCGGTGTCGAGCACCGTCAGCTGCTGCCCGTTGGCGACGTACAGGCGGGTGCCGTCCGGGGAGAGCCCGGCGACCTGCCCGAGCTGGGCGGTGGCGAGGGTGGCCTGCCGGGTGACGGCGTCGCTCCGGGTGTCGACGGCCTTGACCTGGACGGCGTTGCCCGGGCCGGTCACCACGACGTACGCCGTGGTGCCGTCGGGGCTGACGAGCGGCTGGGCCTGGTTGTGGCCGACGGTGACGATGCCCTCGGTGCCGGAGACCGGGGCGGCGGCCGACAGGGCGGCGGCCTGGGCCGTGGTGCCGGTGAGCGCCAGGACGGCGGCGGCAGCGGCGGCCACGGCGGTGGCGCGGGTGTACGTGCTCGGCGAAGTCTTCGCAGTCATCGCGGTAGTCGATCCCCCTCTTGGTGCACCGCACGGTGCGGTGCGGGGGCAGGCTAACCGATCTCCCTGAGAGCCTGATGGACGGTCAGTGGACGGAGCGCGGCGGGCCGGG
Source organism: Streptomyces sp. SP17BM10 (assembly GCF_036322405.1). NCBI lineage: Bacteria > Bacillati > Actinomycetota > Actinomycetes > Kitasatosporales > Streptomycetaceae > Streptomyces > Streptomyces sp. SP17BM10. Next base: position 410,559 of record NZ_JAQYXB010000623.1, on the reverse strand, counting down.
CTCACGGATGCGGCGCGCAGGCCAACAGGTAGGGGAGCAGGGGGATCGCCACCACCCCGGCCCACCAGGCCGCTCGGCGCCGGCGGAGGCCGCCCCCGGGGCGCGCCAGCCGCCGCACCCGGGTGAGCACCCCGGTGGCCGCGACCCCGAGGGAGCCGCCCGGGGGCGCCGGCGAGGTGGCCAGGGCGCAGAGCGCGGAGGCGAGTTCGCTGCGCGAGACCCGGGCGAGCGCCGCGTCGTCGGCCGCCATCTCCAGCAGCAGCGCCACCTCGGCCCGGCCCAGGCGGGCCAGCGGCAGGCGGCCGAGGAGGAGCGCGAAGGCGTCGGCCGGGAGTCGGAGCAGATGGTGGCGCCCGCGGATGTGCTCGCGCTCGTGCGCGACGGCGGCGGCGAGCTGGCGCTCGTCGAGGAGTTCCAGGGCGCCGCGCGAGACCACGACCCGGCTGCGGCGTCCGGGCAGGCAGTAGACGGTCGGGTGGGCGTGCTCCAGCACCAGCGCGTTCCAGCGCCGGTCGCGCACCGCGACGACGTCCAGCACCGCCCGGTGCCGGCGTCGTGCCCGGCCGGCTCGCGCCCCGACGGCGGCCACCACCGCGGCGAGCCCCGCGGCCCCGGCGGTGAGGAGCCACCCGTCGTGGGTGTGCGGGGCCAGCGGCCGGGCCGGTTCGGCGTGCGGGACGAGCCCGAGCAGCCCCGCGGGCTCGTGGGCGAACGGCTCGACGGCGTGGTGGGCGGCGAGCAGCAGCGCGACGAGGAAGGAGGCCATCAGCGCCAGCCACAGGGCGGTGCCCGCCACCGGGTGCGCCTGGAGCCGGGCGGAGCCGGCCAGCCGGCGGGGCAGCGCGAGACCGGCCGCGACCAGGTAGAGGCCGAGCAGTGCGAGGGTCACCGCTCGTCGTCCCGGGCCTTCACCTGTTCCAGGGCGGCCAGCAGCGCGCCGGCCTCGTCGCCGCTCATGGCGTCGACGAAGTGCAGGAGCGCGCCGGTGCGGTCCGCGGTGGTCTCCAGCGCCTGGTGCATGAGCCGGGCGGTGTACGCCTCGCGCGTGCAGGTCGGCTCGTACACCCAGGCGCGGCCGACCTTGTCCCGGCGCAGCCAGCCCTTGGTGTGGAGGATGTCGGCCACCGTCGTCACGGTGGTGTAGGCGACCGGCCGCTTCTGCCGGAGGTCGTCGACCACCTCGCGCACCGTGGCCGGCCGGCCCCAGGACCAGAGACGGTCCATGATCTCGGCCTCAAGATCGCCGAACCCGCGCAGCACCGCCCGTTTCCCTTCCTCGCCGTCCCCGTCCGGAACGGCGCCCATGGTACGGCCCCGGTCGGCGGTCGGTGGTTCGGACGGATGTCCGGTCACGGTTCTACAAAGGTGTCGAAGATCGTAGGAAAAGCATCCTGCGGTGCTCGGGGAGGGGCTATGCTTCTGGAGGTTTGAAGAGGCACCTCGTTCGGTGAGGCGTCTTCACGGACACAGGCCACTGACCCGACGACGTCGAGAGACGCCCAGGTTCAGGACAGATCTTCCCGAGTTAAGGGTTGATCCCAAGTGGCTTCCCCCGGGCGGGGATTACGCCGTGGAGTGCCAAAGCTCTGACGAGTTGGGGTGTACCGGTTCCGTCAGGGGGTCGGTCCGCTCCTTGCCGTGTCGCGACGCGGCGCACAGTCGGTGCGCCCCCGGCCGGGAGGAGGCGAGAAACATGGACTGCAGTAGTCCGGGCCACAGTTGCCCCTATCCCCGCATGCTCTCGTACACCTCCGGCACGCGGTAACAACCTTTCCTGCGAACGCTCACCACGCGCTGCTCCCTGCATCCGAGGCCGCTCGACCATGCCCTGGTGCAACCGTCCCATGAAGCAAGGGAACTGACGCGCCGTCGTGAAGTGACGCACCGTCATGTCCACACGATGACCGAGCCCGGCCCCGCGCCGGCTCGCGCCGCCGTGCGGCCCGGCGCCGTGCCCGTCCGCAGGGAGGATTACTGCTGCGTGCCCCCTGAAGGCCCCCTCAAGGCAGGGGGCGGGGAGGATCCACCATGGCGAACGTCATGCTCGACCCGAAGGTCCCGGCCGCCCGCGGCGCGGTGCTGGACGACGCGCACGTCGGTGACATCAAGGGTGCCCTCGGCACCATCAGGCTGGACGACGACGCGCCCCGCCGGGGCCTGTCGGTGCGCCTGAAGACACTGCTGGCGATCATCGGCCCCGGCCTGATCGTCATGGTCGGCGACAACGACGCCGGCGCCTTCTCCACCTACGGGCAGGCCGGCCAGAACTACGGCACCCAGCTGCTGTGGACCCTGCTGATGCTGATCCCCGTGCTGTACGTGAACCAGGAGATGGTGCTGCGCCTGGGCGCCGTCACCGGCGTCGGCCACGCGCGGCTGATCCTGGAGCGCTTCGGCAGGTTCTGGGGCGCGTTCAGCGTCGTCGACCTGTTCCTGCTCAACGCCCTCACCCTGGTGACCGAGTTCATCGGCGTCACCCTCGCGGCCGGCTACCTCGGCCTGCCGAAGGCCGCCTCGGTGGTCCTGGCCGCCGCGATCATCATCGCCTCGGCGTTCACCGGCTCCTTCCAGCGCTTCGAGCGGGTGGCCGTCACGCTGTGCGTCGGCTCGCTGCTGCTGGTGCCGATCTACTTCCTGGTCCACCCGAAGACCTCGCGGATGGCCCACGACTTCGTGGTGCCGAGCATGCCGGGCGGCTCGGGCCAGCTCGCGGCCGTCATGCTGGTGATCATCTCCATCGTCGGCACCACCGTCGCCCCCTGGCAGCTGTTCTTCCAGCAGTCGTACGTCATCGACAAGCGCATCACCCCGCGTTTCATGAGGTACGAGAAGATCGACCTGTGGATCGGCATCGCGGTGGTCATCGTCGGCGCCGCCGCGATGATGGGCTTCACCGCCGCCGCGTTCGCGGGCACCGACGGCTTCGGCCAGTTCACCAGCGCGGCCGACGTGGCCAAGGGCATCGAGGACAAGGCCGGCCACCTGGCGGGCGTGCTGTTCGCCATCGCCCTGCTGGACGCCTCGATCATCGGGGCCTTCGCGGTCTCGCTCTCCACCGCCTACGCCGTCGGCGACGTCTTCGGCATCAAGCACTCGCTGCACCGCGGCGTGAAGGGCGCGAAGGGCTTCTACGGGATCTACGCGGGCCTGGTGGTCACCGCCGCGGGTATCACCCTGCTGTCCACCGAGTACACCCAGGGCCTGATGACGCAGTTCGTCCAGGTGCTCGCCGGCGTGCTGCTGCCCTCCGCGACGGTCTTCCTGCTGCTGCTCTGCAACGACAAGGCCGTCCTCGGCCCGTGGGTCAACGGCCCGAAGACGAACGCCTTCACCGCGGCCGTGGTCGGCGTGCTGGTCATGCTGTCGCTCATCCTGACCGCCGCCGTGGTCTGGCCGGACATCAGCTCGGAGGCGATCCTCTGGATCATGGCCGGCTGCGGCGTGGCGGGCGTGCTGGTCGCCGGGTACTCCTTCACCTCCGGCCGCACGGCCACCAAGGAGGACCCGATCGACCGCACCGGCCGGGAGAACTGGCGGATGCCCCCGCTCGAGACCCTGGAGAAGCCGGTCGTGTCCACCGCCCGCAAGGTCGGCATGGGCGCCCTGCGCGCCTACCTCCTGATTGCGATGATCATGGTCATCATCAAGGTCGTCCAGACCGCCCTGGGGCACTGAGCCACCGGACACCCGCCGAACGGACGGGCGGCGGGCTGAGGACCCGCCACCCGTCCGCTCCGCTTCCGCTCCGCCGTCTCCCCGCCGTCTCCCTGAAGGAGGTGCCGCCGTGCACACCCTGACCACCGTCGAGTTCCTGGTCCGGCTGGCCACCGGCGTCGCCTGCGGCGCCCTGATCGGCGTCGAACGCCAGTGGCGCGCCCGGATGGCCGGCCTGCGCACCAACGCCCTGGTCGCCGCCGGCGCCACCCTGTTCGTCCTCTACAGCGAGGCCGTCGGCGACACCGGCAGCCCCACCCGGGTCGCCTCGTACGTCGTCTCCGGCATCGGCTTCCTCGGCGGTGGCGTCATCCTGCGCGACGGCGCAGGCGTCCGCGGCCTCAACACCGCCGCCACCCTGTGGTGTTCGGCCGCCGTCGGGGTGCTGGCCGCCTCCGGCAAGCTCGAACTCGCCGTCCTCGGCACCCTCGCCGTGCTCGCCGTCCACCTCGTGCTGCGCCCGGCCGGGCGGCTCCTCGACCGCGCCCCGCAGTCCGGCAGCGACCCGGACTCCACCAGCCGCGCGACCGTCCACCTGGAGTGCGACCGCAAGTCCGAGACGCACATCCGCGCCCTGCTGCTCCAGTCCCTCGCCGCCTCCGGGCTCACCCCCACCGGCCTGCGCGCCCGCCGCGCCGACGACGGCGAGGTCACCAGCCTGCGCGCGACCGTCGCCATCACCGGCCAGGTCGCGCCCGCGCTGGAGCAGGTCGTCACCCGGCTCTCCCTCGAACCGGGCGTGCGGGACCTCCACTGGCACGTCGAGGACGAGTCGGACGAATCCGGCGCCCCGGCGCTCGCGTGAGGGAGCGGACGGAGTAGAACGGAAGGACCGTCACACGAACGACCACGGCAGGAACCACCGGGAGGCCCGATGCTCGCACCCGACCCCAAGCACGGGCCGCTCGTGCCGCTGCTGCTGGTGCTCACCGTCGTCACCGGCGTGGTCGACGCGGTCAGTTACCTCGCGCTCGGGCACGTCTTCGTCGCCAACATGACCGGCAACGTGGTGTTCCTCGGCTTCGCCCTGGCCGGCGCCCCCAACCTCTCCGCGACCGCCTCGCTCGCCGCCCTCGCCGCCTTCCTCGTCGGCGCCCTGGCCGGCGGCCGCCTCGCCGACCGCCTGCCCGAGCACCGGGGGCGGCTGCTGCGGGCCGCGGTCGTGGCCCAGACGGCGCTCGTCGTCGTGGGCACCGTCCTGGCGGCCGTGGTCGGGCACACCGCAGACCCGGTCCGCTACACGCTGATCGGGCTGCTCGCCCTGGCGATGGGCGGCCAGAACGCGGTGGTGCGCTCGCTGAAGGTGCCCGACCTGACGACGACGGTGCTGACCATGACGATCACCGCCCTCGCCGCCGACCGCTCCGGCCCCCGGCGGCTGGCCTCGGCGGTCTGGATGCTCGCAGGGGCCCTGGTGGGCGCCGTCCTCGTCCTGCACGCGAACGTCCCGACGGCGCTGGCCCTGGCCTCGGCCCTGCTGCTCGCCGTCGCGGCCGTCCTCCACCGCCCCTCTCGCACCACCCCGCCCTGGGCCGCCCGGCCCTGAGGGGTGCTCGGCCGGAGGGCGCTACGGGTGGTAGATCTCCTTCATCGCCGTGATCTTGCCCTGCTCGTTGCGGTGGACCGTGAAGTACGGCGTGCTGGCCAGCTTGTACGTGGCCAGCTCGGCCGGCGTGATCGTGCGCTCCTTCGTGCCCTTGCCGCCGAACTCGACCACCTGCACCACCGCGTTCTTCGCCAGCGGGTAACTCGTGGCGTCGCCGGTCGGCGTGTACTCGACGAGCTCCTCGTTCTCCGCCTTGTAGCCGCAGCTCACCGGCGTCAGGTTCACCTTCGTCACCCCGCCCGCGGTGGTCGCGGAGTCGAACTTCACGAACTCCGGCCGGGCCGGGTCCGGATGGCAGGGCTTGAGCGCGGCCGAGGCGGTCGGCGCGGGGGTGGTCGGTGTGGCGCTCGCCGTCGGGGCGGGCGCGGCGGAGGCGGCCGTGGTGGGCGCCGGCGAGGCGGCCGCGGGGGCGGGGTCCGGGTCGTCCGGCCCGCAGCCGGTGACGAGCGCGGTCAGGCCGAACGCGAGCGCGGCGGCCAGGGCGGTGCGGCGGTTGTTCATGTGTGGGTCCCCCGGGTGCGGTTGGCTGACGGGGGAGACGCGGATGGGCGCCGGTCGGTTTCAGGGAGAGCCGGCGAGGAGCCCCGCGCGTTCACGCCCGAAGGCGCCCCTCGACGAGAACCCGAACGGGTTCATCGGCGTGGACCTGGGCATCGCGACCTGGGCGTCGCCGACCTCGCCACCACCTCGACCGGTTGCCGTGCCGCCGCGCGCGGCCTGAACCGGCACCGCGAGCGGCAGCCACCCCCTGGGCGGCTCGGACCCTTCGGGGCCGGGTCACGTCGCCTCGTCCTGCCGGTGGCCCGCGCGGCCGCTCCAGAGGGGTTCGAGCCGGGCCCAGGAGCGCGTCCAGGAGTCGTCGGACCGCCGTTCGAGCGCCCGTAGCCGCAGCCGGAGCGCGACGACGACGAGCGCCACGAGGGCCAGCAGCGTGCCGGTGCCGATGCAGGCGGCGGAGATGACCGCGGCGGCCCGGTCGAGCGGGGGAGCGGTGACGTCGCCGTCGGGGTCGACCCAGATCCGGACGGTGCTGCCGACGGCGGCCGTCCGGGGCGCCTGGACGGTGCCGGTGTGCGGCTGCCCCTCGGGGTACGTCCAGCTCGCCGCGGCCTCGACGCGGCCCTCGTACCCGCCGCCCAACGGGCCTCCGGCGGCGCCGTGGTGGGGCAACTCGAGGACGACGGCGTCGACCTGGTGGAGCCGCCCGTGGTCGGCGGCGGCCTGGGACGCGGCGGAGCGGTAGCTGACGAGCGCGCCGACGGTGGCGGTGGCGAGGGCGAGCAGCAGCCCCAGGGCGGCGAGGGCCCAGGCGCGGGCGCGGGAGCGGTCCACGGACCGGGCGAGAGGTTCCCGCCGGCTGCCGAGGGCCCGTCGCAGCTGGCGGCCGATCCGCCGCGGGAGCGACGCGGGCCGGGCCTGGCCGGGGCTGCTGGACACGATGATCGCTCCTCGGATGCGTTGGAGTCGTGCGGTGGTGAGCGTCGTTCCGTTACCCAATTTCCACCCCGCGCATGCCCGCGCACAAGAGCCGTGCGGGTTCGCACGATCGCGGCGCGTGACGACGGGGCGGCGTTGGCGTTGCCGTGACGGCTGGTACGGGGGCGACCGCGACGGGGCGAGCGGAACGGGGCGACCGGAACGGGACGTTCGGCCCTCGGCAGGCCGGTGCGGGCACGGCAGGCTTGGTTGCGGCCGCGCCTCCCGTGCCTGGGCGCGGCCGGCCCGGTTCGCCGTGGGGGGCGTCGGGTCGCGGTGTGCGGCAGGAGGCGGGTGTGGGGCTCGCCTCCTGCCCGCCGTGCGCGGGGTTCTGATGTCGCGCCAGGTCACGGGCTTGTTCTCGCCATATATACACTCGGAGTATACCTGTGGGGTATGGTCCTCCCCATGAGTGTTCCCTTGACCCTGCTCGGGCTCCTGGAGCGCGAGTCCAGCCACGGCTACGACCTCAAGCGCGACTACGACGCCCTCTTCGGCCGCGGCAAGCCCCTCCCGTACGGCCAGGTCTACGCGACGCTCGGCCGCCTCGCCCGCGACGGCAAGGTGGTCGCCGGCGAGGCGGAGCCCGGCGACGGCCCCGAGCGCAAGCGCTACGTGATCACCGAGGCCGGGGCGACCGAGTTCGAGACCTGGCTCACCGAGCCCGTCGCGCCCGAACCCAACCTGCAGAGCACGCTGTTCACCAAGGTCGTGCTCGCCCTGATGCTCGGCCGCGACGCCCACGACTACCTGGACACCCAGCGCGCCGCCCACCTGCGCCGGATGCGCGAGCTCACCGACCTGCGCCGCACCGGACCCCTGGTCGACGCCCTGCTCGCCGACCACGGCCTGTTCCACCTGGAGGCGGACCTGCGCTGGATCGACCTCACCGCCGCCCGCCTGGACGCCCTCGCCGCGGAGGTGTGCCGGTGACCGCCGTGATCGAGGCCCGGGACATAGCCCTGTCCTTCGGCGAGACGCCCGCGCTGCGCGGGGCCAGCCTGTCGGTCGCGGCCGGCGAGGTGCTGGCCGTCATGGGCCCGAGCGGCTCGGGCAAGTCGACGTTATTGCACTGCCTGGCCGGCATCCTGGTGCCCGACACCGGCGAAGTGCTCTTCGACGGACGGCGGATCGACACCATGGCCGAGGCGCAGCGCAGCGCCCTGCGCCGGGACCGCTTCGGCTTCGTGTTCCAGTTCGGCCAGCTGGTGCCGGAGTTGACGGCCGAGGAGAACGTCGCCCTGCCCCTGCTGCTGAACGGCGTGCGCCGCGCCGCCGCGCTGGCCGACGCCCGGCCGTGGTTCGCCCGGCTCGGCCTGGACGGCCTGGAGAAGCGCCGCTCCGGCGAGCTGTCGGGCGGTCAGGCGCAGCGCGTCGCCCTGGCCCGCGGCCTGGTGGCCCGTCCGCAGGTGCTGTTCGCCGACGAGCCGACCGGCGCCCTGGATTCGCTGACCGGCGAGCAGGTGATGGACCTGATGGTCGCCTCGGCCCGGGAACAGGGCACGACCGTCGTCCTGGTCACCCACGAGCCGCGCGTCGCCGCCTACGCCGACCGGGAGGCGATCGTGCGCGACGGGCGGGCCCGGGTCCTCTCCGCGGGTCCGGCGGCCGGGCAGGCGGCCGGCCCGGTGGCGGGACCGGTGGCGCCGTGATCGGCTTCTCGCTCCGCCTCGCCGTCAGCGGCGGCCGGGAGGCGCTGGCCCGGCTGGCGATGATCGCGGCAGCCGTCGCGATCGGCGTCGGCCTGCTGCTCTCCACGTTCGCGAGCGTGAACGCGATCGGCCGGGCCAACGAGCGCCAGCTGTGGATGAATTCGGGCACCAAGAGCCGCACCGAGGCACCGGCCGCCGTCGACCCGCTCTGGTGGTACGCGCACGGCGACTTCTACGACGGCAAGGAGGTCTTCGAGGTCGAGGTCGCCCCGACCGGGCCCACCTCGCCCGTCCCGCCGGGGCTGACCGTGCTCCCGGCCCCGGGCGAGTACTACGCCTCGCCCGCGCTGGCGAAGCTGCTGCGTGACGTCCCGGCCGTCCAACTGGGCGACCGCTTCCCCGGCCGGCTCGCCGGCACCCTGGGCGACGCCGCGTTGCCCTCCCCGGACAGCCTGTCGGTCGTCATCGGCCGCACGCCGGACGAGGTCAGGGCGGGGCCGCGCGCCCGGCAGATCACGACGATGGCCACCGCCCTGCCCGCCGACTGCGACAGCGACTGCTTCGGTCACGGCGTGCGCGGCGACGCGATGACGCTCATCCTCACCGTGGTGGCCGGCGCGCTGATCTTCCCGGTGCTGATCTTCATCGGCACCGCGACCCGGCTCTCCGCCGCCACCCGCGAACAGCGGTTCGCCGCGATGCGGCTGGTGGGCGCGACGCCCCGGCAGGTCGCGGTGGTCTCGGCGGTGGAGTCCACGGTGGCGTCGGTGGCCGGGACGGCGCTCGGCTTCGCGCTCTACGCGGCGCTGCGCCCGCTGGTGGCCGACGTCCCGTTCACCGGCAGCCGGTTCTTCACCTCCGACCTGAGCCTGACCGTCCCGCAGGTGCTCGGCGCCGTGGTGGGCGTGCCGGTGGCGGCGGCGCTCGCCGCGCGGTTCGCGCTGCGACGGGTCACGATCTCGCCGCTGGGCGTCTCCCGCCGCGTGACGCCGAGGCCGCCGCGCGCCTGGCGGGTGCTCCCGCTGCTGGCGGGGCTCGGCGAGCTCGGCTACTTCGTCGACCGGCGCCCGGTGACCACCAACGGCCAGTCGGCGGCCTATCTGACCGGCTTCCTGCTGGTGATGCTCGGCCTCGTGATCGCCGGTCCGTGGCTGACGATGGTCTGCGCGCGGGCGGTGGCCGGGCGGACCGGCAGGCCGGCCTCGCTCATCGCGGTGCGCCGCCTCGCGGACGACCCCAAGGCGGGGTTCCGCTCGGTGGCCGGGCTGGTGCTGGCGCTGTTCGTAGTCACCTCGACGGTGAGCATCATCGGCACGATCAACGCCAACCGCGGTGCGCTGAGCGGCGATCCGGAGGTGCGCAAGGCCGTCGTCCACGCCCCGTCGTTCGACCTGTTCCGCTCGGACACGATGGGGACCGTGCCGGACTCCGTGCTCGCCTCGGCCCGCGCGGTGCCCGGCTTCCGCGGCCTGGCGCTGGCCCACGACAACCCGACCGGGATCGGCCGGGAGCACCACGGGCCCGGCCCCGTGCCCGCGCCCGCGCTGGTGCTCTGCTCGGAGCTGGCGCAGGTCCCGGTGATCGGTCACTGCGCGCCCGGCGCGGCCGTCGCCCTCGTCCCGCTCTGGCAGTTCGTCGACCTCCGGGAGGCGAGCGCGCAGGAGTGGCCCGCCGCACCGGTCCCCGCACAGGACGTCGCGGCGTTGCCGGTGCGCCTGGTCTACACGACCACCGACGGCTCGTCGGCCTCCATGGAGCAGTTGCGGACCCTCTTCACGAGGGCCTACCCGACGTACGAGGCGCGGATGGCCGGCGACTGGGGCACCGTGTCGCAGAAGCAGCTCCAGGGCTGGCGCCGGCTCGCGAACGTCGTCCTGCTGACCACCCTGCCGATCGCCGGGTGCAGCCTCGCGGTGAGCGTGGTCGCCGGACTCTCCGACCGCAGACGGCCGTTCGCGATCCTGCGGCTGACCGGGGCGCCGCTGCGGCTGCTGCAGCGGGTGATCGGGCTGGAGAGCGCGCTGCCGCTGCTGGTGGTCGCCGCGATCTCGATCGGGACGGGCTTCGCGGCGGCGGCGATGTTCCTCGAGTCGCAGATGGAGTACGACCTGGTGTCGCCGGGCGCGCTCTACTACGGGCTGACGGGCTTCGGCCTGCTCGCCTCGCTCGGCATCATCGCCTCGACGCTGCCGCTGCTCCGGCGGATCACCGGGCCGGAGGCGGCGCGCAACGGCTGACGGGCGGTCGGTCGGTGTGCCGGCCGGCCGGCGTCCCGGACGCACGGGTGTCCCGGGGGAGCAGGGGAGCCCCGGGACACCCGTGCGTCCGGCTTCAGCCGGTGCGCACGGGCTCAGCCGGTGCGGTCGACGCGGTAGCCGTGCGTGCCGGGCCGGCGCACGTCGTCCAGGCCCGGTAGCCACGTGCCGAGCACGAGCGCGGACGGGTAGAACATCGGCTCCGGCAGGGCGTCCACCGGGAAGCGCTCCCAGCCCGCGCACGCGTGCGGCTCGGTGACCAGCGCTTCGGCGAGGCTCGGCGGCGCGAGCACGGCGGCGGTCAGCCGGGGTCGGCCGAGCTCGTGGTCGAGCAGCACGGCCAGCACCCGCATCGCGTCGGCCGGCAGCACGATGCCGGTCTCCTCGGCGAGTTCGCGCGCCGCCGCCTGCTCGAAGGACTCGCCGGACTCCTCCACCTTCCCGCCCGGCAGGCTCCAGGTGGGCGGCTCGCCGGCGGTCGTGCGCCGGCCGATCAGCACCCGGCCGTCACCGGTGGGCACGATGACGCCGGCGCCGAGCATCGGCGCGACGGTCGGGGCGGGTGCTGCCGGTGCGGGTGAAGCGGAGGTCAACTCGCGTTCTCCTTCGGGTGGTTACCAGTTGCCGCGCTCGTAGTCCTTGAGGAAGCAGCCGTACAGGTCCTCGCCCTGCTCACCGCGCACGATCGGGTCGTAGACCCGGGCCGCGCCGTCGACCAGGTCGAGCGGGGCGTGGAAGCCCTCGTCCGCCAGGCGCATCTTGTCCGGGTGCGGGCGCTCGTCGGTGATCCAGCCGGTGTCGACGGCGGTCATCAGGATGCCGTCGCTCTCGAACATCTCCTGCGCGCTCGTGCGCGTCAGCATGTTGAGCGCGGCCTTCGCCATGTTGGTGTGCGGGTGGCCGGCACCCTTGTAGCCGCGGGAGAAGACGCCCTCCATCGCGGACACGTTCACCACGTACTTGCGGCGCGACGCGGACGCGGCCATCGCCGGGCGCAGGCGGCTGATCAGGATGAACGGCGCGGTGGAGTTGCAGAGCTGCACCTCCAGCAGCTCCATCGGGCCGACCTCCGAGACGGTCTGCACCCAGCTGTTGGTGTCCGCGAGGTCGGGCACCAGGCCGCCGGCGTCGATCGCGGTGCCGGCCTCGATCCGGGCGGGCGTCGCGGAGCCGGTGACGAGCGCGAGCGAGGTGACGTCCTCGGCGGCCATCCGCCGGTCGGCCTCGCCCGCCTGGTGGGGGAGGGCGGGCAGGTCGATGCGGCCGCTGCCGAAGCGGCCGATCGTGGTCGCCTGCGGGAGCTCGCCGGCCGGCAGCGGCGCGGTCTCGGCGGCGACCAGCTCGCGGTAGGACTCCGGCGGGCGGCGGACGGTCTGCGCGGCGTTGTTGATCAGGATGTCCAGCGGGCCGTCCGCGGCGACCTCGTCCGCGAGCGCCATGACCTGGGCCGGGTCGCGCAGGTCGATCCCGACGATCTTGAGGCGGTGGATCCACTGGTCGCTGTCCGGCATCGCCTTGAAGCGGCGGATCGCGTCGTTGGGGAAACGGGTGGTGATCGTGGTGTGGGCGCCGTCGCGCAGCAGCATCAGCGCGATGTACATGCCGATCTTGGCCCGGCCGCCGGTGAGCAGCGCGCGCTTGCCGGTGAGGTCGGCGCGGGCGTCCCGGCGGGCCCGGTTGAGCGCCGCGCAGGGCTGGCACAGGTTGTGGTAGAAGGCGTCGACCTCGACGTAGCGCTTCTTGCACGTGTAGCAGGAGCGGGGCCGCTCCAGGATGCCCGCGATCTCGGTCGTGGTGACGGTGGTCAGGCCGAACGCGCCGGCCGTCTCGTCGTCGATCCGGCTGGGTGCGCCGGTGGCGGTGCGGGCGGTGACCGCGCGGTCGTTGGCGGTCTTGCGGGCCCGGGTCTCCTGGCGGCGGCGCTGCTTGAGCGTGCGGAATATGCCGCCGACGGCCTGGCGGACGGTGATCGCGTCCGGGTGGTCGACGTGCAGTTCGTCGAGCTCGGCGATCACCTCCAGGCAGAGCCGCAGGCGCTCGGGGTCGAGACCCGGACCGTAGTCGATCTCCTCCTCCGCGCCCTCCGTCAGGCCCTCTTCGAGGTGCTGTGCCGCTTCCCGCTGATCGATGCCCACGCCCGCTGCCGTTCCCGTTTCGCCTCGCCGTTACCGCGTGAATGCTACGGGAGTCGCCCCGGCCGGGGCGAAAAGTCGATCGCTTGGACGATCATCCAAGTCTACGCGCGGAGCTTTGATCTTGGTTTGTGCACAGCGCCAGCAATCGTCCCCGAACTGGCTTTTGTCCCGGCCCTCCCGGAGAATCGAATGTTGGGTGCCGGGCGCCCGAGTGCGCCCCGGCGGCATCGCCGCAACCGCACCCGAGGTGTACCTTCTCCCAGCCAGAGAGCCCCATTCATGCGCTTCCTGAACGACCTCAAGCCCTCGTACGACCTGACGTACGACGACGTCTTCATGGTCCCCAGCCGTTCCGCCGTGGGCTCCCGGCAGGCGGTCGACCTCTCGTCCAACGACGGCACCGGCACCACCATCCCCCTGGTGGTCGCCAACATGACCGCCATCGCGGGCCGCCGGATGGCCGAGACCGTCGCCCGCCGCGGCGGCCTGGTCGCCATCCCCCAGGACATCCCCACCGAGGTCATCGCCGAGGTCATCTCCTGGGTCAAGCACCGCCACCTGGTGTTCGACACCCCGATCACCCTCGCCCCCGGCGCCACCGTCGCCGAGGCCCTGTCGCTGCTGCCCAAGCGCGCGCACGGCGCCCTCGTCGTGGTCGAGGACGGCAAGCCCGTCGGCGTCGTCACCGACTCCGACTGCCAGGGCGTCGACCGCTTCACCAGCCTCGCCGACATCATGTCCCGCGACCTGCTGCTCCTCGACGAGGACGTCGACCCGCGCGCCGCCTTCGACAAGCTCTCCGAGGCCCACCGCAAGCTCGCCCCGGTCGTCGACGCCGAGGGCCGCCTGGTCGGCATCCTCACCCGCAAGGGCGCCCTGCGCGCCACCCTGTACACCCCCGCCGTCGACGACGCCGGCAAGCTGCGGATCGCCGCCACCGTCGGCATCAACGGCGACGTGGCCGGCAAGGCCAAGGCCCTCATCGAGGCCGGCGCCGACGTGCTGGTCGTCGACACCGCCCACGGCCACCAGGAGAGCATGATCAGCGCGCTGCGCGCCGTGCGCGGCCTGGACCCGCAGATCCCGATCGTGGCCGGCAACGTCGTCTCCGCGGCGGGCGTGCGCGACCTCGTCGAGGCGGGCGCCGACATCCTCAAGGTCGGTGTCGGCCCGGGCGCCATGTGCACCACCCGCATGATGACCGGCGTCGGCCGCCCGCAGTTCTCCGCCGTCCTGGAGTGCGCCGCCGAGGCGCGCCGGCTCGGCAAGCACGTGTGGGCCGACGGAGGTGTCCGCCACCCGCGCGACGTCGCCATGGCGCTGGCCGCCGGCGCCTCCAACGTCATGATCGGCTCCTGGTTCGCCGGCACCTACGAGTCCCCGGGCGACCTCCAGACCGCGGCCGACGGCCGCCAGTACAAGGAGAGCTTCGGCATGGCCTCGGCCCGCGCCGTGAGCAACCGCACCGCCCAGGACTCCACCTACGACCGCGCCCGCAAGGCGCTGTTCGAGGAGGGCATCTCGCACTCCCGGATGTTCATCGACCCGACCCGCCCGGGCGTCGAGGACCTGATCGACTCGATCGTGGCCGGCGTGCGCAGCTCCTGCACCTACGCGGGCGCCAACACGCTGGAGGAGTTCCAGGAGAAGGCGATCGTGGGCGTCCAGAGCGCGGCCGGCTACGCCGAGGGCAAGCCGCTGCACTCCAGCTGGGCCTGATCCGGACGGGCGGCGCGTCCGCCCGCACCGCCCCCGTCGGAGGTTTCGTCCGCCGGCCGGTTCCTCGCTTCGGGGAGCCGGCCGGCGGCCGTTCGCGCCGCCACATCCGCATCCGTGTCCGTGTCCGGGGCCTGCGCCTCGTGATGGAAGCCGAGCGGCAGCAGGAGCGCGCGGCCGAGCAGCCCCACCGAGCCGTCCAGTGCGGCGGCGAAGGCGTGCGCGGCGCACGGCACCCGGCGCAGTTCCCACAGTGCCCGCACCGCCGACCAGGCCGCCTCGCGGGCGGCGTCCACCGACCAGGCGCCCAGCAGGTGCGCGAGGGGCGCGGCCGGCTCCGGCAGCCCGTGCGCGCCCAGCAACTGCTCCCGGACGGCGGCCTCCACCTCGGCCAGCACTCCGTTGACCCGGTGGTAGTCGTCCTCGACGTCCTCCGGTTCGCAGCCGAGCCGCCCGCACGCGTCCAGGACGGCCAGCGGGAGGTCGTGCTGGATGTGCGCGTTCATCCCGGCCAGCGCGAACTGCAGCGGGTGCACCCCGGAGTGGGCGCGCAGCTCGAACAGCGGCCGCCAGCAGGCGGGCGGCTCCCGCCCGGCGGCGTCGGCCGCCACCGCGAGCAGGTACCGCCGCGCGAACACCACGTCCAGCACGGCCACCGCGGCCGGATCGGCGAAGTACGGGCCGCCGAGCCGCTCCCGGACGGCCTCCGTGACGGTGAGATAGGCCCGGTTGAACACCGCCACCCCGTCCGCCGGCACCAGCTCCGCCCCGAGCGCCCGCAGCCGGGCCACCACCCCGTCGACGGTGTCGTCCGCCGTCGTGTCCTGCACCGCCGTGCTCTCCACCGCACCGGGCATGCGCCACCCTCCGATGTCGATCGTGCACTGATCGCATCATCGTGGCAGTGTGCCCGGCCGCCCGGAGCGCGCGGCACGCAGCCGACCGGGGGACGGCCGACCGGGCGGCGGTCGGCGGAGGGCGGCGGCGTCAGCCCAGGTCGTACTCCAGGACGTAGGTGTGCGCGCCGTCCTCGCCGACGGTCAGGTGGAACTCCCCGGTGAGCCCGGCCAGCTCGCCCGAGCCGGTGCCCGGGACGACGCGTATCGTCACGCCGGTGGTGTCCCAGGCGGCGTGCTGGAGCACGAACGAGCCCTTCCGCCCGTCCAGTTCACCCGTCACGTGCTCCACCGCGACGTACGAGGCCGGAGCGCCCGCCGCGTCCCCCACGGACGTCATCCGCACCTCGCTCGTGCCGGTGATCCCGCCCGTGAACGTCTTGGCGACCCGGATCCGGCCGAACGCCGCACCCGCCCGCTCCTCCGTCTCCACCGGTTCGAAGGCGTTCAGCTCGAACGCCCCGCTCGCCCTGTGCCCCATGGCCCTCTCCCCTCGACGAACGTCCGCGACCGACACCCCGTCGACCGCGATCAGAGCCTTGCACACGGCGCTGACAATCGCGCCCCGCGCGGTGAAAGCCCTGGTCATCGCTCCGCGCGCTGCTCCCAGCGGATCGCGAGCAGCGCCGCGTCGTCCGCGAGCCCGATCGGCCCCACCCAGTCGTCGACGTCCGCCAGCACGCCGTCCAGCAGGTCCGCAGGCTGCCCCGCGTGCACACCGGGGAGCCGGTCCGCGAGCGGGTAGAACACCCCGTCGGCGTTCCGGGCCTCCGAGACGCCGTCGGTGTACAGGAGCAGCAGATCGCCCGGCCGAGGCTCGAAGCGCCCCACCGGGTACCCGCCGCCGGTCAGCCCGAGAAGTCCCAGCGGCGGTGCCGACGCCTCGGGCTCCAGCTCGCCCACCCGGCCCGCGCGGCGCACCAGCGGGTGCGGATGGCCGCAGTTCACGACCGCCACCGGCTCCCGGCCCGGCGGCACGCTCAGCAGCAGCGCGGTCGCGAACCGCCCGTCGTCCGGCCGTGCGGCGAGCGCCGCGTCGAGGCGCTCCGCGAGCCGCCCGAGGTCGGGCTCGGTGCGCGCGCCCTCCCGGAACACCCCCAGCACGTCCGCCGCCGTCTCCACCGACGGCAGCCCGTGCCCCTGGACGTCCCCGAGCAGGATCCGCACCCCGAACCGGGTGTCGAGGACGGCGTACAGGTCCCCGCCGATCCGCGCCTCGGCGGCCGCCGCCACGTACCGAACGGCCAGCCGCAGCCGGCCGATCCGCTCCGGGGGCGGCCGCAACAGCGCTCGCTGCGCGGCCTCGGCCACCGTGCGGACCTGGAACAGTTCCCGTTCGCGGGCCGCCACCAGCAGCACGTTGGCGGCGCTGGCCAGCGTCGCGGCGAGGACGGTCACCAGCACGCTGACCCGGACGGCGGCCGGCAGGTGCTCGTTGGCGGTCTCCAGCGCGCCCACCGCGAGCAGCGCGGCCGCACCGACCAGGAGCGGTACCCGCGCCTTCCTGGTGGTGGCCCCGGCCAGCACCGGTGCGACCGCCAGCAGCGGGGAGAGCGTCGTGCCGGGCCCGCTCACCAGGTCGGCCACGACGGTGCCGGCGAGCAGCAGGAACGCGCCGTACAACAACCCCCGTGTCCGCCGCGGCAAGTGCAACGGCGGCAAGTCCCCCGGCCCGTCCTCCTCCTCGATCACCCCTCCACTTTCCCCGCGCCCCCGGCGCCCGGCACGTCGACCCGCCGGAGGCCACCCGCGGCCCGGCGGGCTCCCGCCGTGCCCCCGTCGGCCGGGCCGCCACCCCGCCCGACTAGGCTGGGGGACCGAGATGAGACGCAAGAGCCGCCGCCCGGCCTCCCCCCTTCCGCAGCGCAACGGCGTGGACCCCGTGCACCTGAGGCTGCCGCTCGAGGGGCCCTGGGAGACCGTCCGGGCGTACCTCGTCGAGCGGCTGGCCGCCGTCGGCGCGCAGCGCGTCGACACCGCGCTGCGCGGGCGGGAGATCGTGGGCGAGGACGGGCCGGTCGCGCCGGACGAGCCGTTCCGGCCCGGCGGGCACCTGTGGTTCTACCGGGACCTCCCCGACGAGGTCCCGGTGCCGTTCGAGCTCGCCGTCGTGCACCGCGACGAGCACCTGGTCGTCGTCGACAAGCCGCACTTCCTGGCCACCACCCCGCGCGGCAAGCACGTCGTCGAGACGGCGCTGTCGCGGTTGCGGCACGGACTCGACCTGCCCGCGCTCAGCCCCGCGCACCGGCTCGACCGGCTCACCGCGGGGCTCGCGCTGTTCGTCGTGCGGCCCGAGGAGCGCGGCGCCTACCAGACGCTCTTCCGCGACCGCCTGGTCCGCAAGGAGTACGAGGCCGTCGCCCCCCACGACCCCGCGCTGGGCCTGCCGCGGACCGTCCGCAGCCACATCGTGAAGGAGCGCGGGGTGATCGCGGCCCGGGAGGTCGACGCCCCGCCGAACAGCGAGAGCCGGATCGACCTGCTGGAACGGCGCGACGGCCTCGGCCGCTACCGGCTCCGGCCGCTCAGCGGGCGCACGCACCAGCTGCGGCTGCACATGTCCGGCCTGGGCGTGCCGATCCTGGGCGATCCGGTGTACCCGGTGGTGCTGCCCGAGCCGGCCGCGGACGACTTCCGAAGGCCGCTCCAACTGCTCGCCACCGTCGTGGAGTTCACCGATCCGGTGACCGGCCGCGAGCACCGCTTCGAGAGCCGCCGCACCCTGGCCGCCTGGACCGACCCCGAGGGCTGGGCGGCCGGGGCCGAGGGCTCCTGAGGGACGGACCCCGGCGGCTTAGGACCAACGGACGACCGGGGCCCGGTCCCGGTGGCCGATCCGGGACCCGGGCACCCGGGGTGATCGTGGGGGCATGAACGCAGCACAGCACACCGCCCCCACCGCCCCGACCCGCGTCGCCGTCGTCACCGGGGCCTCTCGAGGACTGGGCCTGGCTCTCGCCGAGGCGCTCGCAGCCGACGGCTGGCAGCTGGTGATCACCGCCCGGGGCGCCGCCGGGCTCGCCGCCGCCGAGGCCCGGCTGGGCGCCGTCACCGAGGTCGTCGCACTGCGGGGCTCGATCGTGGACGACGACCACCGCGCCCGCCTCGCCGAGGCCGCCGCCGCGCTCGGCGGCGCGAGCCTCCTGATCAACAACGCCGGGACCCTCAACGGCACGGACGACGCCCACGCCGAACCCCTGCCCCGGCTCGCCGACGCGCCGCTGCCCGGACTCCTGGAGACGTTCGAGGTCAACGCGCTCGCCCCGATCGCGCTGACCCAGCTCGTCCTGCCGCAGCTGCGCGCCCACGGCGGCGCGGTGCTGAACATCAGCTCCGACGCGGCCGTCGTGCCGTACGTCGGCTGGGGCGGCTACGGCGCGAGCAAGGCGGCGCTCGACCTCGCTACCGCCGTACTCGCCCGGGAGGAGCCGGAGTTGCGGGTCTGGGCGGTCGATCCGGGCAGCATGCGGACCTCGATGCTCCGGGCCGCGAGCCCCGGCGAGGACATCTCCGGCGAGCCGCTGCCGGAGGAGGTCGCCCCCGCCCTGCTCGGCCTGCTCCGTGAGGGCGCGCCGTCCGGCCGCTACCGCGCGGAGGACCTCGCGGCGGCTTCGAGCGCGGTCCGGGGTGGGCGATGACCGTCCTCACCGAGCTCGGCCCCGACTTCACCGTCCCGCCCGAACTCTCCGCCCGCGCACCGGCGGAGGCCCGCGGCCAGGCGCGCGACGGCGTCCGGATGCTGGTCGGCCGGCGCGACCGCGACACCGTGGAGCACCACCGCTTCGCCGACCTGCCCGAGGTGCTGCGCCCGGGCGACCTGCTGGTGGTCAACGACTCCGCGACGATCCCGGCGGCCCTGCCCGGCCGGCTGCCTGACGGGACGCCCGTCGCGCTGCATCTGTTCTCGGCCCAGCCGGACCGACGTGGGGCGTTCCTGGTGGAGTTGCGCCGCGTGGTGCCCGGGAGGGCGGCGGAGTACTACCCGCCCCAGGACAGTCCGGCCCGCCCGGGGCTGCGGGTCGGACTGCCGGCCGGCGGCGCCGCCGAGCTGACCGCGCCTTTCACCGCCCGCCTCTGGTTCGCCGAACTCGACCTCCCCGCAGCGCTGTTGCCGTACCTCTCGCTCCACGGCCGGGCGATCCGGTACGGCTACGTGGACCGGGACTGGCCCATGGAGGTGTACCAGACGGCGTTCGCCACCGTCCCCGGCAGCAGTGAAATGCCCAGCGCGGCACGCCCGTTCACGACGGAGGTGGTAGCCCGCCTGGCCGGGCGCGGGGTGCTGCTCGCGCCGATCACCCTGCACACCGGCGTCGCGTCCCCGGAGGCGCACGAGGCGCCGTACGCGGAGCGGTTCCGCGTCCCGGCCTCGACCGCCCGCCTGGTGGGCCACGTCCGGGCGGGCGGCGGCCGGGTGATCGCCGTCGGCACCACCGCGGTGCGGGCGCTGGAGTCCGCCGCCGGCCCGGACGGGACGGTCCACGAAGCCGACGGCTGGACGGACTCGGTGGTCACTCCGGAGCGCGGAGTGCGTGCCGTCGACGGCCTCCTGACCGGCTGGCACGAGCCGCGCGCCTCCCACCTCCAGTTGCTGGCCGCCGTCGCCGGCCTTCCGCTCCTCGCCCGCTGCTACCGCGAGGCCGTCCGCAACCGGTACCTCTGGCACGAGTTCGGCGATGTCAACCTGCTCCTGCCGTCGTGAGGGCCGCCCCCGAGGGGTCTCCCGCACTCAGGCGAAGAGCGTCCGCGCGACGTGGTCGGTGTCGAGGTACTCGCGGACGGCGGTGATCAGGCCGTCCTCGACGGTGAACACGGCCGCGCAGTGGTTCTCGTACGCGCTGCCGTTCGCGGCCGTCCCCTTGGCGGTCCACTCGGCGACGGCCTTCGGGCCGTCCGCGAGGACCTGGGTGAGCGTCACCTCCAGTGGGGTGTCCGGCGCGAAGAGGGTGCGCACCGAGCCGAGGAAGTCGCCGAGGATGACGTCCTTGCCGCGCCACACCCGCGACAGGGGGAGGGTGCCCGGGTACTCCCAGGTGGCGTCGTCGGCGAAGCAGGCGACGGCGGTCTCGAGGTCGCCCTCGGCGATCGCGGTGACGTAGGCGGTGACGACGGTGCGGGCGTCGAGCTGCTGGTTCACGGTGGCTCCTCTGGTGTCCTCCGGCGGGACTGTCCCGCCGTGCCACCAGAAGACCGCGCAGGGGCCGCCGTGGGCCAACAACCGCCGTGCGGCGGCGACAACCGACCGTTGTCGTGCCAGCTCGGGAACGGCTCACGGCGTGCCCGTCGTGCCGGGCGGCAGCTCCAGCTCGAACCAGACCACCTTGCCGTCCCCGGTCCGCCGACTGCCCCAGCGGTGGGCGAGCTCGTTGACGAGGTGCATGCCGCGCCCGCCCTCGTCCTCGGACCGGGCGAGCCGCATGCGCGGGGCCTCGCCCTCCTGGTCGGCGACCTCGACGGTGAGCACCCGGTTGCAGAACAGCCGCAGCTGGGTGGGGGATCCGGCGTGGACGAGGGCGTTGGTGATGAGTTCGCTGGTGAGCAGCTCGGCCCAGTCGGCGAGGGCGTCGAGCCCCCAGGCGGCGAGCGTCGTGCGGGTGAAGCGGCGCGAGTGCGCGACCATCGCGCGGTCGCCGGTGAGCGGCAGGGTCGCGATGCGGTCCGCGCCGACCGGGCGCACCTGGGCCATGATGACGGCGATGTCGTCCTCGGCGGTGCGGCCGGTGAGTTCGGCGAGGACGGCGTCGCAGGTCTGCTCCAGGGAGCGGCGCCGGTCGGCGATCGTGCGGCAGAGCAACTGGATGCCCTCGTCGAGGTCGTGACCGCGGCGCTCGACGAGTCCGTCGGTGTAGAGCGCGAGGATGGCTTCCTCGGGGAGGGTGAACTCGACGCTCTCGAACGGGACTCCGCCGACGCCGAGCGGTGCGCCGGGCGGCAGTTCGATCGTCCGGGCCGGGCCGCCGGGGCCGGCGACGACCGGGGGCAGGTGTCCGGCGCAGGCGGCGGTGCAGTGGCGGTCGACGGGGTCGTAGACGACGCACACGCAGGTTGCGAACTGCCCGTCCCCGAGCGCCGTGGTGGCCTCGTCGAGGCGGTGCAGGACGCGCGCCGGGTCGAGGTCAAGGGTGATCAACGTGCGGGCCACGGTGCGCAGTTGGCCCATGGTGGCGGCGGCCCGGATGCCGTGTCCCATGACGTCGCCGACGATCAGCGCGACCCGCCCGGCCGGCAGCGGCACGACGTCGAACCAGTCGCCGCCGACCTCGCTGACCACGCTGCTCGGCAGGTAGCGGTAGGCGATGTCCAGGCCGAGGGTGCGGTGGATCTCCTGGGGCAGCAGGCTGCGCTGGAGGGTGAGGGCGGTGTCGCGCTCGCGCCGGTAGAGCCGTCCGTTGTCGATCGCGAGGGCGGTGCGGGCGGCGAGCTCCTCGGCGAGCGACTGGTCGGCCGGCCCGAACGGCACCGGGTTGGTGGTGCGGATGAACTCCGCCCCGCCGAGTACGAGTCCGCGCGCCACCAGCGGCACCATCAGGTACGAGTGCACCCCCGCCGCCAGCCCGGGCTCCACCCGGTCGGGCGAGGCGACGATCCGGCGCAGGTCGTTCTCGGTGACCTCGGAGACGAGGATCGAGCGCCCGCTGCGCAGGCTCTCGGCGTACAGCGCGGCGGACTGCGAGGTCTCGCCGACGGCGTCGGCCGCGCCGGTCATGGTGCCGGCGGGGCCGACCTCGCCGACCGCGACCGCCCGCATCAGCACCGACCCGTCGGGCGGGACGGGCCCCGGTTCCTCGCCGCCGAGCACCGCGTCGCGCAGGTCGACGGTGACGAAGTCGGCGAAGCGCGGGATCACGACCTCCACCACCTCCCGTGCGGTGCGGTACAGATCGAGCGTGGTGCCGATCCGGGTGCTGGCGTCGTTGAGCAGCGACAGCCGTTGCTGCGCCGCCCACGCCTCGTCGAGCGCGCGCTGGCGGGCGGCGGCGGCGTCGCGCTCGCGGGTGAACAGCAGTGCGTTGTCGATGGACACGGCTGCCCGCACCGCCAACTCCCCGGCCAGTGCCAGGTCGTCGTCCTCGTAGGGGCGGTCGACGAGGGTGCGGTAGAAGCCCGCCACGCCGATCGGAGTGCCGCGCGCGATCAGCGGGACGACCATGAACGAGCGGACGTTCTGCTCGCGCACCGCCGCCGTGCGCACCGGGTCGTCGGCGAACCAGGCCAGGCCCTCCTCGTCCAACCGCTGCACCAGCACGGGCTTTCGGTGCGCCAGGGACCACGCGTACGGCGAGCCGGACCGGAAGCGCTGCACGCCGCCGGTCCGCTCGATCGGACGCAGGGTGGAGCCGTGCACGGAGTGGAAGGCCATCCGTCGCAGGAGCGCGGAGCCGTCCGGGGAGGGGCGGGCCTCGCGCTCGCCGCGAACGAGGTCGTCCAGCACCTCGACGACCACCGTGTCGGCCAGCCTCGGCGTCGCCACCTCGGCCAACTCCTGGGCGGTGCGGTCGATTTCGAGCGTGGTACCGATCCGGGTGGACGCCACGTTGACCAGCGCCAGCCGTTCCTGCGCGGCCTTCGCCTCCCGCAGTGCCTGCTGACGGGCCAGGACGGTCTGGTGCTGGCGCAGGTACAGCCGCGCGTTGTCGATCGCGACGGCGGCGCGCGTCGCCAGCTCGTCACCGAGCGTGATGTCCGCCTCGGCGAAGGACTCCCGGGCGCCGCGCCGCGAGTACACGATCATGCCGAGCGTCGTGCCGCGCGCCACCAGCGGGGTGATGCGCACCGAGCGCGGCCGGTCGCCGAGCGCGGCCTGGCGGCGGCTCTCGGTGATGCCCTCGCTGAGCAGCGGCAGCTCCCAGGACGGCACGACCACCGTCCGCCCGGTGGCGAGCGCCCGCGCGTACGGGGAGTCGTGCGGCAGCTCGTACACCGCGTCGACGGGCAGGGCCTCCGCCGGGTACAGCGGATCGGTGGACGCGAGGGCCAGGCGGCGCACCAGCAGCGGGGCGAGCTGCTCGGGCGGCTCGACGTTGCGTCCGGCGACCAGCGCTTCCAGGGCGAACACGCCACTGATGTCGGCCACCCTCGGGACCATCGCGTCGGCCAGTTCGCGGGCGGTCTGCCGCAGGTCGAGCGTGGTGCCGATGGAGGCCGTCGCGTCGACGAGCAGGGCCAGCCGCTCCTGCGCGCGGGCGGCGCGGGCGTCGGCGTGGAACTGCTTGCTGATGTCGATGACCGTCGAACTGACCCCGAGCACCCGCCCGCCCGGATCCTCCAGCCGGAAGTACGAGGCGGACCACGCGTGATCGTGCTTCGGATCGCCCGGGGTGCGGCCGTGCGAGCGCGTGTCCACGACCGGCGTGCCCGTCTCCAGCACCCGGCGCATCAACGCCTCCGCCTCGGCGCCGTTGATCCCGGGCAGCAGCTCGGTCAGCCGGTGGCCGACGTGCGCCCCGACCGACAGGCCGTTGACCCTGGCCAGCGCCTCGTTGAGGCGGACGAACCGCAGGTCGGCGTCGAAGACGCCCATGCCGACGGGGGACTGCGTGAAGAACCCGTCCAGGATCGCCAGGTCCGCCTGGATCCGGCGCAGCGTCGTGACGTCCGAGGCGACGGCCAGCACCAGCGGGCGCCCGCCGGGGCCGGCGATGGGATGGGTGCGGAACTCCAGGTTCACGGGGTGACCGTCCCGGTGCCGCACCGGGAACACCCCGGACCACGGCCGCCCGTCCAGGATCTGCTGGAACAGCTCCAGCACCTCGGGCCGCTCCTCGTCCGAGGTCAGCAACTGCGCGGCCTTCGCCCCGACCGCCTCCGCGGCGGTGTAACCGAGCAGTGCCTCGGCGTCGGCGCTCCAGTGCAGGATCCGCCCGTCGGCCTCTATCAGCGCCGTCGCGATCGGGACCATCAGCAGGGCGTCCTGCGGCGGCTCCCCCGTGCGCGGCTCGTTCACGTTCACCATGGCCAGAGAACCGTCCGGAGATCGCTTCCACCAGCCCTGCCATCTTCGCACGCACCCCCAGGCCCCCGCTCAGTGACGGAGCCCGGCCCCCGACCACCCGGTGCAGGCACCACAGCGGGGCTTCCGCCCTCACCGGCTCCGGCTCCCACGGTCACGAGAAGTCGACGCAGCCGACTTCTCACGCAGCGAGCCCGGCCACGGGACGTCGGCCCCACCGCCTCCCTCTGCTGGGTCGAGTTCCCGGGTGCGTGAAAGGTCGACCCGGCCGACTTCCTGCGGGTCGCGGGCCTGGCTGGCCCCACCGACTCCCCACTGGCCGGATTCGTCGGTGTGTGGAAAGTCGGCCCGGCCGACTTCCCGCGCGCCCTCAGCTGGCGGGGACGTGCTCTCGTGCGGGCGCCACCGCCTCCTCCCCGGCCCCGGGCCTCCGGGACTCCGCAGCTCGGGAGGCCAGCGCCAGCAGGGCTCCGGCGAAGCACAGGGCGGCCGCCACGACGACGGCTCGGTCGGTGCCCGCAGCCAGGGCACGGGCCGCTGCCTCGTGGCCGGGGGCGGTCGGGCGGGCGGAGGCGGCGACGGCCACGGTGACCGCGACGCCCAGGGCCGAACCCACGTACCGGGACGTGTTGTTGGCGCCGGAACCCATCGCCGCCCGGTGGGCCGGGACGCTGCTCACCGCGAGCCGGGCGAGGGCGGCGTTCAGCACGCCGCTGCCGATGCCCGCGACCGCGAGCCCGGGCGTCAGCCGGACCCACGTGGAGTGCGGGCCCAGCCCGTACAGGCCGGCCTCGCCGATGCCGCAGATCAGCAGCCCGACCGCGACCTGGGTGGTGGCCGCCAGGTGGGCCGCGAGCCGTCGGGCCTGGAGGGCGGCGAGGACCGAGATGCCCGACCAGACGGCCAGCACCCCGCCGACCGCCAGCGCCGACAGCCCGAGGACGCCCTGGAGCAGGGTGGGCAGGTAGCTCATGAAGCCGACCATCGACAGCCCGGTGAACATCGCCCCGCCTGTGGCCGCGATGAAGCCGGGGCTGCGGAACAGCGAGAGGTCCAGCATCGGTTCCCGGACCCTGGCCTCCACGAGGGCGAACAGTGCGAGCAGCAGCACTCCGAGTGCGAGCAGCACCAGTACGGCGGCCCGGTCCCAGCCGGTGCGGCCCTCGGCCAGTCCGGCGATCAGGGAGGTGGTCCCGGCGGCGAGGGTGAGGACGCCCCAGGGGTCGAGCGGGCGGGGCCGGTCGGCCCGTGACTCGGTGAGGACGGCGCGGGCGAGGGCCGCGAGCGCCGCGGACACGACGGCGAGCCCGCCGCCGACCGCTCGCCACCCGGCCCACTGCGCCACCAGTGCGCCGTAGACCGGGCCGATCGCGATGCCCAGGCCGACCGCCGCGCCCCACACGCCGAGCGCCTTGATCCGGGCCGGTCCGGGCGGGAACGCGTGGCTGATCAGCCCGAGCGCGGGCGCCAGGATCGCCGCCGAACCGGCGCCGAGCAGCACCCGGGCGGTGAGGTAGGAGGCGCCGCCGGGGGCGAGGGCGGCGAGCGCCTCGGCGGCGGCGAACAGCAGCACGCCGAAGGTGAAGACGCGCTTGCGCCCGTGGTCGTCGGCCGCGCTGCCGGCGGTGAGCAGCAGGGCCGAGATGCCGACGAGGGTGCCGGTGAGGATCCAGGTGCGGCCGGTGGCCCCGAGGTGGGCGGCCTCGGCGGTGGCGGCGAGCGAGGCGGTGGGCGCGGTGTAGGCGACGGTGACCAGCGCGGTGGCGACCGCGGTGGTGAACAGGGTGGCGCCGGGCCGGACGGGCGCGGGCCGGGTTGGTGCGGGGGACATCGGTGTTCCCTCCGGGAGCGGCGGTGGGTCCAGTGGGTCTGATGAACGAACCTGCTTTCCGGGCAGCACGCTACCACTATGAGTCTGTTGATTGAACCCATTGCTCGACTGGACTACGCTGGCCGCCATGGCGCTCGGAACCGACTACGAACTGCAGGACTGCGCACTCGCCCGCGCCCTGGAGGTGGTCGGCGAGCGCTGGAGCCTCCTGATCGTGCGCGACGCGTTCTACGGCGTGCAGCGCTTCAACGACTTCCTCGCCCACCTCGGCATCCCGCGGGCGGTCCTCACCGCCCGCCTCAACGCGCTCGTCGCCGCCGGGGTCCTGCGCAAGGAGCCGTACCAGCACGCGCCGCTGCGCCACGGCTACCTGCTCACCGAGGCCGGGCTCGAACTGTGGGCGCCGCTCTACCTGTTGAGCCGCTGGGGCGGCCGGCACGCCACCCCGGACGGTCCTCGTCACCTCTTCTCGCACGCCGCCTGCGGCGCCGACCTCGACCGCACGGGCGCGTGCCCGCACTGCGGCCAGTTCGTCCCGCCCGGCGAGGTCGTGATCCGACCCAATCCCGGCCTCAGCGGTGCCCCGCGCACCGACCCGGTCTCGCTCGCGCTGGCCGGCCCGCACCGGTTGCTCGAACCGCTCGCCTCGGCCGCCGCCTGACGCGCCCGCCTGACCCGCCCCCCGGCGCGAGCGGCACCGCACGCGGGAACGCCGACGAGGCCGCCGGCAGCATGCCGACGGCCCCGCAGCGCTCGCGACCGACGCCTACGCGTGGAAGTCGACCTCCGGGTTCTCCGCCGTCGGCCCGTCGAGGATCGGCTGGTCGATCCCCTTCAACTGCAGGTCGAAGAAGGCCCCGACGTACTCGCGCGTGAGCCAGAGCACGCGCTGGGTGGGGATCGTCCTGCCCTGGTCCGGGAGGCCGAGGGCGTCGAGGAACAGCGGGAAGTCGGTGAACGAGGGGTGGTTGGTGCCGGCGACGGTCAGCCAGCGCTTCCAGCCGTCGAGGTTGGGCCAGCTGTCGGTCCAGCTGGTGTCCTCCTGACCGTCCGGCAGGGGGTGTCCGATCATCAGGAACGGCTTGCCGCCGATGCCGGAGGCGGGCACCGTGACGTCCATGGTGCCGTCCAGGTCCACGCCGGCCTGGATCCGGTCGTCCGCGAGCAGGGCCGGGACGGTCGCCGCGCCGCCGGCGGAGTGACCGGCCATGCCGATGTGGTCGGGGTCGATCATGCGGGAGTAGCGCCAGGCCGGGTGCGGGTGGGCGGTCAGCCGGTCGAGGACGAAGGAGGCGTCCTTCGCGCGGCTGCGGTCCAGGCCCGCCCAGGCCTCCGGGGTCTTCAGTCGGCCGCACATGACGCAGGGGAGCGTCTGCCCGTCGGGGAAGGTCGTCCCGGTGTTCTCGTAGGTGTGGTCGATCAGCGCGACGACGTAGCCGCGGCTGGACAGGTCCTCGGCAAGGCTGGTCAGCGACGTGCGCGGCATGGTGAAGCCGGGCGAGAGGAGGACCAGCGGGTACCGGCCGGGCGCGGGGCGCGCGCCGGACTCGGCCCAGGTCCTGGCGTCGGTGAGCGCCTCGGTCGGGATGGTGTTCCCCGGCAGTTTCGTGTCCAGCAGCATCCGTGCCGCCCCGGGCGTCATGTACGGGGCCGGGCCGCCGGTGCCCGCCTTGGCGGGGTAGTACACCGACACCATCAGCTGGCGCGGACCCGCCGACGGCACCCACGGGTCGGGCCGGTCCTGGTCGACGAGGTGGAGGACCTCCCGCCCGACCGCGTGCGGCCCGGTCGGGCGGGGGAGTTCGACGTGGACCGCGGCCGGCACGGTGGCGTGCGCGCCGACCCTACCGGGGGAGGCGGCCGGTGCGGGCGGAGCGGCCAGCGCGGGTGCGGCGGCGACGACGGACAGCGGCAGGGCGAGCAGCAAGGCCGCCGCCGCGGCAGTACGACGAATTCCGGTCATGCGAGGACCGTACGTGCCGGACAGCGGAGTTGACGTCGCCTCAGCGGCGTAAGGGTTCCGCCGGAGAGTACGACGGCCGTCGGCGTACGGCCCCTACGGGCACCCGTAGGGGTGCACCGCCCCGCCGTCAGTCGAGCGACTCCAGGATCGTCGCGTTGGCCAGGCCGCCCGCCTCGCACATCGTCTGCAACGCGTACCGCGCGCCGCGCCGGCGCATCTCGTGGACCAGGGTGGTCATCAGCCGGGTGCCGCTCGCGCCCAGCGGGTGGCCGAGGGCGATCGCGCCGCCGTTGACGTTGAGCCTGGCCGGGTCGGCCCCGGTCTCCTGGAGCCAGGCCAGGACGACGCTTGCGAACGCCTCGTTCACCTCGAACAGGTCGATGTCGGCGAGCGAGAGCCCGGAGCGGCGCAGCACCTTCTCGGTGGCGGGCAGCACGCCGGTGAGCATCAGCAGCGGGTCCGAGCCGGTGACCGCGAAGGAGTGCAGGCGGGCCAGCGGGCGCAGGCCGAGCCGGGCCGCGGTCTCGCTGCTGGTGATCAGGACGGCGGAGGCGCCGTCGTTGATCGGGCTGCTGTTGCCCGCCGTGACCGACCACGAGATCTGCGGGAAGCGCTCCGCGTGGGCCGGGTCCTCGAAGGCGGGGCGGAGCCCGGCGAGCACCTCGGGGGTGGTGCCCGGCCGCACCGACTCGTCCATGGTCACGTGCCCGTTCGGCGTGGGCACCGGCGTGAGTTCGGCCGCGAACACGCCGTCCGCGTGGGCCCGCGCCGCCTTGGCGTGCGACTCGGCGGCGAAGACGTCCATCTCCTCGCGCGAGATCGACCACTTCGCGGCGATCAGCTCGGCGCTGACGCCCTGCGGGACCAGCCCGCCCGGGTAGCGGGCGGCGACGGACGCGCCGAACGGATCGGCGCCGGGTGGCACGTTGGACCACATCGGCACGCGGCTCATCGACTCGATCCCGCACGCGACCACGATGTCGTAGGCGCCCGCGATCACGCCCTGCGCGGCGAAGTGCACCGCCTGCTGCGAGGAGCCGCACTGCCGGTCGACCGTGGTCGCCGGAACGGAGTCCGGGAACCCGGCCGCGAGCCACGCGTAGCGGGTGGTGTTCATCGCCTGCTCGGCGACCTGGTCGACGCAGCCGCCGATCACGTCGTCGACCAGGGCCGGGTCGATGCCGCTGCGCCCGATCAGGGCCTGGAGCGTGTGCGCGAGCAGTTCGACCGGGTGGACGCCGGCCAGCGAGCCTCCCGGCTTGCCCTTGCCGACGGGGGTGCGGACCGCTTCGACGATCACGGCGTCACGCATGACGGCCGCCCTTCTGGATGAGTGGGGCCCGAGGGTGGTTGGAAAAGCAAACTCACTATAGGTCGAGTGAGTTCGAGAATCCAACCCTCCGAGGATCCAGCCCTCCGAAAATCCAGTCCTCTGGGTGTCGCCCCCCGGCTCTCCCGGCCGACTTCCGAAGTGACGTCCGGTGCCGACTATGCCGACGTCGCGAACTCGTTCTGCAGCCTGCGCAGCAGCGCCGTCCCCGCCGAATCGGCCGATCGCCCGCTGTTGACCAGGACCACCACCCCCACCTGCTTCTTCGGATCGAAGGCCACGAAGGACCGGAAGCCGCCCGTGCCGCCGTTGTGCCAGATCTGCAGGTGGCCGCCCTGCTGGGTGTGCAGGCGGTGACCGAGCCACCCCAGGTGCATCCAGGCGAACGGATTGACGCGGTGCCGCACCTCCCTGGTGAGCGCGATCGCGGGCGCCAGCGGCCCGTCCGGCTCGCGGCCGGCGGCCAGCTGGGCCCGCAGGAGTATCGCGAGGTCGGTGGCGGTCGAGCGGAGCGCCCCCATGCCTCCCAGGTCGGCGAGGTCCCAGTAGGGCACCGGCCGTCCGGCCGCCGAATGCCCGCGGGCGAGCCGGTCGGACTGTTCCTCGCCGGGTGTCACGACGGTGTCCCCGAGCCCGAGCGGCGCGCAGACCTCCCGGTGCACCAGTGCCTCGTAGCCGACCCCGGCCCGCTCGGCCAGCGCGAGACCGAGCAGCCCGGCGCCGAGGTTGGAGTAGCGGAAGCTGCGCCCCGGCACCGAGCGCAGCTTGGTGCGGCCGAGCCCGGCGAGGACGTGCTCCGCCGTGCAGCGCGCGTACGGATCGGACCGGCGCGAGGTGAGCAGGCCGGCCACCAGGACGCCCCGTGGCAGCCGGGGGAGCCCCGAAGTGTGCGTGGCGAGGTCCTTCAGGGTGATCTCCCGCCCGCGTCGGCCGGGGAGCGCGGTGCCGTCGGGGAGGAGCGCGGCGACCGGCTCCTCCAGGGCGGTGGAGCCGTCGAGCACCAGCCGGGCGAGTACGAGCGAGGTGAACACCTTGGTGACGGAACCGATTTCGAACAGCGTGCGCGGTCCGGGCGCGCCGCCGCCCGGCCCGGTGCGCCCGGCGCCGTGGATCTCCACGGCGCCGCCAGCCAGCCCGGCGACCACCGCGCCGACGTGCTGGCCCGCGAGCCGGTCGGCGGTCCGCTGGACGAGGCAGGCGAGTTCGTTCATGTCTGTGAGCCTAGAGCCGCCCACCTGCCGATTCGTCAGCCCTCATGCTGATCTGCGCCGCCCTCCCGTGCGTCCACAGGAGTACGCCCCGCTGCGCTCGTCGAAGTACGTCCGTGCACGCACGTACTCCCGTGCCCAGCGGGGCGGTCGGTTCCGGTGGCGCCGTCAGCAGGTCAGGTTCGCCCCCGGGTCCACGCCGAGCAGCTGTGCGTAGTTCTGGTACAGGCTGACCCGGTGCTGCATCTGCGCCGGGTTGTTGCCGTTGCACTCCAGGGTGCCGTTGATGCTGCGGCTCGTCTCGCCGAAGCGGGCCCGCTGACCATCGCGTCGTGCGCGGTCATGGTGCCGGGCCCGTTCTGGGTGTTCCAGGCCAGAGGCCGGTCTTCCAGGCGACGGCCGGATCGGTCTCCACCAGGCCGGGGTCGTCCAGCAGGTCGATGCCGAGGGAGTCCCCGGCGGCCTTGTGGTCGACGTTCCGGCTGAGCTGGATCGGCCCGCGTCCGTAGTGCGCGGCCCTGCCCGGCCGGGCACCCGTACGGTTGCGAAGCGTCGCAGTAGTGCGGGTAGTTGGCGGTGTTCTGCTCGACGACGTAGACCAGCCCGCCGGTCTCGTGGGCGACGTTCGCGAGGAACGCGGCGGCCTCCCGCCGGCGGACGGTGTCGCTGCCGGTGGTGGTGAAGCCGGGGTGCGCGGGGAGCGCGTCGGGAAGGTCCTGGTAGGCGTCGAAGGGGTTCCGGTTCGGGAACATCTGCTTGCACCGGCGGTTCCGGCGTCTGGTCCGACCCTCGGTGCAGTGGGGGCAGTTGGGGGGAGTGATGGCGACTGAACCGTTAAGGTCTATACCTGTCAACGGGTCCGGTCGAAGCTGCTCGCGAATTCCGGAGAGGCCCGCATCCCCGCCCTACGGCGCCAGCGCCGCCCGCAGCCGCGCCGCCACCTCGACCGCCGCCGCCTCGTCCGGGTACGTCCCGCGCGGCCAGAAGAACCCGCGCAGCCCGTCCTTCGGATTGCGCGGCACCACGTGGACGTGCAGGTGCGGCACCGACTGGCTGATCCGGTTGTTCGCCGCGACGAAGCTCCCGGCCGCGTCGAGCCCGAGCTCCACGGCGGCGGCCACCCGCTGGACCCGCAGGAAGAACGGCCCGACGTCGGCCACCGGCAGGTCGGCGAGGGTGCGGCGGTGCGCGCGCGGGACGACGAGGACGTGCCCGGGGAAGAGCGGCCGGCGGTCCAGGAAGGCCACCGCCACCTCGTCCTCCAGCACCCGGTGCGCGGGCTCGGCGCCGGCGACGACCGCACAGAAGACGCAGTCCATCCGCCCATTCAAGCCGCGGCCCGGGGCCCCGGCACCTCCACCGCGCGAACGGGTGCGGGCGGCTGCCGTCGGGTCGCGGGGGCCGCTACTCGTACCGGTACAGCAGCGCGTCCCGCTCGTCCTGCTCGATCATCTCGATGGTCAGCGCGTCGTCCCGCAGGTGCGAGAGCGTGACCGCGGCCGAGCTCGGCTGCGCGTCCTTGGCGAGCCACCGCTCCGGCTTCCACGCCGAGCCGCGCAGGAAGGACTTCGGACAGTGCGCGTACACCTCCTCGACGCCCACGACGATCGCGCTGCGTGGCGGCTTGCCGACGGCCGTGAGCTGCCGCAGCAGCTCCGGATCGGTGGACACGCAGGCCCGCCCGTTGACGCGCAGGGTGGTGTCCCGCCCGGGGACGACGAAGAGCAGTCCGACCCGGCCGTTCTCCAGGATGTTGTTCAGGGTGTCCAGGCGCTTGTTGCCGGTGGCGTCCGGTATGGCCAGCGTGTACTCGTCGAGCACCGAGACGAGCCCGGCCGGCCCGCCGCGGGGCGAGACGTCGCAGCGACCCTCGGCGTCGGAGCTGGCCACGAAGACCATCGACGAGCAGGCGATCAGCTGCCGCGCGACCTGGTGCAGCCGGTCCACCTGCTTCTGGCGCGCCCGCTCGCCGGGCTGCTCGTAGACCTCGCGCAGCTGCTCGGGGGTGCGCAGGGCACCGGCGTCGAGCGCGGCGAAGAGGCCGTGCGGCCCGTCCTGCACGGCGATTGACGGAGCGGTGGACGGAAGCGGGGTTTCCGATGTGCTGGTCATACCGGCGAATCTAGCCGAGCAGGTCAAGGCACCTGCCGGAAGGGAACCGCCCCCACCCCTGCTCACCAGCGCTTTTTCGCCGATTCCGCCGATAATGGGGCCAGGGACTTCCACGGGAGGTGGTGGTCGTGATCGTCAGGATCTGGGCCGGTCAGGTCATGGCGGGGCGCATCGAGGAATTCTGCGCGCTGCTCACGACGAAGGTGATCCCGCAGCTCGGCAGCACCGACGGCTGTCTGGGCGGCGAGCTGCTGCGCTCGGTGACCGAGGACGGGCACCAGGTGCTCGTGGTCAGCCGGTGGCGCGACGAGGAGGCCCTGCGCGGGTACGCCGGGCCGATGTGGCGGATCCGGCCGGTCTGGTCCGAGGGGGAGCTGAGCTACCTCGCGCACCCGCCCGTGGTCACCCACTTCATGCCGATCACCGCACCCGCCACACTCTGAGGCCCGCCGCCTGAAGCCCGTCGTGAAGCCCGCCGGCTGAGGCCCGACGCCTGAAGCCCGCCGAGCCGCGAGGCCCGACGCGCCCCGGAGTCCGGCCTCAGACGGTCAGATGGTCAGCGGCACCGGGTGGATCTCGTCCGCCGGGTGGCCCGTGCGCGTGTGGACGCGCTGCACGGCCTCCTTGGACGGCGCGTCGGAGAGGCAGTAGACCGTGCCCGACTCGGGGTCGGCCCACGCCTGCTCGAACCGCACGCCCTCGTCGCCCTGGGCCGCCAGGTCGGCGTCGTGAGCGGCCTTGAGCTGGTCGCCGGTGATCCCGGTCATCCCGTGATGGACGTCCATGAACTTCATCGTGCTCGCCTCCGCAGCTCCGGACCCCGGAGCTTCCTCACCTTCCGTGAACCCCCACCATCACCAGACTGCGCCCCCGACCCGCCGACCACCAACAGGGCCCCGCCCCCCGGACGTCGACCCACTCCACCGCGAGCGCGCCGCGCATTCCCCGCCCCCGCGTGAAACAGCCCACAGCGAAAGCCTCTCCCTGGCCCTGCGCGAGCCGTGGCACAATGACCGCAACAGCAGTGACGTTCAGCGCACTCCGGGGTCGGTGAAAATCCGAACCGGCGGTTACAGTCCGCGACCCGTCCGCAACCAGCGGCCGGTTGACCAGGTGAAATTCCTGGACCGACGGTTAAAGTCCGGATGGGAGGCGTGCGCGGGCGGACGAAGAGCAGGACCCGTGGCCCCCCGGTGGTCCGCGGGAAGGTGGACGGCGGGAGCGCACGCGCTTCCGTGCCGGGCGAGCGATCTCCCGGCTGCCGCGGCACCCCGGAGACGGATGTGCCAACGGCCCTGTGCACCGGTGCCCGTCCGCGTCATCTCCCCCTGCCGCCCCGGAGTCCGCGCCCCAAGCGCGAGGAGAACCCGGGTGTTCACCGGCATCATCGAAGAGCTCGGCGAGGTCGTGTCGATCGAGGAGATCGGCGACTCCTCGCGGATCCGCCTGCGCGGCCCGGTGGTCTGTTCCGGTGCGCGTCACGGCGACTCCATCGCGGTCAACGGCGTGTGCCTGACGGTGGTCGACGCCCCCGAGCAACTGGCGGCCGGAACCGGCGAGTTCAGCGCCGACGTGATGGCGGAGACGCTGCACCGCTCCAGCCTGGGCGAGCTCGCGCCGGGCTCGCCGGTCAACCTGGAGCGCGCGATGGCGCTCGGCGACCGGCTCGGCGGCCACCTCGTCCAGGGACACGTCGACGCGACCGGCAGGCTGCTGTCCCGCGAGCCCGGCGAGCGCGACGCGGCCGGTGAACTCCGTTGGGAGGTCCTGCGGTTCAGCCTCCCGGAGAGCATCTCCCGCTACCTGGTGGAGAAGGGATCGATCACCGTCGACGGCGTGAGCCTCACGGTGGTCGAGGCGGCCCGCGACAGCTTCACCGTCAGCCTGATCCCGGCCACCCTCGCGCTGACCACGCTCGGCGCGAAGGCCGTCGGCGCGAGCGTCAACCTGGAGGTGGACGTGCTCGCCAAGTACGTGGAGCGGCTGCTCGAATCCCGCACCCTGCCGAACCTGCCGAACGTCCCGAACCTGCCGGGCCTGAACGGCCCCGACACCGCGACCGAAACCACGGGGGAATCCAAGTGAGCTGGCTGAGCACCGAAGCCTTCACCGTCCTGGGCGAGCACGTGAAGTGGGCCGACATGATCGGCAACGTGTTCGGCCTGACCGGACTCGCGCTCGGCTGGCGCCGCTCGGTGTGGAGCTGGCCGGTCCAGCTGCTCTCCGGCGCCGTGCTGATCGCCGCCTACCTGGGCGGCCACGTCCCGGGCCTGATCGGCAAGCAGCTGATCGTCATCGTCACCGCCGCCTGGGGCTGGGCCCAGTGGCAGCGCGGCCGCCGGGACACCGGGACGATCGCCGTGCGCTTCGCCACCTGGCCCGAGCGCGCGGCCCTGGTGGCCGGCACCGCCGCCGGGACGCTCGCACTGGGGCTGCTGTTCAAGGCCTACCCGACGCTCTCCTGGAGCCCC
The DNA here is from genome assembly GCF_036322405.1 of Streptomyces sp. SP17BM10. Classification (NCBI taxonomy): domain Bacteria; kingdom Bacillati; phylum Actinomycetota; class Actinomycetes; order Kitasatosporales; family Streptomycetaceae; genus Streptomyces; species Streptomyces sp. SP17BM10. Next base: position 375,241 of record NZ_JAQYXB010000623.1, on the reverse strand, counting down.
TGGTCGGACGCCTACATCTTCGTCGGCACGCTGGCGGCGATGGTCGCCCAGGCGCGCGGCTGGCTGGAGTTCTGGTTCGCCTGGATCGCCGTCGACGTGGTCGGCGTCCCGCTCGCCTTCAACAGCGGCTACACCTTCTCCGGCCTCACCTACTCGATCTACTTCGTCCTGGTGCTGCTCGGCCTGCGCGCGTGGTGGCTGAGCACCCGTGAGCAGCGCCCCCAGTCCGCCACCGTCCCGCAGGGAGCCACCGCATGAGCCTCCACAGCAGCATGACGACACATCAGCACGACGGTGACGCCGACGAGTTCGTCCTCGACCCGGTCGAGCGGGCGATCGCCGACATCGCCCTCGGCCGCGCCGTGATCGTTGTCGACGACGAGGACCGGGAGAACGAGGGCGACATCGTCTTCGCCGCCTGCGCCGCGACGCCCGAGCTGATGGCCTTCACCATCCGCTACAGCTCCGGCGTGATCTGCGCCCCGATGACCGGCGACGAGCTCGACCGGCTCAAGCTGCCGCCGATGACGCAGGTCAACGAGGACCGCAAGGGCACCGCGTACACCGTCTCGGTGGACGCCCGCGAGGGGGTCGACACCGGCATCTCCGCCGCCGACCGCGCCCGCACCGTCCGCCTGCTGTCCTCGGCCGGCACCGAGCCCGGCGACCTCACCCGCCCCGGCCACGTCTTCCCGCTGCGCGCGGTCGAGGGCGGCGTGCTGGTCCGCCCCGGCCACACCGAGGCCGCCGTGGACCTGGCCCGGCTCGCCGGGCTGGCGCCGGCCGGCGCGATCGCCGAGGTGGTCAACGACGACGGCACCATGGCCCGGCTGCCCGAACTGGTCGCCTTCGCCCGCGAGCACGGCCTCGCGATCATCTCCATCGAGGACCTGATCGCCTACCGCCGCCGCACCGAGCTGCACGTCGACCGCGCCGCGACCACCGCCCTGCCCACCGTCCACGGCGAGTTCACCGCCGTCGGCTACAAGGGAAACATCGACGGCGTCGAGCACATCGCCCTGGTCGCCGGCGGACTCGGCGCGGACGGGCGGCTGCCGGAGGGCGAGGACGTGCTGGTGCGCGTCCACTCCGAGTGCCTCACCGGCGACGTCCTCGGCTCGCTGCGCTGCGACTGCGGCCCGCAGCTGGAGGCCTCGCTGCGGCGGGTCGCCGAGGCCGGCCGCGGCGTCGTCCTCTACCTGCGCGGCCACGAGGGACGGGGGATCGGGTTGGCCCACAAGCTGCGCGCCTACGAGCTCCAGGAGCAGGGCCGGGACACCGTCGACGCCAACCTCGACCTCGGTCTGCCGGCCGACGCCCGCGACTACAGCATCGGCGCGCAGATGCTCGTCGACCTCGGCGTGCGCTCGCTGACGCTGCTCACCAACAACCCCGAGAAGCTCATCGCGCTCACCGAGCACGGCCTCAAGGTCAAGGGGCGTGAACCGATCGAGGTCACGCCGGGCGAGCACAACCTGCGCTACCTGCGTACCAAGCGCGACCGGATGGGCCACGACCTGCCCGGCCTCGGCTCCTGACCGACCCCCACGCACCACACCCACCCGTACGACGCACACCACGCACCGGAACAGGAAGTAGCGAACATGAGCGGCCACGGAGCCCCCGAGCTGACCATCGACGGCGCCGCCGACCTCAAGGTCGCGGTCGTCGCCGCCCAGTGGCACGACCAGGTGATGAACGGCCTCCTGGACGGTGCCCACCGGGCGCTCAAGGAACTGGGCGTCACGGAGGCGACCGTGCTGCGCGTGCCCGGCACCTTCGAGCTGCCGGTGGCCGCCAAGCGCCTCGCCGACCGCGGCTACGACGCCGTGATCGCCCTCGGCGTCGTCATCCGCGGCGGCACCCCGCACTTCGACTACGTCTGCCAGGCGGCCACCGCCGGCCTCACCCAGGTCAGCGTGGACACCGGCGTCCCGGTCGGCTTCGGCGTGCTGACCTGCGACAACGAGGAGCAGGCGCTCGACCGCGCGGGCCTGCCCGGCTCCGCCGAGGACAAGGGCCACGAGGCCGTCACGGCCGCCGTCGCCACCGCGGTGACGCTGCGCGACCTCGGCTGAGCACGTGGCCCGCCTCGCCTGAGCGGCGCGCCGGCACGACCCCGCCACGCGTCACCGAGCGCACCACCACACGCGCACGGTCCCGGACCGTGGACGTCCGATGGACTGTCCACGGTCCGGGACCGTTTACCGCCGGTCCGCCCGCACGCCGTAAGGTGAGTCCCATCATGGCTTCGAAGACATTCGAGGAGCTCTTCGCCGAGCTCCAGCAGAAGGCCGCCACCGGCGACCCCTCGTCCTCCCGCACCGCGCAGCTCGTCCAGCAGGGCGTCCATGCGATCGGCAAGAAGGTCGTCGAGGAGGCCGCCGAGGTCTGGATGGCCGCCGAGTTCCAGTCGCACGAGCAGACGGCCGAGGAGATCTCCCAACTCCTCTACCACCTTCAGGTGATGATGATCGCCCGTGGCCTGACGCTCGAAGACGTCTACAAGTACCTCTGAACCGCTCCGATCAGCACCCCTCCCAACAGGTAAGGAACCGACCTCCCATGCTGCGCATCGCCGTCCCCAACAAGGGTTCTCTCTCGGGTCCCGCGGCGGAGATGCTCCATGAGGCCGGGTACCGCCAGCGGAAGGACCCCAAGGAGCTCGTTCTCGTCGACCCGAACAACGAGGTCGAGTTCTTCTTCCTCCGCCCGCGCGACATCGCCGTCTACGTCGGCTCGGGCCGCCTGGACATCGGCATCACCGGCCGCGACCTGCTGCTGGACTCGCACTCCAACGCCGAGGAGGTGCTCGCGCTCGGCTTCGCGGGGTCGACCTTCCGCTTCGCGCGTCCCCTGGGCGTCCCGGTCGAGGACGTGAAGGGCCTGGAGGGCCTGCGCATCGCGACCTCCTACACCGGCCTGGTCGAGCAGCACCTCGCCGACCACGGTGTGAAGGCGACGGTCACCAAGCTGGACGGTGCGGTGGAGACCGCGGTGCAGCTGGGCGTCGCCGACGTGATCGCCGACGTCGTGGAGACCGGCACCAGCCTGCGCAACGCGGGCCTGGAGGTGTTCGGCGAGCCGATCCTGATCTCCGACGCCGTCGTGATCCGACCCAAGGGCGCCGGCGAGGACCCGGCGGTGGAGCAGTTCCTGCGCCGCCTCCAGGGCGTGCTGGTGGCCCGTCGCTACGTGCTGATGGACTACGACATCCGCGCGGAGAACGTCAGCGCCGCCGTGGGCCTCACCCCGGGTCTGGAGTCGCCGACCGTCTCGCCGCTGCACACCGAGGGCTGGGTGGCCGTGCGCGCGATGGTGCTCCGCAAGGAGGCCCAGCGGATCATGGACGACCTGTGGGGCATCGGCGCCCGGGCGATCCTGGTCACCAACATCCACGCCTGCCGCCTCTGACCTCGCGCGTCCCGCGGGCCTGCGGTCCGCCGCGCAGGTAAGCAAGGGTTGGATGGGGTGGGGACGCCGACCGGCGTTCCCACCCCATCGCGCTGTCCGCCACAAGAGCACGTCCGCACGACAGCACGCCCGCACCACAGCACGTCCGCCACCGAACCACCCCACCGGAGACCCACGTGTCCACGCCCGTCGAGTACCCCGTCACCTGGGCCCCGCGCCGCACCCGTGCCGTGCTGCTGCCGGTCTGCGCGCTGCTGGTGGTGCTGTTCGCCGGGATGGCGCTCGTGCTCCCGGAGAGCTGGCAGCTCAACGACCGGATCATGATGCTGTGCAGCGGCGTCGCGTTCGCGGGCGTCGGCCTGATGCTGGCGCGCCCCAGGGTGACGGCGGACGCGGAGGGCGTGACGGTGGTCAACTTCGTGCGCCGCCGCCGGCTGGCCTGGGCCGAGATCGTGCGGGTCAACTTCCGCCAGGGCGACCCGTGGGCCACGCTCGACCTGTCCGACGGGACCTCGCTGGCCGCCGTCGGCATCCAGTCCGGCGTCGGCAAGGCCCAGGCGATCGCCAACGCCCGCGCGTTGCGCGACCTCGTCGAGCACCACGCCCATGCGGCCTGAGCGGGCCGAACGCTCCTCCTACGGCCGAAACGGCTATGGTCTACGCTGGTAAAAGCGGGGCAAAGTTGCCGCTCCGCCCGGGACGACCCGAGCCGACCCCCTCCGACCCGAGTCGACCCGAGCCGACCCGAGCCGAAACGACCTGAGGAGTGACACTCCCCCTCGATGGACGATCCGTCCGGTAGTACCCGTGCCGCCCCACTTCCGGCCCCCGGAAGGCAGGCGGCACTGTGATCACCGCCTGGCTGCTGTTGTTCGCGGCCGTCCTGCTCATCCTCGCCAACGGCCTCTTCGTGGCCGCCGAGTTCGCCTTCGTGACCGTCGAGCGCGGGGCGGTGGAGCGGGCCGCCGAGGCGGGCGACGCGAAGTCCCGCCGGGTCGCGCGGGCCCTGCGCCACCTCTCCTTCGAACTCTCCGGCGCCCAGCTGGGCATCACGGTCACGTCGCTGGTGGTCGGCATGCTCGCCGAGCCGGCGCTGTCGACCCTGCTGAGCCCGGTCTTCGACGCCGTCGGCCTGCCCGACGCCGCCGCCCACGGCACCGCCGTGGTCCTCGGCATGGTGATGGCCACCGTCCTGCAGATGGTGATCGGCGAGCTGGTCCCGAAGAACTGGGCCATCTCCCGCCCGCTCCGGGTGGCCCGCGCGGTGGTCGCGCCGCACATGCTGTTCTCGCGCGCGTGCCGTCCGCTGATCAGCTTCCTCAACGGGGCCGCCGACCGTACGGTCCGCGCCCTGGGCATCGAGCCGCAGGAGGAGCTGGGGCACGCCCGCACCCCCGCCGAACTGGTCTCGCTGGCCCGGCACTCCGCCAGGGCCGGTGCGATAGACGAGGAGTCGGCGACGCTGTTCGTGCGCACCCTCGGCCTCGGCGACCTCACCGCGGAGTCGGTGATGACGCCGCGCGTGGACGTCGCCGCGCTGCAGCGCGACGCGACCGCCTCCGACGTGGTCAACCTCACCCGGGCGACCGGCCTGTCCCGATTCCCGGTCTACGCCGACAGCCTGGACGAGGTCACCGGCATCGTGACGCTCAAGGACGCGCTCGCCGTCCCGGCCGTGCACCGCGGTCAGACCAGGGTCGCGGAGCTGGCCTCGCCGCCGCTCCTGGTGCCCGAGACGCTGCCCGCCGAGCGCCTGCTCGACCGGCTTCGCCGGCTCCAGCCGATGGCGATCGTGGTCGACGAGTACGGCGGCACCGCCGGCGTCGTCACGGTCGAGGACATCGTCGAGGAGATCGTCGGCGAGGTTCAGGACGAGCACGACCCGGCCGACACCCCCGAGCTGGTCCCGCTGCCGCCGGTCGAGGGCCGGCCGGTCTGGGAGGCCGACGGCCGGGCCCGGACCGACCAGCTGGGGGCCATCGGCCTGCACGCCCCGGACGGCCCGTACGAGACGTTGGCCGGTCTGGTCGCGGACCTGCTCGGCAAGCTGCCCCAGCCGGGCGAGCAGGCCCACCTGCCGGGCTGGCTGCTGACCGTGGAGGCGGTCGACCGGCACCGCACCAGCAGGGTCCGGGTGGAGCGCACCACCGCGCACCCGGAGTTCGCCGACGAGGAGGACGGGACCCGATGACCGCGCTCCAACTGGCCGTCGCCCTCCTGCTCCTGCTCGGCAACGCGTTCTTCGTCGGCGCGGAGTTCGCGGTGATCTCGGTGCGCCGCAGCCAGATCGAGCCGCTCGCCGAGGCGGGCCACAAGCGCGCCCGCACCGTGCTGCACGCGCTGTCGAACGTCTCCGCGATGCTCGCCGCCGCCCAACTGGGCATCACCGTCTGCTCGCTGGGCCTCGGCGCGCTCGCCGAGCCGACGATCGCGAGCCTGCTGGAGGGCCCGTTCCACGCGATCGGGATCCCGTCCGGCCTGATGCACCCGCTGTCGTACGGGATCTCGCTGGCCGTCGTGGTCTTCCTGCACATGGTGATGGGCGAGATGGTGCCGAAGAACATCGCCCTCGCCGGCCCGGAGAAGGCCGCGCTGTGGCTCGGCCCGCCGCTGGACCGCCTGGCCCGCTGGCTCGCCCCGGTGATCGCTTTCCTGAACGCCTTCGCCAACGGCGTGCTGAAGCTGTTCCGGGTGGAGCCCAAGGACGAGGTCGCGTCGGTGTTCACCACCGAGCAGCTGATGTACCTGCTGGTCGACTCCCGGGACGCGGGTCTGCTCGACGAGGACCGCCAGGAACGCCTGGAGGACGCATTGGAGATGGGCCACCGGCCGGTCACCGACGTCCTGCTCGAGCCCGAGCAACTGGTCACGGTGGACACCAAGGTGACCGCCGCGGAGGTCGAGGAACTGGCGCTGCGCACCGGTTTCTCGCGCTTCCCGGTCACCGACGGGGACCCGGCCGGCCAGGGCTACCTGGGCTACCTGCACCTCAAGGACATCCTCGACGTGGAGGACCCGTCGCTGCCCGTCCCGGCCCGCCTGTGGCGGCCGATCACGGTGCTGCGCGGCGGCCTCCCGCTGGACGACGCGCTCGGCGCGATGCGCCGGGCCGCCTGCCACCTGGCGGCCGTCCTCGACCAGGACGGGCGCACGCTCGGCGTGGTCATGCTGGAGGACGTGCTGGAGGAGCTGGTCGGCGAGATGCACGATCCGGACCACCGCTCCGTGGCGTAACGTTTCGCCGCCGGCGTCGCCGCTGCCGCTGCCGCCGACGACGACGGCACTCTCCGCACCGTCGTTTCCGCTCTCGGCGATTCTGCCGACAGCAGGCAGCGGTTCCCGTGCCGGCCACCCGTAGGACAGGGTGGTCGGCATGAGGCTTCTCCTGCTGGGTGGAACGAAGTTCGTCGGACGCGCCGTCGCCGAGGAGGCGGTGGCCCGGGGCTGGGAGGTGACGGCCCTCAACCGCGGCACGCAGCCCGCGCCCGAGGGCGTGACGGTGCTGCGGGGCGACCGCACCGCCGAGGGCGGGCTCGACGCCCTGGCGGCGGGGGAGTGGGACGCGGTGGTGGACACCTGGTCCTGGGCCCCGGCGGCGGTGCGGGCCTGCGCCCGGCTGCTCAAGGACCGCGTCGGGCACTACGTGTACGTGTCCAGCTGCTCGGTGTACGACTACCCGAAGCCGGCCGCCGCCGACGAGTCCGCCGCGGTGGTCGGGGCCGCGCCGGACGCCACGGGCGAGGTGCCGTACGCGGAGGCCAAGCGCGGCGCCGAGCTCGCCCTGGAGGAGGAGTTCGGCGGGAGCGCGGTGTACGCCCGCGCCGGGCTGGTCCTCGGTCCGTACGAGAACATCGGCCGGCTGCCGTACTGGCTCGACCGGATCGCCCGGGGCGGGCCGGTGCTGGCCCCCGGCCCGCGCGAGCTGCCGCTCCAGTTCATCGACGCCCGCGACCTCGCCGCCTGGATGCTGGACGCCACCGCGGCGCGCCTGGGCGGCCCGTACAACGTGGTGAGCCCGCCCGGGCACGCGACCATCGGTGCGGTCCTGGAGGAGTGCGTCCGCGCCACCGGCTCGGACGCCGACCTGCGCTGGACGGACCCGGAGCGGATCGTCGCGGCCGGCGTCGAGCCGTGGACGGAACTGCCGATCTGGGTGCCGCCGGGCGAACTGCACGACTACCTGCACGACGCGAACGTCGACCGTGCGGTGGCCGACGGCCTGCGCTGCCGCCCGGTCGCCGAGACCGTCCGGGACACCTGGGCGTGGCTGGAGTCGATCGGCGGCAGAGCGCCGCAGCGCGCGGACCGGCCCTTCGCGTGGCTGGCCGCGGAGCGCGAGGCCGAACTGCTCAAGAGCCTCGGGAGCAGCGGGAACCGAGCCTCAGCCCCGGCCGTCGATCAGCTCCCCGTACGCCTGGACGAGGTCCGGCAGCCGTAGCGTGGCCAGGTCCTCCCGGCCCGGCGGTTCGCGCAGCAGCGAGAGCCGCAGGTCCCGGTAGGCGCAGGACTTCTCGTACAGGGTGCGGATGAACCGGCCGTTGCCCAGTTCGTCGATCCAGCCCTCGCGCACCACGTGGGTGCAGATGCTGGCCAGCTCCTCGGCCGCGTCCTCGTCCCAGCCGTCGCCGTCCCGGCCGGCCAGCGCCGCGCCGATCGCGGTCAGCTCGCCGGGGCGGTAGCTGGGGAAGTCGACCCGGGTGGTGAAGCGGGAGTTGAGGCCGGGGTTGGTGGCGAGCAGCCGGTTCATGCCCTCGGGGTAGCCGGCCAGGATCACCACCAGCCGGTCGCGGTTGTCCTCGGCGCGCTTGAGGAGCACCTGGAGCGCCTCGTCGCCGTAGGCGTCGCCCTTGGTGTAGCCGGAGTTGGAGAGGCTGTACGCCTCGTCGATGAAGAGCACGCCGTCCAGCGCGGAGTCGATCAGCTCGTTCGCCTTGACGGCGGTCTGGCCGAGGAACTCGCCGACCAGGTCGGCCCGTTGCGCCTCGACCAGGTGGTCGCCGGAGAGCAGGCCGAGCGCGTGGAAGACCCGCCCGAGGATCCGGGCGACGGTGGTCTTGCCGGTGCCCGAGGGGCCGGAGAAGACGAAGTGACGCTTGGGCGGCTGGACCGGCAGTCCCTGTTCGGCGCGGAGCCCGGCCATCCGCAACTGCGCGGACAACGCCCGCACTTGGCGCTTGACCGGCTCCAGGCCCACCATCATGGCGAGTTCGGCCAGGGCGGCGTCCAACTGGTGCTCGCCGCCGGTCTGCCGGCGGTCGGCGGACGGCGCGATCCGGGGCAGCGCCTCGCCGCGGAGCGGCAGCGGCACGACGGGCGTGACGGGCCCGGTGGGCGCGGCCGGTCCCGTGGGCCCGGCCGACCCCGAGCGCTCGCCGGTGGCCTGCGGCGGGGTGTCCGCCGGCGCCTCCTCGGCGTACCCGCCGCCGCCCGGGTAGCCGGACTCCTGGCCGTAGGCGTCCTGGTACTCGAGGTCCTCGGGAGAGAGGCCGTCGGGAGAAGGGCCGTCCGGAGAAAGGCCGTTGGAGGAGGGGCTGTTCGGAGCGAGACGGTTCGGCGAAAGCCTGTTCGAGGGAAGCCCGTTGGGAGAGAGCTCGTCCGGTGCGAACGCCCCCGGCGACTGCACGCCGGGCAGGAAGCCCTCCGGCGCCAGCTCGTCCGGCGGGACGTCGTACGCCTCCTCCACCCCGCCCGGGAGCCCGCCCTCCAGCAGCCCGTCCGCGAGCGCGTCCTCCGCCGAGATCGCGGCCAGGCGGGCCGCGGTGTCCATGAACGCCGGATCGGCCCGGTGCACCGCCCGGTACAGCGGCAGCGCCGCCGCGCTGCGCCCGGCCCCCTCGTACGCCCGACCCAGCCAGTAGCGCAGCTCCTTGCGCTGCGGCTGCTCGGAGCGGCAGCGGGCCAGCGACGCGGCCAGCGGAGCCTGCGCCTGCGCGCACATGTCCAGCCGGACCCGTGCCATGCCGGCGAAGAGTCCCGCCTCGATGCCGAGCATCGGGTCGTCGAGCAGCCGGTCGGTGTCGCGGATCAGCTGCTCCCAGTCCTTCAGCAGGTAGGAGCGGCAGGCGTACAGGAACTGGGCGGACGGGTCCTCGCCGGGCGCCGGGCACTGCTCCAGCGCGCGGTCGAGCTCGGCCAGGTGTCTGCCGTCCAGCCAGTGCGAGGCGTGCGCGAGCGCGAGGTCGCGGGCGTCCTCCAGCACCGGCTGCACCCACCAGCCCAGCCAGTACCAGGAACTGAGCGGCCGCCGGTGGATCCGGCGCTGCTCGCCGAAGCGCTTCTGGTGGCGGTACATCGCGAGCAGGGCGGCCGGGGTCTCGCTGCGCAGGGCGTGCAGGCCGAGCCACGCGTCGGCCATGCCCGGGTCGAGCCGGACGGCCGCGCGGAACTCCTCCTCGGCGCGCGCGTACGCGCCCGCCGTGTAGGCGTCCATGGCGCGCAGCCAGGCCCGGTCGGCGAGCCGGTCCGGGCTGCCCGCGTTGCTGTCGGAACTGTCCACCGTCGTCACTCACGCCCCCCGCGGTGTGGCCCGGGGCTCGGCCCGCAGGCCGCGTGCGCGGAGCGGCCGGTGCTCGCAAGCCCCTGGGGCGCAGATGCGCCTGGTGCAAATCGTACCGGGGCCGCGCTGATCCGGAAGGGTGCCGCACCGGTTCAAATGCGATCGCGCGCGCGGTTGTTGGGCACGTCGGGCGGTGGGGGAGCGCATTTCGCGACGGGCGCGGACGGCACCCCCGGCTCACGGGGGAACAAGCCGGGGATGCCGGGTCCACGGGGGCCGGAGGCTTTCGTTCCGGCGTCTGGGGAGAACTTAGGACGCGGTGACTGCGCAGGTCAAGAGCTTGTTGAAGGTTCACCCACGGTGCCCGGCGAGATCCGTCCGGTCACTCCGTCGACGCGGGTGCCGGCGTGCGGCCGGCTCGGGTCGGCGGCGAAATGCGCCGATTCGGCGCGTGCCCAGCCCACCCAGAATTCGGCCAGTTCCGGCCCGTCCCGTTCCTCGCCGCGCCGCCGGGCGGTGGCGGCGTCCAGGTCCATCCAGACGATCCGCGCCAGCCACGGCCGCACCTCCCGCCGCCCGGCCCCGACGCCCTCCACCAGCACCACCGGCGCCACCGGCACCGCCGCCGTGCCGGCGAAGCGCCGCAGCGTCCAGTCGTACACCCCGTACGCGGCGTCCCGGCCCGCTGCCAGCGGCTCCAGCACCTGCTCGCGCAGCCGCCCGACCCAGCCGAACGGCTCGGCGTGGGTGGCGAGGTCGTCGAGGTGGACCACCGGGGCCCCGCCCAGCGCCCCCGCCAGCCGCCCCGCGAACGTGGTCTTGCCCGAGCCCGCGTGCCCGTCCACGGCGACCAGTCGCACCGGCCCGCAGGACGGCGCAAGAGCGCGCAGCTCGGCGGCGAGGTCGGCGAGGTCGGCGGGGGAGGGGTCGGCGGGGGAGGGGCCGCCGACGACGACGGGGCCGGACGGCGTGATCAGGCCATCGCACGGGTTCGGGGTATCGGAAGCAGCCACATCGGCAACCCTACGGTGCCGTACCCGGCCACTCCGGACAGTTCATATGTGCAGGTCGTGACGGCGGCGCGGCTTTCGGGCATACTCACTTCGCCACGCCTGTGAACGGCCGTTCACCGCAACCCGGTGCCGGTCGGGCAGACCTGCCACAACCGCGCCGGACCTGCCGAACCAGGCCCCCCGGCGCCCGATCGAGGAGGCGACCGCCGCCATGACCACCTCCCCTGCGAAGCCCGTGGACCGCCAGCTGCCCACCGAGGAGGCCCGTGAGCTGCTGAGCCTCACCCGGGAGCTGGTCCAGCGCGAGCTCAAGCCGCGCGCGGCGGAGGACGAGGCCGCCGACGCCTTCCCGCGCGACGCCTTCCGCACGCTCGGCGAGGCCGGGCTGCTCTCCCTGCCCTACGACGAGAAGTACGGCGGCGGCGAGCAGCCCTACGAGGTCTACCTCCAGGTCCTGGAGGAGCTGTCGGCCGGCTGGCTGGCCGTCGGCCTCGGCGTGAGCGTGCACACGCTCTCCTGCCACGCGCTCGCCACCTTCGGCACCGAGGAGCAGCGCGCCGCCTGGCTGCCCGGCATGCTCTCCGGCGAGCAGCTCGGCGCCTACTGCCTCTCCGAGCCGCAGTCCGGCTCCGACGCCGCCGCGCTCCGCACCCGCGCCGAGCTGGACGGCGACGAGTACGTGGTCAACGGCACCAAGGCGTGGATCACCCACGGCGGGAAGGCGGACTTCTACAGCGCCCTGGTGCGCACCGGCGTGGACGGCCCGAAGGGCATCAGCTGCCTGCTCGTCCCCGGCGACCAGCCCGGCCTGTCGTTCGCCGCGCCGGAGCACAAGATGGGCATGCGCTCATCGCCGACGGCGCAGGTGCACTTCGACGGCGCCCGCGTCCCGCGCGAGCGGCTGGTCGGCGAGGAGGGACAGGGCTTCCAGATCGCCCTCGCCGCCCTCGACTCCGGCCGCCTCGGCATCGCCGCGTGCGCGATCGGCGTCGCCCAGGCCGCGCTCGACCTCGCGGTGGAGTACGCCGGCACCCGCCGCCAGTTCGGCCGTCCGATCGCCGAGTTCCAGGGCCTGTCGTTCATGCTCGCCGACATGGCCACCCAGATCGAGGCCGGCCGGGCGCTGTACCTGTCCGCCGCGCGGCTGCGCGACGCGGGCCGTCCGTTCTCCAAGGAGGCGGCGATGGCCAAGCTGTTCTGCACCGACACCGTGATGCGGGTGACGACGGACGCCGTCCAGGTGCTCGGCGGCTACGGCTACACGCAGGACTTCCCGGCCGAGCGGTACATGCGCGAGGCGAAGGTGCTGCAGATCGTCGAGGGCACCAACCAGATCCAGCGGCTCGTGATCGGCCGCCACCTCACCCGGGGCTGACCCGGCCCCCGGGTCCCGGTACGGCCTCCGGCCGTCGCTCCAGGGTGCGGAGCGACGGCCGGAGGTTTCGCCTTCCCGTCGGGCCGAGTTCGACGCCCCGTCAACTCGCCTGCGTCAGCGGCGGATCAGCCGGCGCCGCTGCTCGGGGACGGCCGGCGTGACGGCGGCGACGCGCACCGGGCGGTGCGCCACCGCGTGCGAGAAGGGCTGGGTGCGCCAGTCCAGGCCGCTGGGCAGCTTGAACAGGGCCTCGAAGCCGGCCGGCCCGTCGTCGTCCGAGGCCTCCACCTCGGCGAGGTCGTCGGTCGGGGCGCCCGAGCCCGGGCAGATCGCGGGGGCGAAGGGGTTCCACGCGGTCGGCAGCAGGGCGTGCAGCGGCAGCCGCTCCTCGTCCGCGACGAGGGCGATCGGGCGCCGGCACTCGGGGCAGTGGACCCGGAAGATCTCCCAGGACTCGCCGTCGCCCGGGTCGGTGCTCGGCGTGGGGAGGTTCCCGACCGCGATGTCGTCGCGGTCGGCCGTTTCGTCGGTCTCGTCGGAGCCCGGGGCACGCTGGTCGGTAGCAGGCATGAGGATCCCCCTCGGATCGGGCCCGGCGTGGTCGCCCGGGGCCACAACCAGCACTTCCCTCCCGCGCGGATACATAATCCTGCGGTCCGGCGCACCGTGATGCACCGGGTGTGTCCTTGGCCACATTCGCCCGGCATGTGCCCGCCTGGCACCCCACCCCGCCCCCGGTGACACCGCGTGCGCCCATCCGGGCGCCCCGCGCGCCCCCGAGCGGGTAGGTTTGCGCACTGTGGAGGATCTCGACCAACGCATCGTCCAGCTGCTCCTAGAGGACGGCCGGATGAGCTACACGGACCTGGGCAAGGCCACCGGCCTGTCCACCTCGGCGGTGCACCAGCGCGTGCGCCGCCTCGAACAGCGCGGGGTGATCCGCGGCTACACCGCGATCATCGACCCCGACGCCGTCGACCTGGCGCTGACCGCGTTCATCTCGGTCAAGCCCTTCGACCCCAGCGCACCCGACGACACCCCCGAACGCCTGGCCGGCCTGCCCGAGATCGAGGCCTGCCACAGCGTCGCCGGAGACGAGAACTACATCCTCAAGGTCCGCGTCGGCGCCCCCGGCGACCTGGAGGACCTGCTCGCCCGCATCCGCAGTGCCGCCGGCGTCTCGACCCGCACCACCGTCGTGCTGTCCACCCCCTACGAGGCGCGACCCCCGAAGATCTGAGCACGGGTCCGTGGGGTGCAGACTTGGGCGCATGACCGAACGCACCTCCCGGACCGTCCTGCTGCGCGGCGGCGCCGTCTACAGCCCCGCCGACCCCTTCGCCACCGCGATGCTCGTGGAGGGCGAACACGTCGCCTGGGTCGGCAGTGACGGCGCCGCCGAGGCGTACGCGGGAGTGGCCGACGAGATCGTCGAGCTCGACGGCGCCCTGGTCACCCCGGCGTTCGTCGACGCCCACGTGCACGCCACCTCGACCGGACTGGCGCTCACCGGACTCGACCTCACCGGCAGCCCGTCCCTCGCCGCCGCGCTGGCGTCCCTCACCGCCTTCGTCGACGCCCAGGGGACGGCCGGCGGCGTGCTCATCGGCCACGGCTGGGACGAGACCCGCTGGCCCGAGGGCCGCCCGCCCACGCTCGCCGAACTCGACGCCGCCGCACGGGGCGCCGCCGTCTACCTCTCCCGCACCGACGTCCACTCCGCCCTCGCCACCACCGCGCTGCGCACCCTCACCGAGGGCCTCGCCGACCGGCCGGGCCACTGCGCACAGGGCCCGCTGACCAAGGACGCCCACCACGCCGTCCGGCGGACCGCGCTCGCCCACCTGACCCCCGAGCAGCGCCGCCGCGCCCAGCGCGCGACCCTCGCCCGCGCCGCCGAACTCGGCATCGGCGCCCTGCACGAGTGCGCCGGCCCGGAGATCTCCTCCGAGGCCGACCTGGCCGCCCTGCTGGCCCTGGCCGCCGAGGGCGAGGGCCCCGAAGTCTTCGGTTACTGGGGAGAGTTGGGTGGCATCGAGACGGCCCGTCGGCTCGGCGCGGTCGGCGCCGGCGGCGATCTCTTCGTCGACGGCGCACTCGGCTCGCACACCGCCTGCCTGCACGCCGCCTACGCCGACGCCGACCACACCGGCACCGCCTACCTGACCGCCGACCAGGTCGCCGACCACGTCGCCGCGTGCACCGAGGCCGGGCTCCAGGCCGGCTTCCACGCCATCGGCGACGCCGCCGTGGCCGCGGTGCTCGACGGCGTCCGGGCAGCCGGCGAGCGGGTCGGCGCCGAGCGCGTCAAGGCCCTGCGCCACCGCGTCGAGCACGCCGAGGCCCTGGACGACAAGTCCGTCGCGGCCTTCGCCGAACTCGGCCTCACCGCCTCCGTCCAGCCCGCCTTCGACGCCGCGTGGGGCGGCCCGGAGGGCATGTACGTCCAGCGCCTCGGCGCCGAACGGGCCGCCGCCCTCAACCCGTTCGCCGCCCTGCTGCGCGCCGGCGTCCCGCTCGCGTTCGGCTCCGACGCCCCGGTGACCCCGCTCGACCCGTGGGGGACCGTCCGTGCCGCGGCGTTCCACCGGACGCTGGAGCACCGCATCTCCGTCCGCGCCGCCTTCACCGCCCACACCCGCGGCGGCTGGCGCGCGATCGGCCGCGACCAGGACGGCGTCCTCGTCCCGGGCGCCGTCGCCAGCTACGCGATCTGGGCCGCCGGCGACCTGGTCGTCCAGGCCCCGGACTCCCGCGTCGCCGGCTGGTCCACCGACCCGCGCTCCGGCACCCCCGGCCTGCCGGACCTCACCCCCGGCCACCCCCTGCCGACCTGCCTGCGCACCGTCGTGCGGGGCCGCACGGTCCACCGGGCCGCCGAGTAACTCCCCCTCGCTGCTCGCCCGGCCCGCCCCGGGCGAGCAGCACCCCGGCGCCCCGCGCGGCCACCCTCCGCACCCGCGCGGAGCCGCCCGTTCCGGACACCCGCCGCACAGCTCCACCTCGCCTCCCGGTCACCGTCCGTTCCGGGGTACCTTCTTCGGACAGCGTCCGAACGACAAGCCAGAGAGATGGTGCGCCGGTGACCATGTCCGTCACCCAGGAGCGGTCCGCTGCCGCACCCGAGCCGCCGGCCCCCGAAGCACGGCCCGGCCGGTTCGCCAGGGCCCTCGCCAAGGTCCGCGCCGGTCTGCCCCGGACCGGCCTCGCCGCCCTGGCCGGCCTGCTGCTGGCGCTCGCCTTCCCGCCGTACGACCTGTGGCCGCTCTCGCTGCTGGGCGTCGCGGCGCTCTCGCTGCTCACCCGGGGCCGCACGGTCCGCCAGGCGGCCTGGACCGGCTTCGCGTTCGGCTTCCCGTTCTTCCTGATGCTGCTCAGCTGGCTGCGCGTGGTCGGCTGGGACGCGACGGTCGGCCTGTCGGTCGTCGAGGCGCTGTTCATGCTGTTGCTCGGCGCCGGCCTCGCCCTCACCTCCCGGCTGCCCGCCTGGCCGCTGTGGGCCGCCTGCCTGTGGGTCACCCAGGAGTGGGCACGCGACCGGCTGCCGCTCGGCGGCTTCCCCTGGGGCCGACTGGCCTTCGCCAACACGGCCACCCCGTACACCCCGCTGGCCGCGATCGCCGGCGCCCCGCTGGTGACCTTCGCGGTCGCCCTCTGCGGCGCCCTGCTGGCCTGGGCGGCGCTGCGCCTGCGCGGCCCGCGCCGCGCCCCGCGCGCGGCCGCCCTGGCCGGACTCGGCGCCGTGGCCGCGCTGCTGGCCGGCTACCTCGTCCTGGTGCCGACCAAGGCCGACGACACCGTGAAGGTCGCGATCGTCCAGGGCAACGTGCCCAACCCCGGCATGGACTTCCTCGGCCGCCCGATGATGGTCCTCAACAACCACGCCTCGGCGACCGAGCGGCTGGCCGCCGACATCAAGGCCGGCAAGGTCCAGCGCCCCGACGTCGTGATCTGGCCGGAGAACTCCTCCGACCTCGACCCCTTCACCGACCCGCTCGCCTACGAGCGCATCGACGGGGCCGTGAAGGCCGTCGGCGTGCCCACCCTGGTCGGCACCCTGGTGGACGGCCCGGACGAGCAGCACGTCCAGAACGAGGGCATCGTCTGGGACCCGAAGACCGGCCCCGGCGCCTCCTACACCAAGCAGCACCCCGTCCCGTTCGGCGAGTACGTGCCCTTCCGCGCCCAGCTGATGAAGGTGATCACCCGCCTGCAGCGGGTCGCCCGCGACTTCTGGCCCGGCGACCACAACGGCGTCATGCAGCTGGGCCCGGCCCGGATCGGCGACGTGATCTGCTTCGAGGTCGCCTACGACGAGATCGTCCGCGACACCGTCGACAGCGGCGCCCGCGTCCTGGTCGTGCAGACCAACAACGCCACCTACGCCGAGACCGGCCAGCCCGAGCAGCAGCTCGCGATGTCCCGGCTGCGCGCGGTCGAGCACGGCCGGGCCGTGCTGATCGCCGCCACCAGCGGCATCAGCGCGGTGATCGCGCCGGACGGCACGGTGGAACAGCGCACCCGGGAGCTGACGCCGGCCGAGCTGTCGGCCACCGTCCCGCTGCGGGACGGCACCACGGTCGCCGACCGGATCGGCCCGGCGCCGGAGTGGGTGCTCGCCGTCGGCGGCCTGCTGGCCTGCGGCGCGGGCCTGCTGGTCGGGGTGCGCCGGCGCCGCTCCGCCGGAACACCGGCCGCGACGGAATCGTTGGACCAGGTGGTGCCGTAGCCGGCCCGGACCTCCCGTGCGGCGCGCAGAGCACCGCATGGAGTGGATCCGTACCGTGACCCAGCAAGCTACCCCCACCCGCCCGCGCGGAAGGCTCCGCCGGGTGCTGCCGCTGCTGATCACCGCCTGGCTGGTGCTGGAGATCTGGCTGCTGGTCCAGGTCGGCTCGTGGCTGGGCGGCCTCACCGTCCTCCTGCTGCTGATCGCCGGCGCCGTGATCGGCGGCTCGCTGATCAAGCGGGCCGGGCTGAAGGCGCTGTCCGCGGCGATCGAGCAGAGCAAGGACCCGAAGTCGCAGCAGCCCCAGACCGGCACCAGCATGACCGTCCTGGCCGGCCTGCTGCTGATCCTCCCCGGCTTCCTGTCGGACCTCGTCGCGCTGACGCTGCTGTTCCCGCCGACGCGCGCCCTGTGGCGCGCGGCCGGCCGGCGCCTGGCGGACAAGGCGTTGCACAGCACCTCCGCCGTGGGCGCCGACGCGTTCGCGGACGCGATGCGGCTGCAGGAGCAGATGCGCATCCACCGCCCGGACGGCAAGGTCATCCAGGGCGAGGTGGTGG
The DNA here is from genome assembly GCF_036322405.1 of Streptomyces sp. SP17BM10. Classification (NCBI taxonomy): domain Bacteria; kingdom Bacillati; phylum Actinomycetota; class Actinomycetes; order Kitasatosporales; family Streptomycetaceae; genus Streptomyces; species Streptomyces sp. SP17BM10. The sequence goes on along the minus strand of NZ_JAQYXB010000623.1, from coordinate 357,654 downwards.
AGCCGGAGGCCGGTCCGCACGGCCCGCAGGGCCCGGACACCACCTACCGCCCGCCGATCGCCGGCTGACCGTCACCCCGACACCGCGCAGGCCGGGCCCGTACGCGGGCCCGGCCTGCGGCCGTTCTCGCCGACCCGGGTGCACGGACCCGGACACGCCGACCGGGGACACTCGCGCACCCACGCACCCGGGCACGCGAAAGGGACCCTGGATCCCAGGGTCCCTTTTCGCGTCCTCCCGCCGCGGCGGGAGAGAGGGTCAGGCGCTCTTGCGGGTGTCCCGCGGGTGCACCGCGAGGTTCATCCCACCAGAGCGGAGCACCGCCAGCCGCTCGGCCAGCACCTCCTCCAGCTCCTCGCGCGTCCGGCGCTCCATCAGCATGTCCCAATGGGTGCGCGTCGGCTTGGTCTTCTTCTCCTCCGGCTCGTCGCCGTCGAGAAGCGTTGCCTCCTGGCCACAGAAGCGGCATTCCCAGGTCTGGGGGATCTCCGCCTCGACCGAGAAAGGAACCTCGAATCGGTGTCCGTTCTGACATGCGTACTCGACGGTCTGGCGGGGAGCCAGATCGATACCACGGTCGGTCTCGTAGCTAGTGGCCCCGAGTCGCGTGCCGCGGAGAGCTCGCTCGCTCATGAATCGTGCCTCCCGGGCTTATGGCCCACAGGACTAGTGGTCGCTGTTCTTCGTCGTTCGGTCAACGCTCGGCTTCCGACGAAGATTCCCGTCCCGGGACATGCGTCGTCTGTCGTGCCGCCCCTGTTTGTACCCACCGGCGCCCGATTTGTCACATCTAGCCAGTGGTATCACCCCAGGTGTCACCTATTTCACATCTGGTGATCGTGCGGCCTTTCTGTCACGAGCGTACCGGGACGGGATTCGGCGGCCGTCGGCGCCCCCGGTTCCTTGCGGTCAGGAGATCGGACGGGAACGGATCATCGGTTCGCCCTTGCCGAGGTCGACCGGCCGGGTGCCGGGCGCCGGATCCGCGGGGCGGAGCAGCGGCGGCTGCTCGGGGCGCGGCGGCGCGGCGGCGGCCTCGGTGCGGGTGTCGCGATGCGGCAGCAGGGCGATCACCGCGTCCCGCAGGGCGGCCGGGGCCTCGTCGTCCAGCGGGTCGACGGTGGCGGGCACCTGGAGCCGCACCGGGGTGCCGTTGCCGATGCGGGCGTAGCCGCGGCCGATCGGGGCGTGCGCGGCGGGCACGATGTCGAGCGGGGCGCCGAGCGCGGCGTGGCCCTCCTCGGGGCCGGCCGGGCCGAGCAGGACGCGGGCCCTGGTGGTGGTCCGGACGGTGGCGGTGAGCCGGTCCCTGGCCTCGACGTCGTCGGCGATCACGACGGTGACGCGGGCGGCGCGGCCGTGCCGCAGCGGGAGCTCCAGCAGGTCCTGCGGGTCGGTGCGACCCTCGGCGTGGGCGAGCTCGCTGAGCTCGGTGGGGTGGTCGAGCAGCAGCCACAGCGGCCGGGTGACGTCCTCCGGCGGGGCGCTGCCGGCGTGCCGGGCGGCGTTGAGGGCGGCGAGCCGCCGGTCGGTCTCCTGGGCGGCCCACTCCAGGGCGGCGAGCGCGCCGTGCAGGCTGGTCTCGACGGTGTGCACGCCGGGCCGGTTGACCAGGCACGCGTGCTCGCCGGTGCCGGCGCCGTCGATCACCACGAGGTCGGCGTACGGGAGGGCCTGGAGCGCGATCGAGCGGACCAGGCTGGAGGTGCCGTACCCGGCGACGCCGAGCGCGAGCAGGTGGGGTTCGCCCGAGCGCGGCCCGGAGCGCCAGATCACCGGCGGCTGCTGGGTCACGGCGCCGCCCTGGCCGACCGGGATGGTGCGGGCGGTGCCGTCCCCGTCGGTGAATCCGAGCACGATCTCGCCGGGGGCGGCGACGAAGCGCTGCGCGACGATGTCGGTGGGCAGCGGGCTCATCGCGGAGATCAGCAGCTTGTTGGACTCCTCGTCCCAGTCGAAGCGGTACTCGCGGGCCCGCCCGGCCTTGCCCTGGACGACCTGCTCGATCCGCGCCCGGGCGGCCGGCTCGGTGTCGGTGAAGTACGCCGGATAGGTGAGCTCCAGGCGGGAGAGCCGGCCCTCGGCGTCGAACTCCCAGGAGCCGAAGGCGCTCTTGTAGTCACCCGCGAAGTGGTACAGCGGGTTGGCGTCCTCGGGGCCGCAGAGGTACGGCGTCAGCGCGGAGTAGAGCGCCGAGAGCTTGACGTCGGCGACGTCGGGCGCGGGCGGGGCCGGCGGCGCCTTGGGGGCCCGTCCGGCCCACGCGGCGCTGGCCATCAGCGCGATCAGGGCGAACAGCAGGCCGTGCGGCAGCAGGTAGATGCCGACGAGCATCGCGGCGGACAGGAACAGCGTCGGGCCGCGGCGCTCCTTGGGGGTGGCCTGCCAGCGGCCCTTGGCCCAGCCGGCGTGGTGGCGCAGGCCGCGGCCGATGACGGTGAGCGGGGCGAACATGTCGGAGGCGTGGTCCCCGGCGGTCCGGGCGATCTCACGGCCCTTGCCGAGGTGGCGGTGGAGCGACATTCCTTGACTCCCCGGGCGGTCGGGACGGGTGGGGGGTGAAGCGGACGGTGGCTCGTGGCTCGCGGTACGACGGGGCCCGGGGCGGTGGGATCCGCGCCCGGGCCCGTACGGGGGAGTGGCGGCGCTAGAACCTGAGGCCGCCGAGCAGGCTGGCGAGGCTCGCGCCGCCCGCGGTGATGCTCGGCGCGATCGAGGAGCCGGCGACGTAGAAGCCGAAGAGCGCGCAGACGATCGCGTGGGAGACCTTTAGTCCGTCCCGGCGGAAGAACAGGAAGGCGATGGTGCCGAACAGGACGATGCCGGAAATCGAGAGGATCACGTTCTGCTCCTCGGGGAGGGGGACAGGGACGGTGTCACGGAAAGTGCCCTAATCGTGACAAAAAGTAATAGATGATGGAACGGTGCAAATGGGTGGTTTCACCGTTCAATACCGCCGTGGGGCCCGGACGGAGGTATGCGAACCGGCCCCGGTCGGGGCCGTGCGGCGCTCTGTTGCGGTGCGGCGAGGCATTCCCGGCGGGTGGGCGGGAGGTTTCCGGGGGGTGCCGGAAGTTCGCTCGAACGGCCGCGCGACCGATCCGTCGGCGTGTCGTGTCCGGCCGGGCCCGCATCCGCCATCCGGACGCGTGCTGGCCCGGTCGTCCGCCCGGCGACTACGGTGCGGGTACGCGCAGCCGGCACCGCCACTGAGCACGAACCGGACCGCGAACCGACCGAACCGACCATGAGAGGCCGCCCGCCATGACCGACGCCGCCAGCCCGCAGCCCGCCGACGCTCCCGACGCCGAGGTGATCGCGCTCGCCGGCAAGCTCTTCGACGCCGCCCGGGCCGGGGACACCGCCGTCCTGACCGCCGCCGTCGACGCGGGCGTCTCCGCGAACCTCACCAACGGCAGCGGCGACACGCTGCTCATGCTCGCCGCCTACCACGCCCACGCCGGCACGGTCGCCGCCCTGGTCGAGCGCGGCGCCGACCCCGACCGCGCCAACGACAAGGGCCAGACCCCGCTCGCCGGAGCCGTCTTCAAGGGTGCGGTGGACGTCGTCGACGCCCTGCTGGCCGCCGGCGCCGACCCGAAGGCCGGCTTCCCGTCCGCCGTCGACGCCGCCGCCATGTTCGGCAGGACCGAGCTCCTCGCCCGGTTCGAGGGCCGCTGACCAGGGGCGCGCCTTTCGGGTCAGGCCGGGTGCCGCGACGCCTGGACCGAAGGACCCGCCCCGAGGTCGTAGGCTTTTCAACCATGGAAAGCAGCGCGACCAAGGACACCGGCACCGTCGAGTACCGCGTCACCGGCTACGGCCACCCCGACGCCCAGGCCCTGTCGGCCGAGGTGCAGCAGGAGTACGTCCGCCGTTACGGCGACCCGGACGAGACCGTGCTGCACCCGGACGACTTCGAGGCGCCGGCCGGACTGTTCCTGATCGCGTACCTGGACGGTCGGCCGGTCGCCTGCGGCGGGTGGCGGGCCAAGCAGGCCGGCCCGCACGGGCTGCGCGACGGCGACGCCGAGCTGAAGCGGATGTTCGTCGTGCCGGGCGCGCGCGGACGCGGCCTCGCCAGGGGCGTGCTGCGCCGCCTGGAGCAGACCGCCGCCGAGGCGGGCCGCAGCCGCTTCGTCCTGGAGACCGGCACCGAGCAGCCCGAGGCCGTCGCGCTGTACCACTCCGAGGGGTACGAGGCGATAGAGAAGTTCGGGATCTACCGCGAGCACCCGCAGAGCATCTGCCTCGGCAAGGAGTTCACCTCCGCGTCCGGCTGACGGACCGTCCGCCGGGTAGGCTCCGGGCGAGACCTGTCCGGGGCACGTTCAGGGGGACGGATGAGTCACCAAGCACCGGCGCCCGACCGGCTCCGCGCGCTGGCCGCGCCGGGCGGGGAACTGGACCGGCTGGTCCGCGCCGGCGCGCGCGGGGTCGGGGTGGGGGCGGTCTGGGCCGTCGGCGACGCCGGCGGGACGGTCGGCCGCGGCGCCCACGGCCCGCTCGGGCGGGGGCCGTACGCGCGGCTCTCGCCCGGTCCTGACACCCGGTACGACCTCGCCAGCCTCACCAAGATCGTCGCACTCTGGCCGTGCGCCGGGGTGCTGTGGCAGGCCGGCCGGCTCCCGCTCGACGAACCCCTGGGGCACTACTGGCCGGACGCCGCCGGGCAGCCGGCCGGTGAGGTGACGGCACGTCAACTCCTTTCTCACACCGCAGGCTTGCTGCCGCGGACGAACTTCGAGCAGCTCTACGGGCGGGACCTCGTCGCGATCCGGTCCGGCGTCATCGCCGCCCCGCTGCACCGCGCGCCGGGCACCGCCGTCGAGTACACCGACCGTGCCGCGGTGCTCCTCGGTCACCTCGTCGAACACCTCGGCGCCGCCCGGCTCGACGAGCTCGCCGCCCGCTGGACCTGGCGGCCGCTGGGCATGGCCGACACCCACTACGGGCCGCTGGGCCCCGGCGACACCGCCCACACCGCGCCCACCGAGTACGACGAGGCCCTCGGAGCCCACCTGCGCGGCGTCGTCCACGACCCCTCCGCGCGCCTCCTCGGCGGCGTTTCCGGCAACGCGGGCGCCTTCTCCACCGCCCGCGACCTCGGTCTCTTCCTCACCGCCCTGCTCGACCCGCCACCGGGACTCTCCTGGGGCGAACCGTGGATCGCCGAGTCCCTGCGCGAACAGACCGGTGGACTCGCCCCCGTCCGCGGCCTCTCCTGGCTCTGCGCCCCCGGCACCGACCCGGCCGACGGCACCTTCGTCCACTACGGGTTCACCGGCACCGGCATCTGGATCTCCCGCCGGCTCGGGCGCTGGGCGGTGCTGCTCACCAACAAGGTCCACTACGACCGCGGGGTCCAGCCGCTCACCGACCTTCGCAACGCCTTCCGACGGTCCGTCTTCGGCTGAGGCCCCCGCGCCACCCGATCGGGTGGATCTCGCACGAACCACCGCTCCCGGAACGGAACCTGCGGCAGAGTGGGCCACCAGGGACGGGTGTGGCGGAGGAGTCGCGATGACGGAGACCTGGCAGCTCTCGGAGGGGGAATGGCTCGCGCGCATGGTGCGCGCCTACGTCGGCTGCAGCGTCCTGCTCACCGACGGCATGGGCAACGTCCTCCTCCTGAAGCCGATCTACCGTGCCCACTGGCTCTTCCCCGGCGGCTGCATGGACCCCGGCGAGGGCCCGGCCGAGTGCGCCGCCCGCGAACTGCGCGAGGAGACGGGGCTCGTGCTCGACCACGAACTGCAACTGGTCGTCGTCGAGTGGCGCGACCCGATCCCCAAGCAGCGCGAACACGCCCATCCCGCCGTCCAGTTCATGTTCGACGGCGGGATCCTCGACGCTGCGGCCGAAATCCGCTGCCAGGCCGAGGAGATCGCCGAGTACGGCTTCTTCCCCCAGGCCCGGGCGGCCGCGCTGCTCCACCCGAACGCGGCCCGGCGGCTCACCCGAGCCCTGGACGCCAGGCGCAGCGGGCTCACCGGGCTGCTGCACTCGACGGGCTACCTCGGCTGAACTCGCCCTGGCCGGACTGTTCTTGGCCGGACTCCCCGTGGCCGGACTCCCCGTGGCCGGACTCGCCGTGGCCGGACTCGTCTTGGCCGACGGTCAGACGAGCGTGCTCCAGTAGTACCAGAACCGGTTGAGGATCAGCAGCGCGATCACCGCCGCCCACAGCACCGGCAGCGCCCAGTGGTAGCGCGCCGCCTCCCGCACGACCGTGCGCAGCCGTGGCCCGACGGGGATCACGCCCGTGCGCAGGTTGTGCAGCATCGTGTACCAGAACAGCGTCACGACCGTCGCCCAGACCACCATGCAGTACGGGCACAGCGCGCCGATCTCGTACAGCGCCTGGTCGATCAGCCAGTGCACGAAGACCACGCCCAGGAACGTCCCGCCCTGGAGGCCCAGCCAGAACCAGCGGCGGTACCCGGCGCCGGCCAGCAGCCCCGCGCCGATCGCCGCCAGCGCACCGAAGGCGGCCAGCCCGATCAGCGGGTTCGGGAAGCCGAACACCCCCGCCTGCTCGGTGCGCATCACCGAGCCGCAGCTGATCACCGGGTTGATGTTGCAGGTCGGGACGTACGACGGGTTCTCCAGGATGCGGAGCTTGTCGAAGGTCAGGACGGCGGAGGCCGCCAGCCCGATCAGCCCGCCGACGAACAGGAGCAGCGCGAGCGCCCGGCCCGAGCCGATCGTGGCGGCACCGGGGGCGGGGCCGGCGGCGGGGCGGGGCACGTGCACGGAGGCAGAGGCGGTCATGGCAGCACACTCCGGTGGCTGGGAGGGGACCGGCCCGGCCGGGATTCGGCCGGGCCGGTGGAGCTCGCTACAGGCCCGCGGCCTGCTTGACCTGCGCGGTGAACTGGTCCGCAGTGGCCGGGTTCTGGCCCGAGAACAGCGTGATCGGCTTGCCGTCGACCTTCACCGTCGGCGTGCCCTGCACCCCGCTGTCGTTGAACGCGTCCGCGACCTTCGCCGCCCACGGCGCGTAGGTCTTCTCGTTGACGGCCTTCACGAAGGCGTCCGTCTTCAGGCCCGGCACCTGGTCGGCCAGCTCCAGGATCTTGTCGGTGTCGCCGAAGGTGTCGGTGCGCTCGTCGGGCTGGTTCTTGTAGAGCACGTCGTGGAACGCCTTGAACTTGTCCACGCCCTCGTTGAGGGCGGCGCCGGCGGCGGCCAGCGCGGTGCGCGAGCCCTTGCCGCCGAGGGCCTTGTCCAGGAACGCGGCCAGGTGGAACTCGACCTTGATCTGGCCGTCCGCGGTGAGCTGCTTGACCGTCTCGCCGTTGGCCGCCTCGAAGTGCTTGCACACCGGGCAGCGGAAGTCCTCGTAGATCTCCATCGTGTGCGGGGCGTCGGCCTTGCCGTAGGTGATCACGGTGCCGTCCTGACCGGAGGCGTTCGCGGGCACGACCAACGCGGTCGGCGCGCCGGCCCCGGCGGACGTCTCCTTGTCCTTCTTGGCGGAGCTGACCGCGAGCGCGCCGCCGCCCGCGATGGCGAGCACGACGACGGACGCGACGGCGATGACGATGCGCTGACGGCGCTTGGCGGCCGCCTGCTCGCGGCGCTGCGCCTCCTGGATCCGCTCGCGGGCGCTGATGCGCTGGGACTGCTTGCTGTTGGCCTGGGCCATGGGAGTCAACTCCTGTACGCGGCGCGCGGGTGCGCGCGGGATGCCTCGCTCGGGCCTCGTGGAGGCGTGCCTCGTGAGGGCGTGCCTCGTGAGGGCGTGCCGAGGGGCGGGTTTACGTGAACGCGGGAGTCGTGCGCCGGGCCTGCGGCCGGGGGAACGGGGTCAGCAGGCCGGCGCGAAGGCCGGCGGGCCGCGCCGGGGCGCGGGGCTGAGGACGACGTCCTCGCGGCGGGGACGTTCGTGGTCGGACACCGGCAGCGGCACCCGCAGCACCGGGCGCTCTGGGGCCGGGACCAGCAACAGGAGCAGCGCCCGCAGCGGCGCGGCCACTGACTGGCGCAGGGCGCGCAGCGCGCGGGCCAGCCCGGTCAGGGCGGCGTCACCCAGCCGCAGCCAGGCGGCGGCGGCCAGCGCGATCACCACGTGGACCAGCAGGACCAGCAGTTGGGTCGCGGCGGGCGCGAACGGCCCGTCGTGCCCGAGCGGCCCGGACAGCAACGAGCCGTCCACCGAACCGCCCCCGCACACCAGCAGGTTCATGCCGTGCGCGGGCATGTGCTCGCTCAGGATCGGGCCGCAGCCGGTCTGGCCGAGGTTGAACGTCGTGTTGAGCAGCAGTTCCACCGGCACCATCACGCCGGAGATGTGCAGCAGCCGCCGCTCCCCGCCGGCCAGCGCGGCCGACACCAGGAAGACGACGGCGGTCGCGGCGGCCACCAGTGTGAGCGGCAGCGGGCGACCCGTGATGACGACCTGGCCCAGCGCGGACAGCGGCACGGCGAGCGCGGTGAACACCGCGGCCCGCAGGGCCCTGGTCGCACTGGTGGACGTCATCACGTCCGGGAGTATGTCACGGCCCTTACACCCGGCACGAGGCCCGGGCGGAGACGGTGCCTCCGGAGAGGCGGTGGCGGCCCGTCCCGGGGGTGCGCCGCGCGGTCGCCCACGGTGTACGGACCGTGGACGCCCAGTGGACAACCGGGGCCGGCGGACTAGCCTGGAAGGCGTTTCGCCTCCCTGGACGGGCGGCGGCTCCGACGAGGGGGTGAAGGCCCATGGCCCGGCCCGAGGCCACGGTCGGACAGGTCCTGCTCGCCCGCATCGAGAGCCAGGCCGCTGTGCTCGCCGGCCTCGACGACGCCGTCCGCGCGGACGAGCCGGACGCGGTCCACCGGATGCGGGTCGCCTGTCGGCGTCTGCGCAGCGCGCTGCGGACGTACCGGCGCCTCTTCGCGACCGGCGCCACGGACGAACTGGTGGCCGAGCTGAGGTGGCTGGCCGCCGCCCTCGGCCGCGCGCGCGACCGCGAGGTCCTGGCCGAACGGCTCGCGGCCCGCGCCCGGGAGCTGCCCGCCGAGTGCGGCCCGCAACGGGTGGCCGCGGAGCTGGAACGGTGGGCCGGGGCCGAGTACCGCCGGGTCCGGCCCGAGGTGGTGGCCGCTCTCGACAGCCCCCGCCGCCGCGCCCTCGCCGCCGGACTGGCCGACCTCCTGGCCGCCCCGCCGCTGCGCCGCCGGGCCCGCCGCCCGGCCGTGCCCGAGTTGTCACGCATCGCGGCCAGGGAGCAGCGGCGCACCGGCCGCCGGGTGCGGGCCGCCCTGGCAGCGGGCCCCGAGGAGCGCGACAGCGCCCTGCACGAGGCCCGCAAGGCCGCCAAGCGCGCCCGCTACGCGGGCGAGACCGCCGCCCCGGTGGTGGGCCGGGCGGCGGACCGGTACGTGGAGCGGCTGAAGGCCGTGCAGGAGGTGCTGGGCGAACACCAGGACGCGGCCGTGGCCGCCGCCGCCCTGGCCGGCCGGGCGGCGGCGGGCGGCGAGCTGTTCGCGTTGGGGGTGCTGTACGGCGGACAGCTGGCGGCGGCCGAGGCGGCCCGCGACCGCCTGCCGGCGGTGTGGGCGCGGGCGTCGCGGCGCGAGCTGGCGCGCTTCGGCTAGGGCCCGTCCGCACGCGGGGCCCGCGGTCACACGCCCGCCGTCACAGCCCCGTCGGCGGCCCGTTCGGGTTCAGACCGGCGGTGCGGGCGGCGGTGCGGAGCAGGTCGTGGAGCATCCCGGTCGTGAGGCGGCCGGTGTTCGTGTTGCGGGGGCTCACGTGGTAGCAGCCGTAGAGGTGGAGCGGCGGGCCGCCGTCGGTGGCGGGCAGGACGACGTGGGCGGCGTGGCCGAACGCGGGGCGTGGCCGCGGGACCTCCCAGCCGGCGGCGGCCACGGCCGGGAGCAGGGCCTGCCAGGCGAAGCCGCCGAGGGCGACGACCGTCCGCACGGTGGGGCGCAGGAGCTCCAGTTCGCGGGTGATCCAGGGGCGGCAGGTGTCGCGCTCGGCGGTGGTCGGCTTGTTGTCGGGCGGGGCGCAGCGCACCGGGTCGGTGACGCGGACGCCGTACAGCTCCAGGCCGTCGCCGTGGCGGACGGACTCCGGGCGGTTGGCGAGCCCGAGCTCGTACAGGGCCGCGTACAGGAGGTCGCCGGAGGGGTCGCCGGTGAAGATGCGGCCGGTGCGGTTGGCGCCGTGGGCGGCGGGGGCCAGGCCGAGGAGGACCAGCGGGGCGTCGGGCGGGCCGAAGCCGGGGATGGGGCGGGCCCAGTAGTCCCAGTCCAGGTAGGCGCGGCGCTTGGTGCGGGCGCTCTGTTCGCGCCACTCGACCAGGCGCGGGCAGGCGCGGCAGCCGGTGACGACGCGGTCCAGGGCGGCCATTGCGGTGGCGCGGGCGGCGGCCTCGGCGGGGTGGCGCGGGTGGCCGGGGTCGTCGGCGGGGGACAGCGGCATGGCGACGATCCTAGGCGGCCCCGGACTTTCGGTCCGGCGGTGGCCGGGCAGGCGTAGCGTTGAATCATCTGCTCCGGCGGCCGCGGTCGGTTCGGGTCGGCGACGGCCGGGGCTGACTGGTGCGCGAGGAGGCCGCGATGATCGTCGATGCGGTGCTGGGGGCGATCGGGGGTCTGGTGGGGCTGGGGGCGGTCTGGGCGGCCCTGAGCATCAGGGTGGTCCAGCAGTTCCAGAAGGGCGTGGTGTTCCGCTTCGGCAAGGTGCGCGAGGAGGTGCGCCGGCCGGGACTGGTCGCGCTGATGCCGATCGCGGACAAGCTGCGCAAGGTCAACGTCCAGATCGTGACGATGCCGATCCCGGCGCAGGAGGGCATCACCCGCGACAACGTGACCGTGCGGGTGGACGCGGTGGTCTACTTCCGCGTCGAGGACCCGGTCAAGGCGACCGTCAACGTGCAGGACTACAACTTCGCGATCTCCCAGGTCGCGCAGACCTCGCTGCGGTCGATCATCGGCAAGAGCGAGCTCGACGACCTGCTGGCCAACCGGGAACCGATCAACCAGGGCCTGGAGTTGATGATCGACAGTCCGGCGCTGGGCTGGGGCATCCAGATCGACCGGGTGGAGATCAAGGACGTCGCCCTGCCGGAGTCGATGAAGCGCTCGATCGCCCGGCAGGCGGAGGCCGAGCGCGAGCGCCGGGCGCGGATCATCACGGCGGACGGCGAGTACCAGGCGTCGGAGCGGTTGTCGGAGGCGGCCAGGGTGATGAGCAAGACCCCGTCGGCGCTCCAACTGCGGCTGCTGCAGACCGTGGTGGAGGTGGCGGCGGAGAAGAACTCCACCCTGGTGCTGCCGTTCCCGGTCGAACTGCTGAGGTTCCTGGAGAGTGCGACGGAGGTCCAGCAGCGCAACCTCCTGGCGGCCGCTGCGAGCGCGGCCGGGGCGAAGGCCGCGGAGGAGTCCGGCCTGGAGGACGGCAGCGCGCAGGCCGAGCTCGACGAGGACCAGCCGGAGATCGAACTCCCTTCGCTGGACGAGGTGCTGGACCACTCGCCGCTGAAGGGCGCCGACCCGGCCGACCAGCAGGCCGAGCACGGGGAAGCGGCCTGAGAGCAGTCTGCGGGAGCCCGGCGGGCCGCCCCGGTGGCGACCGTCGGCCGCCCGGACCACGATGGACAACGGGGACGGCAGGCACGTCAGGGAGGCGGACCATGACCAGAGCCAGCGACATCATGCACCCGGGCGCGGAGTGCATCCGCGAGCACGAGACGCTCGCCACCGCCGCCCGGATCATGCGGGACCAGGGCGTCGGGGCACTGCCCATCTGCGGCGAGAACGAGAAGCTGCTGGGCATCGTCACCGACCGCGACATCGTGCTCAAGTGCATCGCGGAGGGCCGCGACCCGTCCGCGGTGACGGCGGGCGAGCTGGCCGAGGGCCGGCCGATGACGGTGGAGGCGGACGAGGACACCGAGCAGGTGCTGCGCGTGATGGAGCAGTACCGGGTGCGCCGCCTGCCGGTGATCAACCACCCCGAGCACAAGCTCGTCGGGATGATCAGCGAGGCGGACATCGCGCGCGGGATGCCGCAGGCGCGGGTGGCGGAGTTCGTGTCGGCGGTGTGCGCGGAGGAGGCGCCCAGGGCGGACGCGTGACGCGTGTCCGCGGGGACCGTGTGCCGGACGTCGAGCAGCCTGCCGACCGACCGGCGGAATGGGCGGGAACACACCGGCCCATGACCCGGGGAAATGGGCCGGAGTCGGCATGCTGGCTTCCATGAGGATCGACGGGCTGTCGCTGTGGACCGGTAGCTGATGGGAACGGGGGCGGGGAGACCGTCGCCGTCGGAGGGCACGACCGGACGCAGGCGCCCCGTCGTCCTGCTGTGGGCTCTGACGCGGTCGTCGCTGACTGCGGCCGTCCTGGTGGCGGCGTACTTCCTGCTGCCGCTGGACCGCCCTTTCGGGGCCGCGACGGCGCTCGGCCTCATCGGCGGTCTGCTCGTGGTGGGCGCTCTCGTCGTGTGGCAGACGCGGTCGATCGTCCGATCTCCGTACCCGAGGCTCAAAGCCGTCGAGGCGCTGGCCACGAGCGTCCCGCTGTTCATCCTTCTGTTCGCGGCCGCCTACTACCTCATGGCACGGAGCCAGTCCGTATCGTTCACCCAGCCGCTGTCACGGATGGACGCCGTGTACTTCACGGTGACGGTGTTCTCCACCGTCGGCTTCGGCGACATCGTTCCCACGGACGAGGCGGCCCGAGCGCTGGTCGTCCTGCAGATGCTCGGGGACCTGGTGTTCGTCGGCGTCGCCGCTCGCGTGATTCTGGGTGCCGTCAACGTGGGACTCGACCGGAGCAACCGGCCGGCCTTCACCGACATCGTCCCGCCTCCCGGCGTTGCGGGAACCGACGACGGCACAGCCGGGCCGGGCTCCTCGGGCTGACGGCCGGGAAGCGGGCCGTGGACCGATCCCGTCACGAGGCGGGTGCCCCCGTGGGCTCGGGTTCGGCGGTGGCCGGGGCGCTCCGTCGTGCGAGGCGCAGGGTCCCCACGTAGGCGACCACCACCGCGACGATGACCAGTGGCATCACGGTCAGCCCCTGGGAGCCGAGCAGCAGGGTGGCCAGGAGGACGCAGGTCATCGGGAGTCTGAGCATGGCGACGCTCAGCGCGCCCAGCCCGATGGCGAAGCCCGTGGTGACGTCCAGGCCGGGCAGGTGGGACATGGCCAGGCCGCCCGCGCCGCCGACGAACAGGGCCGGGAAGACGGGACCGCCGCGGAAGGCGCTGAGCGAGGCGCTGTAGGCGAGCGACTTGAGCACGACGAGGAGCAGCAGGGTGCCGACCGAGTAGGTGGCATGGTCGGCCAGGAGGGGGCCGAGGGTGGTCTCGCCCGAGAAGAGCACTCCGGAGATCGGTTTATCGGTGATCGTGCTGTAGAGCAGGGCGAGTGCGCCGATGAACGCGCCCGTCAGGGCGGTGAGCGGCAGTCTGCGCCGCTGGACGTGCGGGCGCAGGCGCAAGGCCGCGCGGCGGATCGCTTCGCCGAGGACCGGGGCGGCCAGGCCCACGACGATCGCCCAGCCGAACGCGGCGATGGTGGGCCGGTCGGGGGGTGGCACCTGCGCCAGCGACAGGGAGTAGGTGCCCAGGCCGGTCCAGGAGTCGAGGCCGGTGAAGATCAGCGAGCCGATGCCGGCGGCGAGCAGGCCGGGCACCAGGACGACGCCGAGCATCGGCCCGCCCAGGCCGGAGGCCTCCATCAGCAGGAACGCGCCGAGGACGGGCGACCCGAGGAGTTCGCTGATCGCCGCGAAGCTGCCCGCGGCGCCGATCACGGCGAGGGCGTTGGGCGGGGTACCGCGTTTGAGCAGTCGGATCGCGCCGACGGCCAGACCGCCCCCGAGGGCGATCAGCGGGGCCTCCGGGCCGAGGACGACGCCGAGGCTGAGCGAGGCGATCGCGGCCAGGGCGACACCGGGGACCGTGGCCACCGACGGGGTGCCGCCGGTCTTGAGGCCGTCGGCCGGCTCGTGCCCGCCCCGGCCGGGGAGGTACCGGATGGTGAGGGCGACCAGGACGCCGGAGACGGCGAGCACGGGCACGGCCCACCAATCCGGTGTGCCGTGGAAGCCGAGGCCCTTGGGCAGGTCGTCGAAGACCAGGGACTGGAGTTCGGAGACGAGGGCGAGGAAGCCGTACGCGGCGGCCGAGATCGGAGCGCCCAGCACCGCCGCCATCACCAGCAACGCGACGTAGCTGCGGCTGCGGACGATCGCGAACGGATCCTGCGGCGCCGCGGCGGGCACCGCCGGCTCGACAGGCGCGGGAGGGTCCGCGGGCATGCGCATCGCCTCCTCGGTACTCGGCCCGCCCCGGGAGCCGGGCGGTGGCGCTGTCCGTCCCTCGGCGGACGGCAGGTGTTCCTCCGATCATCGGTACGCCGGCGGCATCCGTCCTGGCGGAAACGCCACGCGGGTGAACCGCATCGAGGCACGCGGACCCGCCCTGGGCCGGTAACCCCCGGATCCCCGCCACCGGCCCACGCGTGACCGACCGCCCCGCGAGGCGCCCGGTGCTGCGGCTCAGTCCGCCGCCTGGCGCCGGTGCCGACGGCGCAGGTACCAGATCGTGCCGACCCCGGTGGACAGCGTGACCAGGACGATCGCGAGCAGCGGGTACTGGCTGCCCGCGAGCGTGGCGTCGGTGGCGGCCACGAGGAGCACCGCGCCGATCGGCAGCAGCAGCGTGAGCAGCGTCCTGAGGGCGGCGGCGACCTGTGCGGGCCCGGCCCGCACGGGCCGGGTCGGCTGCGACGGCCGGGCGGTGGCCTCGCCCCGGTAGTAGGCCCAGGCCCGCTCCCCGAGTTCCTGGCCCGCCCTGTGGTACGAGTAGCCGAGGAAGGGCAGCCAGACCAGCGGGGCGACCAGGCCGATCAGAAGCACCCCGACGAGCAGGATCCACCGCCCGACGCGGGAGGCGGTCGACACCGGCCGCTGCTCGGTGGTCACCACACCGAGCAGGTGGGCCATCCGCTTCACGACCCGCAAGAGGGCGGCAATACGGCCGGGAGGAGCATCGGGCCGCGCCGCCGCCGCGGCCTCCAGTGCGGCGGCGGCCTGCCGCTCGTCCCCGTACACGCCCTGGATCACCAGCAGCTCGGCCGCCCGCGCGCCCTCGGTGGGCTCCCGCCCCGTCACCGCCGCGAGTTCCAGCATCATCCGGCTCTGTGTGAGCAGCGCGGTGCAGAACGCGAACGGAACGAGCACCGTGAACGGGCCGCCCACGAACGCGCCCTCGCTCTGGCTGATCCGGCGCCCCCGGGCGATCACCATGGCGGACAGTTCGGCATCCCCGGCCTCGGGGTGCTCTTCGCGTGCGCGGGCGACCGATGCGGCGGCGCGCTGCCCGAGATGGTGGACGGCGAAGTTGGCCAGGAGTTCGGGCAGGTGGGCAGGGTCGGCCAGGGCCGCGCGCAGTACGAAGCGGGACAGCGCGGAAGCCGGGGCGTTGACGGGGGGATCCTCCACAGCCATCAGCCTCTCACCGCGACCACCCTGACTACCGGCGGCGACGCGTGGCCTGCAACGCACAGCCGGAACGTGACGAAAGGCAGGGTCGGTCACGCCGTTCCACCTCTGCGACCCGGCGCCGCGCAGCGTCGCCCCGCTCCGTCCGGTCCGCGGGGGCAACCCTGCGGCGGATCGGCAGGTCCAGCCGCACCGGGGCTTCGATCGCGCACGGACGCCGGCGCCCGTGCTGGTGTTCAGTCGATGGCGAACCAGCCGCGGACCTCGGCTTCGTGGTCGACGAAGCGATCGCCCGAGACGTCGACCACGACCCTGTCGATGGTGCCGCCGGTGAAGGGGAACGGCCCTTGGTAGTCGGGGGTGACCGGCGAGGCGCCGTCACGGCCGACGCAGATGCCGTCGCCGACGACGCAGAAGTATCCGGGCTGGGTGACGATGTCGCCGCTGCCGACCTCCTGGTCGTCGACGTAGAGGGTCAGGGTGCCGGCGGCGCCGGGCATGCGCGGGTCGCTGCTGCGACCGGTCAGCGCGAACTCGGCGGTCAGCACGTGTCTGCCCGGCGTGATCTCCCGGTCGGCCTCGATGGTCTGCAGGTGGGTGCCGACCCAGTTGAAGGCGTAGCGCAGGCGGCGGTCCTTGAGGTAGAGGCTGTGGCCGCCGGCGGTGCCGCCGTGGGCGTACAGGACGCCTTCGGCGTCGGGTGAGTCGATGTCGACTCCGGCGGCGATGGTGTAGGAGCGGCCGCTGATCACGACGCCGGACAGCTCGGGGACGGCGGCGCAGTCGGGGTAGTAGACGTAGTGCTCGCGGGGCGGGGTGCCGTGTGGGCGTTCGGCGAGGGTCTGCTCCACGGCGGTGCGGTCGTCGAGGGGGAGCCCGTTGTAGATGCCGGCGTAGTAATACCAGAGGCTCTTGAGTTTCTCGATCCTCTCCGGGTGGTCGGCGGCGACGTCATGGGACTGGGCGCGGTCGTTCGCGAGGTCGTAGAGCTCCCAGCGGTCGTGTTCGAACTTGCCCCAGCCGCTGAGCGGCGGGTGCGCGGTGCAGGCGAGCCAGCCGTCGTGGTAGATCGACCGCTGGCCGAGCATCGCGTAGAACTGGGTCTGCTTGCCGGGTGCGGCGGGGTCGGTGAGCGAGGCGGCGAAGCTCTCGCCCTCGATCGGGCTCTGCGGATGTCCCTTGATGACCTCGGGCGGCTCGATGCCGAGCAGGTCGTACAGGGTGGGGACGACGTCGACCGCGTGGATGTACTGCTCCCGGACCTCGCCGCGGGCCTCGATGCCGGCGGGCCAGGCGATCACGCACATGTCCGCGACACCGCCCTCGTAGCCGGCCCAGCGCTTCCAGTAGGGGAACGGCGTGTCGAACGCCCACGCCCAGCCGGTGTTGTAGTGGTTGTAGGAGGCCGGGCTGCCGAGTTCGTCGATGTGCTGGAGGGACAGCTCGGTCGGGGTGGGCAGCCCGTTGAAGAACCGCCACTCGTTGAACGTCCCGTCCGGGCCGCCTTCGCCGCTGCCGCCGTTGTCGGAGACGGCCACGATGATGGTGTTCTCCAGTTCGCCGGTGGACTCGAGGAAGTCGATGACCCGGCCGAGCTGGTCGTCGCTGTAGGACACGTAGCCGGCGAAGACCTCCGCCATCCGCGTGAACAGCCGCTGCTCGTCACCGCTGAGGCTGTCCCAGGGGCGTACGGTGTCCAGCCGCGGCCACGGCTGTCCGTCCGGGCCGGTCGCGTCCGGCTCGCCGTGCGGGTTGATCGGGGACAGCTCGGTGTTCTCCGGCAGGATGCCCAGCTCCTTCTGCCGGCGCAGGATCCCCGGGCGGATCGCCTCGTAGCCCTGGTCGAACACCCCCTTGTACCGGTCCGCCCACTCCGTGAAGACGTGGTGCGGCGCGTGGGCGGCATCCAGCGCGAGGTACAGGAAGAACGGCTTGTCCGGGTCGACGACCTTGGCATCGCGGATGAAGCGGATCGCCTGGTCGGACAGGTCCTTCGCGATGTGGTAACCCTCCTGCGGAGTCGCAGGGGGCTCGACCGGATGGTTGTCGTGGATCAGGTCCGGATACCAGCAACTCGACTCGCCGCCGAGGAAGCCGTAGAACCGCTCGAAGCCCCGGCCCAGCGGCCAACGCCCCTTGTACGCGGCCATGCTGGTCTCCTCACCGGGGGTGAGGTGCCACTTCCCGACGCAGTACGTGTTGTAGCCGCGCTCGGACAGGACCTCGGAGACCAAGCCGTTCTCGAACGGGATGCGCGTGGAGATCCCGGGGAAGCCGGAACTGAACTCGGCGATCGTCGCCATCCCGTTCGACGTGGCACTGCGGCCGGTCAGCAGCGACGCCCGGGTCGGCGAACACAGCGCGGTGGTGTGGAAGTTCGAGTACTTCACGCCCATGTCCGCGATCCGCGTCATCGTCGGTGTCCGCACCGGGCCGCCGAAGCAGTCCATCGTGCCGTAGCCCACGTCGTCCCACGCGATCACCAGGACGTTGGGCGCGCCCTCGGGTGCCTTCGGCGCCAGGAACGGCTCCCAGTCCGGCACCGACTCCCGGATGTCGAGAGCAATCTTCCCCTTGAAATGCTTCACGTCGGCTCTTCTCGCGTGTTCGTGGACGGTACCCGGCCCGAGCGGTGCGCCGGCCACCGGTGTGCCGGAGGTCCGGAGAGGGCTCCCCGCACACCAGTTGACGCGGCGTTCGCATCGGTTCGACGACGAGCTACATGCCGCCCTGGCCCTCGATGCCCGCGTCCGCCACCGCGATGGCGATCCCGAGCGCCTCGGTGATGTGGGTCGCGGCCGACATCACCCGGGCGGTGCCGACGATCGGCGCGATCGCGACCAGCACGTCCTGGAGTTGGTCCACGGTCATGTGTTCGCGCATCGCCGGCTCGAGATGCGCGAGGTAGGAGACCGCGGGAGCGTCCATCGCCGCCAGCGCCGCGATCCGGGTGAGGATCAGCATGTCGGGAGCCAGACCGCACCGCTCGAGCGAATCCGCGGTCATGGCCATGAGAGTGTCGAGAACGGGCGTTTCCGAGGTGGTGGACATGGTTCCGTCTCCTGGTGTCGTTGTTCGGGCTGCGCTGTCTGCCAGACCGGGGCGCCCGAGGCACCCGGTCCGACCGTAGGCAGCCGCCGAGCTGACCGCATGGACAGTGAGCCGCCCGAGTGGACCGCCATAGCCCTGCCCGACAGAGAGTGATCGGCTTCGGCTCCCCGTGACCTCCCGAGCCCGGGGCGTAGGGAGCCGGGAACGGGCGCGAGTAGCAGCCCGGCGGAGGTCGTGGGACGTTGGTGGAGGGAGCCTTCCCCCGCATCCCGCGGGTACGGGCAACAGTTCAATTCCCGAGGAGCCGAACATGGCCAGCAACGTCAGCGGAGCACCGGCGGGTGCTCGCGTCAGCCGGAAGCACTTCGCCACCGGCTGGACCCTCTTCGCGGCCTGCATGATGATCTTCGGCGGAACGATGGCCATCTTCGAGGGCATCGGCGCCATCGTCAACGACGAGCGCTACGTCATCACCGGCAACTACGTCTACAAGTTCGACGTGACCGGCTGGGGCTGGCTGCACCTCATCCTCGGCATCGTGCTCGTGGTGGCGGGCTTCATGCTCTTCACCGGTGCGATGTGGGCACGGATACTCGGTGTGACCGCCGCAGGGCTGAACATGATCACCAATTTCCTGTGGCTGCCCTACTACCCGTTCTGGGCCATCGTCATGATCGCCATCGACATCTTCATCATCTGGGCGCTGACGGCTGGTACCCACCGACTGGAAACCCCGGCGTAGATCCGCCGCTGGAGCCGGTCCGAGCGAGACCGGCCTCCCGCAGGGCCTCGGCGATCAGTTCGGCCAGGTGCAACGATCGTCGGCCTTCGGCGAGTTGGGTGATCTGGGTGCGGCAGCTGAAACCGTCGGCCAGGATCACCGTGTCCGGGGTGGTGGCACGCAGTTCGGGAAGGAGGACGCGTTCGGCGATCGCCTCGGAGATCTCGAAATGGCCCTGCTCGAAGCCGAAGTTGCCGGCCAGGCCGCAGCAGCCGGAGTCCAGCACCCGGTTGTGCAGGGCCAGTCGGGCTTCGACGCGGCGGTCGGCGGCGGTGCCGAGGACGGCGTGCTGGTGGCAGTGGGTCTGGGTGACGGCGTCGCGCGGGATGCGGGGGAGCGGGGCGTCGGGGGCGTGTTCGTCGAGGAACTCGGCGAAGGTGAGCGTCCGTCGGGCGAGCGGGTGGCCGTCCGGGCCGAGCAGGCGGGGAAGGTCCTCGCGCAGGCTGGCGGTGCAGCTCGGGTCGAGCCCCACCACGGGGGTGCCGGCGGGCAGGCCGGCCGCGTCGAGCGCGCGCAGGCTGCGGCGCAACGCCCGGCGGGCGGCGTCGAGTTGACCGGTGGAGTACCACGTGAGGCCGCAGCAGACCGGGCCGGCGGGCAGGCGGACGTCGAAGCCCAGGTGCTCCAGCACCTCGACGGCCGAGCGCGCCACGCTCGGCTGGAGGTGCTCGGAGAAGGTGTCCGGCCAGAGCAGGACGGGCGGTGCGCCCGCCGGCGCCGGGTGGGCGGCGCGGTGCCGGCGGTACCAGCGGGTGAAGGTCTCCGGCGGGAGGACGGGCAGGACGCGCCGCCGGTCGATCCCGCCGAGCCGCTTCAGCAGGGTGGCGGCCGGGGAGCGGGCGAGGGCGTTGGCGGCGCCGGGGGCGAGGGCGGCGGCGCGCAGCCAGAGCGGCAGCCAGCCCATCGAGTAGTGGGAGCGCGGGCGGACGCGATGCCGGTAGTGCTGGTGCAGGAACTCCGTCCGGTACGTCGCCATGTCGACGTGCACCGGGCAGTCGCTCGCGCAGCCCTTGCAGCCCAGGCAGAGGTCCAGCGCCTCCCGGACCTCCTCCGAGCGCCAGCCGTCGGTGATGGCGGCCTCGGAGGGGTGGCCGGGGGGCGTCCCCGCGCCGCGCAGCATCTCGGCGAGCAGCCGGGCCCGGCCCCGGGTGGAGTGCCGCTCCTCGCTCGTGACCATGTAGCTCGGGCACATCACCCCGGTGGTGGGGTCGACGCATTTGGCGACGCCGACGCAGCGGTGCACGGCCTTGGTGAGGCTGCCGCCGTCCTGCTCGTACGGGAGGGCGAGCGGCAGGGCGCGGCGCGGGGCGGTGACGAAGCGCAGGTCGGCGTCGAGCGGGCGCGGGTCGACGACGGCTCCCGGGTTGAGCAGGTTCTCCGGATCCCAGATGTGCTTGAACTCCCGGAAGAGGTCGATGACTTCGGGCCGGTACATGCGCGGCAGGAGCTCGGCACGGGCCTGTCCGTCACCGTGTTCGCCGGAGAGCGAACCGCCGTACGAGACGGCCAGGTCGGCCGCTTCCTCCAGGAACTCCCGGAAGACCAGCACCCCTTGGGGCTCGCCGAGCGGGAAGTCGATCCGCAGGTGCACGCAGCCCTCGCCGAAGTGCCCGTACGGGACGCCGCGCAGGCTGTGCCGGCGCAGCAGCGCGCGGAGGTCGCGCAGGTAGTCGCCGAGCCGCTCGGGCGGGACGGCGGAGTCCTCCCAGCCCGGCCAGGCCTCCCCGCCGCCCGGCAGCCGGGTGACGGTCCCGGCGCCCGCCTCGCGGACGGCCCACAGCTGCCGCTGCTCGACGGGGTCGGTCACGAGGGCGACGGCGGCCGACGGCTCGCGCCGCACCGCGTCGGCGAGTCGGCGGGCGGCCTGGTAGGCCTCGGTGCGGGTGGTGCCGCCGACCTCGAGGAACAGCCAGCAGGCGCCGGCGGGCAGCCGGTCGAGCGCGGGCGGACGGGGGCCCGCGGCGAGGAGGGCCTCGATCAGGTCGGCCGCCATGCCCTCGGCGGTCAGCGGGCCCAGCGGCAGCAGGGCGGGGATCGCGTCGGCGGCGGCGCCCTCGTCCGGGTAGCCGGCCACGACGAGGGCGCGGGCGGGCGGGTCCTCGACGAGCCGGACGGTGGCGCCGAGCAGCAGCGCGCAGGTGCCCTCGGTGCCGGTGAGGGCGCGGGCGAGGTCGTGGCCGTGCTCGGGGAGCAGCGCGTCGAGTGGGTAGCCGGAGCCGCGGCGCGGCAGGCGGGCCGGGCTGGGCAGGCCCTGGCGGATGGTCGCGAGGTTGCGGTCGCTGAACTCCTGGAGCCGCGTGTGGAGTTGGCCGGCCCGACCGGGCAGGGCGCGCAGCGCGTCGCGGTCGGCGGGGGTGAGCGGCCCGCCGACGGTCAGCTCGGTGCCGTCCGCGAGGAGCAGCTCCAGCCGCTCGACGCTGTCGGAGGTGCGCCCCCAGGCGAGCGAGTGCGAGCCGCACGCGTCGTTGCCGATCATGCCGCCGATCGTGCAGCGGCTGTGCGTGGACGGGTCCGGGCCGAAGCGCAGCCCGTGCGGGCGGGCGGCGCGCTGGAGGTCGTCCAGGACGGCGCCGGGCTGGACCCGTGCCGTGCGCGTCTCGGGGTCGACGTCGAGCACCGCGCCCAGGTGGCGCCGGAAGTCCAGCACCACCGCGCCCGGCCCGATCGCCTGCCCGCCGATGCTCGTGCCCGCCCCGCGGGCCACCACCGGCACCCCGTACCGGCGGCACAGCGCGAGCGCGGTGCGGACGTCGTCGAGGTCGGCCGGCTTGACCACGCCGAGCGGCAGGTGGCGGTAGTTGGAGGCGTCGTGGCCGTAGACCGTGCGCTCGGCGGCGCCGAAGCGGACCTCGCCGCGCAGCTCGGTGGCCAGCTCGCGGGCCAGTTCGGCTCCGGGGACGGCGGACGGACGGCTCACCGGGGACCTCCGGGGCGGGGCGGCGACGGCTCCGGCCGATCATGGCAGCTCGACGCGCCGCGCGGAACCGGCCACCCCGCGCGTTCCTCCGTCGGGGTGGCCGCGCGAGGGCCGCGCCCCCGGCCTCAGGACTTGCGGCGGTTGGCCCCCGTGAGCGTGCCGCGCGCGATGTGGGACAGCTTCGCCACCTCGAACGCCGGGTACGCCCCGCCGGCCAGCAGCGCGAACTTGACGCCCTCGCGCCCGCCCGGCTTCTTGTGCCCGGGCGGCAGGAAGCGGCGGTGGTGCTCGGCGGCCCGGTGGAAGAACTGCGGCCGCTCGGCGCGCGTCACGCACCCGGCGAGGTCGAACACGAACAGGTAGTGCCGGATCATCCGGACGAACACCGCGTCGCGGACGGCGTACAGGTGCGGCTGGTCCTCCAGCAGCGCGAAGGTGCGCTCGTACTGGTCGAAGAGGTCGAAGACGCTGCCGCCGGGCGAACCGGTCGGGTGGACGGTCTCCCGGCGCCGCAGTTGCACGCACTCGCGCGGCAGGACGGCCACCCGCTGCGCGGAGAGCATCGCCTCGTACACGACCGGGACCTCCTCGTACCGGCCGTCGGGGAAGGCCAGCTTGAGCTCCGTCCAGTGGTCGCGGCGCAGCAGGCGGTCCCAGATCAGCGGTGGCGCGCCCAGCAGCTCCGGGCGGTCGAACGGCCCGGACACCTCGGCCCCGGCCGCGGCCAGCTGCTGCGCCGCGCCGCCGGCCCACTCGCGGCCGTTGTGCAGCCGGGTGTGCCCGAACTGCAGGACGTCCACCGGGCCGGTCTCGCCGAGCCGGTCGGCGAGCGCCTGGAGCCCGTCGGGCGGCAGCACGTGGTCGGCGTCCAGGAACAGCAGGTACTCGCCGGCCGCCCGCGCCGCCCCCGCGTTGCGCGCCACGCCCACCCCGACCGCCGCGTCCAGGTGCAGCACCGACACCTGCGGGTGCTTCGCCGCGAACGCGTCCACGAGGTCGCGCGGGGTCTCGGCGGAGCGGTCGGCGACCACGATCACCTCGAGGTCCCGGAAGGACTGGCCGAGCAGCGAGTCCAGACAGTCCGCCAGCTGTTCGTGCTGGTCGTAAGCGGGGAGCACGACACTGATCAGGGGTGAGGGCATGACGCCGGAGCGTAAGAGGGCGCGCGAACCGTGGCAAAGCCCTGACGCCCCGTAATTCGGACCAATCCCCGGCAAACCGTACGACCGTGCGCCATATCTTCACGCCGCCTGCCGGACGCGTCCACGCCAGAAACCTGGCCGTATCCGAACGGCACGGGCCCGCGGCGCGATGTGCGCCGCGGGCCCGTGGGTGCCGATGCTCGGCTTAGTACCAGTGGTGGGCCTGCCAGAAGGACCACGCGCCGCAGGGGCTGCCGTAGCGGGAGTTCATGTAGTCCAGGCCCCACTTGATCTGGGTGGCCGGGTTGGTGCGCCAGTCGGAGCCGGCGGAGGCCATCTTGGAGCCGGGGAGGGCCTGGACGAGGCCGTAGGCGCCGGAGGAGGCGTTGACGGCGAGGGGGTTCCAGCTGCTCTCGTGGGACACGATGTTGCTGAAGCACTGGAGCTGGCCGGCGGGCACGAGCTGGGCGGCGATCTGCTGCGGGGTGCCGGTGGGGGCCGCGGCGGGGGCGCTGAGGGCCGGGCGCTGCTGGGAGCGCGACGCGGCGGCCTCGGCGTCGGCCTTCGCCTTGGCGTCCGCCTGGGCCTTCGCGTCGGCCTCGGCCTGCGCCTGGGCGGCGGCCTGCTGGGCCTGGGCCTGCGCGGCCGCGGCGGCGTCCGCCTGGGTCTGGGCGGCCTGGGTCTGGGCGGCCTGCGCTTGGGCCTGCGCGGCGTCGGCCTGCGGGGCCTGCGGCGCCCGGGCGGCCTGGTCGGCGACCGAGACGGCGGCGACCGGGGTGGCGGCCTCGGCCGTGTCGCCGGCCTGCGGGATCGCCAGGGCGGCGGTGGCGGCGCTCGCCACGACGAGGGTGGCGACACCGGTGATCAGGGAATTGCGGCGGGCATGGCTGAGCGGCATGACTGCGGAGGGTCCTTTTCCGTCGGGCGGCATCACGCGACCGTCCTCGGACGGCTGCGGCGCCCCGGCGGAACCGGCGGGGCGGGTCGGGCGGCGCGGCGGAGGGACCGTCGGCGCTGCCTGGCGACGAGCCATTCTTGGCAGGGCCGTGGACGGGTGGCAAAGGCGCTCGCTACTACGCCGGGTCGTGGGTGCGGCAGGGTGCGGGCGCCCGGTTTGAGCGAATTGCCCGGATTGCGTGGTTGTAGGTTGCGGGCCGGTTGCGGACGGTGATCCAGAGGGCGAACGGCGTGGTGGCCTGCGTTCTTCAGGTGGGGCGAGGCGGTGGGTGGGTCCGGCGGTGGATGAGTCGGACGTCCGGTGCCGGGCTTCTGCTACGGAGGGTCGTAGACGGGGAATCGTCTGTGGGCGGCCTCACACGTTTGGCGGGCGGAGTTCGGCGGAGAGTAGTCGGATGGTCACCGCGATGGGGTGGAATCTCGCCTTGCCGTGTTCCTGCCAGGTCGGGCTGGCAGGGCTCGACCCCTCCTCGCGGGCCGCGGTGGCGCGCCACGCTCAAGCCTCCCGACGTGTCCAGGAGGCAGCGATGAAGCGTCAATTCGGAAGGATGGCAAGCCTGTTGGCCGGCCTCGTGTGCGCGGTGGGCATGACGGCCCTCCCGGCCGCGGCCGCCCCGACGCCGTCCCGGACGGTGGTCGGCGGCACCCAGGCCGCGCAGGGCGAGTTCCCGTTCGTGGTCCGGCTGTCGATGGGCTGCGGCGGCGCGCTCTACGGCCCGCAGATCGTCCTCACCGCCGCGCACTGCGTGAACGGCACGGGTGCCGACACGAGCATCACGGCCACGCTCGGCGTCGTCGACCTCGACGGCCCGGACGCCATCACCGCGCAGTCCGCGTACGTCTACCGGTCGCCCGCCTTCAGCGGCGCGGAGAACGGCGACGACTGGGCGCTCGTCAAGCTGAGCGCGCCGGTCAGCGGCGCGCGGGTGGCCACGCTGCCGATCACCACCAGCACGGCGTACGACGACGGCACCTTCACCATCGTGGGCTGGGGCGCGGCCACCGAGGGCGGCGACCAGCAGCAGTACCTGCTGAAGGCCACCGTGCCGCACGTGGACGACGCGACCTGCACCACCGCCTACCCGAACCTCGTCACCTCGGCCTCGCTGTGCGCGGGCTACGTCGACCAGGGCGGCGTCGACACCTGCCAGGGCGACTCCGGCGGCCCGATGTTCCGGGCCGACGCGGCCGGCCGGCCCGTCCAGGTCGGCATCGTCAGCTGGGGCAACGGCTGCGCCCGCCCGGGCTACCCCGGCGTCTACACCAAGGTGAGCACCTACGCCGCCGACATCGCGGCGGCCGCGGCCACGCTCTGATCGGGGATGCGGAGAGGCGCCCGGAAGCCGGTCCTCGGCTCCCGGGCGCCGGTGCGTGCGGAGGAGCCGCCTTGGGGCGGTTCGGGCGCGCGGGCGAAGGGGGCCGAGGGGGCGGGGGCGGCGGGCCTGCCGGGCGCGTGCGGGGCCGGCTGTGCGGACCGGGGGGCGGGCGTGCCGGGGGCCGCTGGGTGGCCCCCGGGCGTGGCGTACAGGCGTGGACGGGACGGGGCGTGGGCGGGATGCGCCTGGACGGGGCGTGCGTGGCTCGCAGGCGTCCCGGCCTAGCGGGCCGGGGCTCGCGACAGCAGGCAGCGGGCCAGTCGGGCCTCGTGGGCGGTGCGACCCCTCGGGGTGGGCGGGAGGTGGGCGAGGAGGGCGGACGCGGCCTCCGGGTCGCCCGCGTGGGCGTGGGCGGTGGCCAGGCGGGCCGTGACGAGGGCGTGGTCGTGGGGATGGGTGGACGGGGGCAGCTGGGTGAGCGCGGTGCTCAGGTGGGCCGCGGCGGTGCGGGCGTGGGACGGGCTGGCGAGGCTCGCGGCGAGGTCGCGGTGGCACGTGCCGTGGGCGACGGTCAGCACGAGGTGGGCGCGGGCCAGCCACGGGCTCGGTTCGCCCGCGCGCAGGGCTATCCCGGTCAGCCGCTCGGCGTCGGCGAGGGCGCGCAGGGCGTCGCCGGCGGCACCGGCGCGGCCGTGCGCGTGGGCCGCGGCGAGAGCGGCCCAGGCCTGGACGCCGGGCCGGGCGGGCAGGAGGAGCGCGGCGGCGCGGGCGGCGCCGGCGAGGGCGAGGGCCGTCGTGGGGTCGCCGCTCCACCAGTGCACCGCGCTCTGCCGGGCGAGCAGGTCGGCGACGGCGGCCCGGTCGCCGGCGGCGCGGGCCCAGGCGAGCCCGCGGCCGTACCAGGCGTGGGCGCGGGCCGGGCGGTCGCCGTCGAAGTGGGCCCAGCCGGCGAGCTCGGCGTAGCGGGCGGCGAGGGAGAGGACGGGGGCGTCCTGCCGCCAGCCGGCCAGGGTGCGGGTGTGGTGCTCGAGGACGGCGGTCAGGTCCTCGCCGCCCACGTGACCGAGGGCGGTGCGGTAGACGGCCAGCAGGCGGCGCTGGACGTCGAGGGCGGCCGCGTCGGGCCGGGCGGCATCGGCGGCTCCGGCCGTGCCGAGCGGGCCGAGGGCACCGAGGTGCTCGCGTTCCTGCTGCACGGACTGCCAGAGCCCGGCGAGTTCCCCGCCGGTGCCGAGCAGTTCGTCGGCGCGGGCGGCGAGTCCGGGCGGCGGCCAGCGGCGCGCGTTCTCGATCCGGCTGATGAGGGAGTCGTCGTAGCCGAGCCGGCGGCCGAGTCCGGCCTGGCTGAGGCCGTGGACCTCGCGCCAGTGCCGCAGCCGGTGGCCGAAGCGCAGCCGGGCGGAGACGGGGACGGCGGTGGGGGAGGGGACGAGGGGGAGCGGCACGGGGCCTCCCGGTGACGGTGGGGGTGCGCTCCGAGGGGGAAGCGCCAAGCCGGGTATCCCCATTGACGCAGACCCGTCAAACGGGTGCCTGGTCAAGCGGGAGCGGCGCTCTCCCGGAAAAACGCGAACCGGGCCCGGGAGCCTCCGCAACGGCTCCCGGGCCCGGCGTCGCGCACGCGCGGGGCGGACGGCTCAGGAATCCGCCGCCACCGCGGCCCGCCGCCGGCGGCCCACCACGGCCGAGGCCGCGAGCACGATCGCCGCGGCGACCAGCGACAGGTACATCTGCTTGCGCCCGTCGGAGTCGGTGAACATGTACGCCATCACGAACCCGATCATGCCGATCGCGAACCAG
This sequence comes from Streptomyces sp. SP17BM10, assembly GCF_036322405.1. Classification (NCBI taxonomy): domain Bacteria; kingdom Bacillati; phylum Actinomycetota; class Actinomycetes; order Kitasatosporales; family Streptomycetaceae; genus Streptomyces; species Streptomyces sp. SP17BM10. Next base: position 330,240 of record NZ_JAQYXB010000623.1, on the reverse strand, counting down.
GTCAGGTACGGGTACAGCCACATCCGGACGGTCAGCCGCTCGGGCATCTCGCGCTCGATGATCTTGCGCATCCGCAGCTGGGTGCCGCAGATCACCAGCCACACGAAGAGCGCGATCGCGCCCGAGGAGTTCAGCAGGAACGCGAACACCGTGTCGGGGGAGGTGTAGTTGAAGAAGACGGCGATGAAGCCGAACACCACCGAGGACAGGATCGCGACCCGCGGCACGCCGCGCTCGGTGACGGTCGCGAACGCCTTGGGCGCGTCGCCGCGCTGGCCGAGCGAGAAGGCCATGCGGGAGGCCGTGTACATCCCGGAGTTGAGGCAGGACAGGACGGCCGTCAGCACGATCACGTCCATCACCTGGCCGGCGTGCGGGATGCCCACGTGGTTCAGCACCGCGACGTACGGGCTGGCCTTGACCTCGGCGGAGTCCCACGGCAGCAGGGTGACGACGAGCAGGATCGAGCCCAGGTAGAAGACGCCGATGCGCCAGATCACGCTGTTGGTGGCCTTGGTGACGGCCTTCTCCGGGTCCTCGGACTCGCCGGCGGCGAGCGTGACGATCTCGCTGCCCATGAACGCGAACACGACGGTGAGCATGCCGGTGAACACCGCGCCGACGCCGTGCGGCAGGAAGCCGCCGTGGCCGGTGAGGTTGGTGGTGCCGACCGAGTGGGTGCCGGGCAGCAGGCCGAACACGGCGAGGATGCCGATCACCAGGAACGCCGCGATCGCGACGACCTTGATCCCGGCGAACCAGAACTCGAACTCGCCGTAGGACGACACCGAGGCGAGGTTGGTGGCGGTGAGCACCGCCATCACGATCAGTGCGAACGCCCACTGCGGCACGCCCGGCATCCACTGGTTGAGGATCTTCGCGCCGGCGGTCGCCTCGACCGCGAGCACCACGACCCAGAAGAACCAGTACAGCCAGCCGATGGTGAACCCGGCCCAGCGCCCGAGCGCGCGGTCCGCGTACGCCGAGAAGGAGCCGCTCTGCGGGTCGGCCGCGGCCATCTCGCCGAGCATCCGCATCACCAGCACGACCAGCAGGCCGGCCAGTGCGTAGGAGAGCAGGATGCCGGGGCCGGTGGACGCTATGCCCGCGCCGGAGCCGACGAACAGACCGGCGCCGATCACGCCGCCGATGGCGATCATCGACAGGTGGCGGTTCTTGAGCCCGGCCTTCAGGTGGCCGTCGCCGCCGTGCCCGCCGTGCCCGTGCGGTCCCGCCTGCTGGGGGACCTTCGCCGTCGTAGCCGGCTTGGTGGTGTCCGCACTCATCAAGGGTGCCCTTTTGCCTTTCCCGCGCGGTGTGACCCTCGGCTCGTCTCGCCGGAGGGTTGTGGGGACAGACCCGCGCATTGCGGTGCAACCTAACTTCTACGCCCGAGTATCGGAACACGGCCTCGATAACTGTTCGGTAAGCGGACGAGAAAGCGCAGGTCAGAGCGGGTGCGGAGGTGACGTGGAAGCCTCAAATCTGACGCAGTGTCAGATGGCGGGGGGTTCCCGGGCGGGAGGTCTATGCCTCTCGAAGCTCCAGGACGACGATCCGGCGGGCGTCCGCCGGTCGCCCGGTGAGGCGGGCCGCGAGGATCCGGGGGATGTCGCCCTCCTGTGCGTGGCCGGGCAACAGCGACACCTCCGCCCATCGGACGCCGGGCTCGCCGGCGACGGCGTACGCCACCCGGTACGTCGTCCGCTCCGGCGGCGGTGCGTGCTGCTCCCGCCCGTCCGCAGTCATCGGCACCCGCCTCCTCCGGGCCATTGTCGACCCGGTGTGGCCGAAAGGGGCGAATCCGGGCAGAGTGGGATTCTCCGGAAGGGGTCGGCCTCATGCCCATGCAGACCACCTGGAAGGGGACGATCAGCTTCGGGCTGGTCAGCATCCCCGTCCACCTGTACTCGGCCACGCAGGAGCACGACGTCCCGCTGCACCAGGTGCACGCCAAGGACGGCGGGCGGGTGCGGATGAAGCGGTACTGCGAGCGGGAGGAGAAGGAGGTCCCGTACGGGGAGATCGCCAAGGGCTACGAGTCGCCGGACGGTCGCACCGTCACCCTCACCGACGAGGACCTGGCCGACCTCCCGCTGCCCAGCAAGAAGATCATCGACGTGCTGGCCTTCGTCGACGCCGCCGAGATCGACCCGCTGATGTTCTCCAAGGCCTACTACGTCGGCGTCGCCGACAAGGGCGCCGCCAAGCCGTACGCGCTGCTGCGCGACGCGCTCGTGGAGTCCGGCCAGATCGCCGTCACCAAGATCGCGCTGCGCACCCGGGAGTCGCCCGCGGTGCTGCGCGTGCACGACGGCACGCTCGTGCTGCAGACCTGCATCTGGCCCGACGAGGTGCGGCCGGCGGCCGGGATCGCACCCGAGGAGGACGTCAAGGTGCGGCCGCAGGAGCTGAAGATGGCCCGGTCGCTGATGGAGACGCTCTCCGAGGACTTCGACCTCTCCCAGCTCCAGGACGACTACCAGCGGGCCCTCCAGCAGGTCGTCCAGGCCCGGCTGGAGGGCGTCGAGCTCCCGCACGAGGAGGAGCCCGGCGCGGCGCCCGACAACGTGATCGACCTGATGGCGGCGCTGCGCAGCAGCCTCAAACAGGCCAAGGTCGCGCACGGCGGCGACGGGCCTGCGGAGGAGGGGCCCGCGCCGCCGCGCAAGCGGGCCGCCCCGGCGAAGAAGACGGCGGCCGCACAGTCGAAGGCGACCGCCGCCAAGCCGAAGCCGGCCGCGAAGAAGACCACCCGCAAGTCGGCGTCCCCCCGCAAGGCCTCGTAGACCGTGCGGGGAGCGCCGCGAACCCGGTAGTTCCCATTCCCGACCGAGGACGGGAGACGATCCTCATGGACCTGCTGACCTACAAGGCACTCGACACCGGCCCCGATGCCCCGAAGGACCCGAGCCTGGGGCACCGGGCCTGGCACTGGCTGCTGAGCCTCACCCCGACCGCCGTGACGCTGATGGTCGCGCTGTCGATCGGCCTGTGCATGGCCGCGGTGCAGGTGTCCCAGTGGTTCGTGCTCACCCTGATGTCCGTCTTCTGGGCCCTGACGTTCGTCGCGCTGGTGGGCGTCGTCGCCCGCTGGATGACGACGCCCGGCCGGGGCAGGCACCGGATGGCCGCCTGACCCCGGCCCGCGGCGGCACGGGATCCGGGCTCAGCCGATCCACACCGTGGTGACGTTGCAGAACTCCCGGATCCCGTGCCCCGACAGCTCCCGCCCGAACCCGGAGCGCTTGACGCCGCCGAACGGCAGCGCCGGGTGGGAGGCGGTCATGCCGTTGAAGAACACGCCGCCCGCCTGGATGTCGCGCACGAAGCGCTCCTGCTCGCCCGCGTCCGTCGTCCAGACGTTGGAACTCAGGCCGAACGGCGTGTCGTTGGCGAGCGCGACGGCCTCGTCCAGGTCGGCGACGCGGTAGACGGTGGCGACCGGCCCGAAGGTCTCCTCCAGGTGGATCCGCATGGCCGGGGTGATGCCGGTGAGCACGGTCGGCTCGTAGAAGTACCCGGTGTCCCAGCCCTCGGGGCGCCCGCCGCCGCACTCGACGCGGGCGCCGTGGGAGCGCGCGTCCTCGACGAGTTCCTCCAGGTCGTCCCGGCCCTGGCGGCTGGCGAGCGGGCCGACGTCGGTCGCCTCGTCCATCGGGTCGCCCACCCGCAGGGCGCGCATCGCCTCGGTGAAGCCGGCGGTGAAGGCGTCGTAGACGTCCGTGTGGACGATGAAGCGCTTGGCGGCGATGCAGGACTGGCCGTTGTTCTGCGCCCGGGCCCGGACGGCGGTGCGGACGGCGGCGTCGAGGTCGGCGGACGGCATCACCACGTACGGGTCGCTGCCGCCGAGCTCCAGGACGGCCTTCTTGACCTCGTCGGCCGCGGTGGCGGCGACGGCCCGCCCGGCCGGCTCGCTGCCGGTGAGGGTCACGGCGGCCACCCGGCGGTCCCGGATGACGTCCTCGACCGCGCCGGAGCCGATCAGCAGGGTCTGGAAGCAGCCCTCGGGGAAGCCGGCCCGGCGGAACAGCTCCTCCAGCGCGACGGCCGTGCGGGGCACGTTGGACGCGTGCTTGAGCAGGCCGACGTTGCCCGCCATCAGCGCGGGCGCGGCGAACCGGATCACCTGCCAGAAGGGGAAGTTCCACGGCATGACGGCCAGCACGGCGCCGATCGGACGGTAGCGGACGTAGGCGCGGGCGGCGCCCGAGTCGGCGACGTCTGCCGGGGCCGGGTGCTCGTCGGCGAGCAGCGCCTCGGCGTTGTCGGCGTACCAGCGCATCGCCTTGGCGCACTTGGCGGCCTCGGCCCTGGCGGCGGTGAGCGGCTTGCCCATCTCCTCGGTCATCGTGCGGGCGATCGCCTCCTGGTCCTGGTCGAGCAGGTCGGCGGCCCGGCGCAGCAGCGCGGCGCGCGAGGCGAAGGTGGTGGTCCGGTAGCTGTGGAAGGCGGCCTCGGCGAGGGCCAGGCGCCGGTCGAGGCCGGCCGCGTCGAGGGGTTCGAAGGTCTGCAGGATCTCGCCGGTCGCGGGGTTGACGCTTGCGATGGGCATGCGGGGGGCTCCCAGGGTCTCGGGGAAGGGCCTGTGCCCAACCTGCCCGACCGGCCGTCCCCGGACACGCCACCGCCGCCCGGCGTGTCCCGCCGGGCGGCGCGCGGGGACGGCCCGCGCGGACTACTCGGGCAGGGACTCCACCCGGGCGGCCGCCTCACGCGCCCGGGCTCCGGCCCGGGTGCGGCCGGCCGTCACCAGGCGGTTGGGGAAGCGGTGCAGGTACTCGGCCTCCAACTGGCCGGTGCGCAGGGTGTGGCGCTTGAGCGCCTCCTCGGAGCCGTACAGGAACGTCTCGTGCCGTGTGCGGTGCAGCTGTTCCAGCTCGTGCAGCAGGGTGTCGTTGCCCAGAGCGTGCGGAGAGACGCCCTCGGGCCTGAGCTGCGGGGCGGTGGCGTGCCGCATGTCCGTACCTCCTCGCGTAGTGCCCCCCGGTGCCCCCCTTGTAGTCGGTGCCCGGCTACCCGCTCCAGTACACGCGGTCGGGTGACGGGCGGCATCTCGAGGTGGGCGCCGTGCCGCCGGCCGGGGCAGGCTGTGATCACCGAGCCCCGACAGGAGACGTAGGATGAATCCTTCGTTTCCATAGAAACCGCGCGGACGGATCGCTCATGCCCCTTCCCAAGGCCGAACTGCACCTGCACATCGAAGGCACGCTCGAGCCCGAGCTCGCGTTCGCGCTCGCGGATCGCAACGGCGTCGTGTTGCCGTACGCCGGCACCGAGGAGCTCCGTGGGGCGTACTCGTTCAGCGATCTGCAGTCGTTCCTGGACCTGTACTACGCGCTGATGGCCGTGCTGCGCACCGAGGACGACTTCGCGGACCTCGCCGACGCCTACCTCGCCCGGGCCGCCGAGCAGGGCGTGCGGCACGCGGAGATCTTCTTCGACCCGCAGGCGCACACCGCCCGCGGGGTGCCGATCGGGGTCGTCGTGGACGGGCTCACCCGGGCGCTCGGGCGCAGTGAGGAGCGGTACGGCGTCAGCACGCAGCTGATCATGTGCTTCCTGCGGGACGAGTCCGCCGGGTCGGCGCTGGAGACCTTCGAGGCCGCGCGGCCGTACTTCGACCGGATCGCGGGGATCGGGCTCGACTCGGCCGAGGTCGGCAACCCGCCGGCCAAGTTCCGCGAGGTGTACCGGCGCGCGGCCGAGGCCGGGCTGCGCCGCGTCGCCCACGCCGGGGAGGAGGGGCCGGCCGCGTACGTCACGGAGGCGCTGGACGTCCTGGGCGTCGAGCGGATCGACCACGGGCTGCGCTGCCTGGAGGACGGCGAGCTGGTGGCCCGGCTGGTCCGCGAGCAGGTGCCGCTGACCCTGTGCCCGCTCTCCAACGTCCGCCTGCGCTGCGTCGACACGCTCGCCGACCACCCGCTGCGGGAGATGCTGGACGCCGGGCTGCTCGTCACCGTCAACTCCGACGACCCGGCCTACTTCGGCGGCTACGTCGACGACAACTTCCGGGCCGTCCAGCAGGCCCTGGCGCTGGAGCCGGAGACGGTGCGGCTGCTCGCCGCGAACTCGTTCCGCGCGTCCTTCATCGACGACGACCGGAAGGCCGAACTCCTGGCCGAGGTGGCCGCGTTCACCTTCCCGCCGGTCGAGTTCTGACGGTCGGTCGCGCCTCCGCCCCGGGATCGAGGGGGCGGAGGCGCGACCCGTCAGAGCAGGGTGCTCCAGTAGTACCAGAAGCGGTCGAGCACCAGCAGCGCGATCACCGCGTACCAGAGCGCCGGCACCACCCAGTGGTAGCGCGCCGCCTCCCGCACCACCGGCCGCAGCCCGCGCCCCACCGGGATGACGCCCGAGCGCAGGTTGTGCAGCGTCGTGTACCAGAACAGGGCCACGACGCCGACCCACACCACCATGCAGTACGGGCAGAGCGCGCCGATCCGGTAGAGCGACTGGTACATCAACCAGGTCACGAAGCCGATCCCGAAGACCGTCCCCGCCTGGAGGCCGAGCCAGAACCAGCGCCGGTACGACGCCCCCGCGAGCAGGCCCGCGCCGATCGCCGTCACCACGGCGAAACCGGCCAGGCCGAGCAGCGAGTTGGGGAAGCCGAAGGCCTCGGCCTGCTCGCTGCGCATGATCGAGCCGCAGCTGATGATCGGGTTGATGTTGCAGCTGGGCACGTACGACGGGTCCTTCAGCAGCCGGAGCTTGTCCAGCGTGAGGACCGCCGAGGCGAACAGGCCGAGCGCGCCGCCGACCAGCAGCAGCCAGGCGAACGGCCGGCCCGCGCCGTACGTCCGCGCGGCGGGGGCGGTCGTCACCCGGTCACCTGCTTGACCATCGCGGTGAACTGCTCGGGGCTGACGGCCTTCCCGCCGGTGAGGACGTCGAGCTTCTTGCCGTCCAGCTCGACGGTCGGGGTGCCGGTGACCTCGCTCTTGTTGAACTCCTGGTTCACCTTGGCCGCCCACGGCACGTAGGTGCCCTCCTGGACGGCCTTCACGAAGGCGTCGGTCTTCAGGCCCGGCACCTGGCCGGCCAGGTCGAGGATCTTGTTGGTGTCGCCGAAGGTGTCGGTGCGCTCGTCGGGCTGGTTCTTGTAGAGCACGTCGTGGAACGCCTTGAACTTGTCCACGCCCTCGTCGAGAGCGGCGCCGGCGGCGGCCAGCGCGGTGCGCGAGCCCTTGCCGCCGAGGTTGTCGTCCAGGAACGTCGCCAGGTGGTACTCGATCTTGTAGGTGCCGGCATCGGCGAACTGCTGGATCGCCGAACCGGTGGTGGTCTCCAACTGCTCGCAGAACGGACAGCGGAAGTCCTCGTAGACCGCCAGGGTGTGCGGGGCGTCGGCCTTGCCGTACGTGATCACGGTGCCGTTGGTGCCGCCGGCGTTGGCCGGGACGACCAGCGGGCCGCTCGCGGAGCTGTCGGAGGATCCGGAGGAGCCGCTCGCGGCGAAGGCCACGCCGCCCACGATCGCGAGCAGCGCGACGGAGGCGGTGCCGACCACGACGCGGCGGCGGACCCGGTCGGCGCGCTCGGCCTGCTCGCGGGCGGCGCGCATGCGCTCGGTGGCGGAGGTCTTGGTGCTGGTCTTGCGGGAGTTGCTCATGGGGTGTCGTCCTGTGCTCTCGGGTGCTCGCGGGCCCGCGGGCGAGTGCGCGCGGGCGTGCGGAAGGGCGGGCGCGCGCGGAATCGGCGCGCGGTGAGAGGACCGGCCGCGACCGTGGGTGAGAGGTCGCTCAGCAGGCCGGGGCGAACACCGGCGGACCGCGCCGCACGGCGGGGCCGAGCACGACGTCCTCGGCCGGGACGCGGACCCGGCTGGCCTGCGGGAACGGCACCCGGACCACCGGACGGGCCGGGACGGGCGCCGAGAGCAGCGGCAGCAGGCGGGCGGCGGCCGGCAGGTGCCGGTGCAGGAACTCGCCCGACATCCGGGCCGAACGGGCCAGGCCGGCCAGCGCGGCGTCCGCGCGGTGCAGCCAGAACGCGCCGGCCAGCGCGATCGCCGTGTGCAGCAGCAGGAGCAGGGCCAGCCCGGTGTGCGGGGCGGCCCCGTGCCCGAGGAGGAAGCCGCCCAGGGAACCACCGCCGCACAACAGCGGGTCGAAACCGCGGGCGGTGCCGGGCGGCAGGGCCGGACAGCTCGCCTGGGCGTAGCCGAACAGCGCGCTCACGCCCAGCTCCAGCGGCAGGAACACCGCGGCGACCGCCGGGTAGCCGCGCTCGCGGCCGGCGAGCGCGAAGGCCACCGCGAAGACGGTGGCCGAGGCGACGGCCAGCGTGCCGGTGGGTAGCGAACGGCCGGTGACGAGCACCTGGCCGAGGCCGGCGAGCAGCACGACCAGCGCGGCGAAGACCGCCGCGCGGAGCGTCCTGGTGACCGGGCCCGAAGAGTGCATCGCACCCGAGTCTGCCATAGGTCGGAACCCGAACGGTCCGGTCGGCGGCGTCCTGTGGGGCGCCTCACCACCACTACTGAGCTGGGCTTATGCGGTCCTTACGCGATCATCGCGCAGCTGCGACCCGTGCCTCGACGAGGTCCCGGAAGTGTTCGAGATCGCCGCGCACGGCCCGCTCGATCGCCCCGGCCTGGGCGAAGCCGCGCGGCCCGCCGAAGGCCTCGTGCACGGCCTGCGGGTCGTACTCCACCCGGATCTGCAGCCGGGTGTGCCCCGGGTCGATGGGCAGCAGCGCGAACGCGCCCCGCAGCCGGACCCCGTCGAGCGTCCGCCAGGCCATCACCCGGCCCCGGCCCCGGTCGGTGATCTCGGTCTCGACGTCCCGCTCGGAGCCCCCGACCGCCACCCCGAGGTGGGCGAGGTTCCGCCCGTGCGGGTAGGCGCTGCGCACCCCGTCGACGAACCGCGGGTAGTCGTGCACCCGGTGCAGCTGCTCCCAGGCGGCGAGGACGGGCACCGCTATGTCGATCTGCTCCTCCAGGGTGCTCATGCGCGGCCCTCGATGATTCGCTCGCTGCGCTCGCTCATGCGCCCACCTCGTTGCGCTCGCTCATGGCCTGACCGGACCCTCCTGCGGTTGACCGCTCCTCTGGTCGATCGTGGGGTGTTTCCAGCCTGCGCTCCGCAGCGCCCGTGGGCAAAGGGCGCAGGGGCGCAGCCGCCGGGGCGCGGGGAGCGGGGCCGTGCGGGAGACTGGGCGCATGCCGGAGCTGCCGGAGGTCGAGGCGCTGTGCGCCTTCCTGCGCGAGCGGCTGACCGGGCGGGTCGTCGCCCGGGTGCAGCCGGTGGCGATCAGCGCGCTGAAGACGTACGACCCGCCGGTCACCGCCCTGGAGGGCCTGACGGTCGGGTCGGTCGCGCGGCACGGGAAGTTCCTGGACATCGAGGCCGGCGGGCTGCACCTGGTGATCCACCTGGCCCGCGCCGGGTGGCTGCGCTGGAAGGACGAGCTGCCCGCCGAGCCGCCGCACCCGAGCCCGAAGAACCCGCTCGCGCTGCGGGTGCGCCTGGCGGGCGACGCCGGGGACGGCTTCGACCTCACGGAGGCGGGGACGAAGAAGGGGCTCGCCGTCCACGTCGTGCGGGACCCGGCCGAGGTGCCCGGGGTGGCCCGGCTCGGGCCGGACCCGCTGGATCCGGGCTTCACGCCCGAGCGCTTCGCGACCCTGCTGCACGGCGAGCGGCGGCAGCTCAAGGGCGTCCTGCGGGACCAGACCGTGCTCGCGGGCGTGGGCAACGCCTATTCGGACGAGGTGCTGCACGCGGCCCGGATGTCCCCGTTCAAGCTGGCGTCGAGCCTGACCGACGAGGAGACGGCCCGGCTGTACGCGGCGCTCGGCGACACGCTGCGCGACGCCGTGGAGCGCTCGCGCGGGCTCGCGGCCGGGGAGCTGAAGGCCGAGAAGAAGCTGGGCATGCGGGTGCACGGCCGCACCGGCCGGCCGTGCCCGGTGTGCGGGGACAGCGTGCGCGAGGTGTCGTTCGCGGACTCCTCCTTGCAGTACTGCCCGACCTGCCAGACCGGCGGGAAACCGCTGGCGGACCGCAGGCTGTCCCGGCTGCTGAAGTGAGCGGTGCGGCAGCCGGGACGCGGGCGGGTGCGGGGCTCAGCGCTTGATCGCGACGCCGCCCCAGTAGTACGCGGCCCACGGGTTGGCCGGCGGCGGGCCGTCCGGGCGCCAGGCGAGGACGGGGGTGACGCCCGGCTCGACGAGGTCCCAGCCGTCGAAGAAGCGCACGACGTCGTCGCGGGTGCGCGGCACGAGGGTCATCCCGCCGGCCCGGGCGGCCTCGGTGACCTGGCCGACGGCCACCGGGTCGAAGTCCTGGGTGGGGGTGGTGAGCGCGAGGCAGCTGCCGGAGGGCAGGGCGTCGCGCAGCGCGGCGACCCGGCCCCAGGGGTCGTCCTCGTCGGCGATCAGCATCAGCACGGCGATCATCAGGAGGCCGACCGGCTGGTCGAGGTCGAGCGTCGCGGTGAGCGCCGGGTCGGAGAGCAGTTCCTCGGGCTTGCGCAGGTCGGCGTGGATGTAGGTGGTGCGACTGGCCGGGGTGGAGACCATCAGGGCTCGGGCGTGGGCGAGCACGATCGGGTCGTTGTCGACGTACACCACGCGGGTGCCGGGGCTGACCTCCTCGGCGATCTCGTGGGTGTTGGGGGAGGTGGGGATGCCCGTGCCGAGGTCGAGGAACTGGCGGATGCCGTGGTCGCTGGCGAGGTGGCGCACGGCCCGGCCCTGGAAGGCGCGGTTGGCCCTGGCCATCTCCTTGATGCTGGGCACGGCCTGCTCGATGGCCTCGGCCATGGCGCGGTCGGGCGGGAAGTTGGTCTTGCCGCCGAGCCAGTGGTCGTAGACCCGGGCCGAGTGGGGAGCGGTGGTGTCGACGCCGAAGCGTTCCCACTGGCTCGGCTCGGTGGGCTCGTCCTCGTGCTGGTCCCGGTCGGGGAGGTCCTGACTTCTCGTCATGGCCACGTCCTCTGATGGCAGATCATCACACTGGAGGGGGTCAGCGTAGCGGTCCTGGGGGGAACCTGTGAGTCCGGTGGGGGGAAGCTGGGAGCTTGGGCCGTCGGAGTGGTGATCCGGTCCGTCGGAGTGCCGACCGGGAGCGGGGGCGACGGGCGGGGGAAGCATCCACAATGCTGTCAGATCGTCTGATTACCTCTCAGGACACTTCGTCCAGGTCCGGAAGCCGTGCCCCGTCGCGCAGGCTGTTGCTGGTGGCTGCCGGAATGTCGCTGCTCGGCGCGGCCGGCTGCCAGAACCCGTTCGACGGCGCGGATCCGCCGCCGCTGCCCGGGCCGGATGCCGCCGAGGCGGGGGCGGCGGGGGCCGCGCCGGTCGGGTCCCCCTCGCAGTGGGCCTCGGCGAGCGGCTCGGCGGTGCCGTCGCCGACGTTCTCGCCGTCGCCGACGTTCTCGCCGTCGGCCACGCCGACGCCCGCCGCGAAGGGCTCGCCGAGTGCGCAGCCCGTCCAGCCCGTGCACAAGGTGCTCACCCAGGCGGAGGGGAAGCCGGTGTACGAGCTCGACCCCTCGCGGAAGGTGGTGGCGCTCACCATCGACGACGGTCCGGATCCGCGCTACACCCCGACCGTCCTCGACCTGCTCCAGAAGTACGGGATCCGGGCGACCTTCTTCCTGATCGGCGAGAACGCCGTCGAGCACCCGGCGCTGGTGCGGGAGATCGCGGACCGCGGGCACCACATCGCCAACCACACCTGGACCCACCCGGACCTGCGGCACCTGTCCGAGACCAAGGTCCGGGACGAGCTGGAGCGCACCTCGGACGTGCTGTTCAAGACCACCGGCCGGCAGCCGACCTGGTTCCGCGCTCCCGGCGGGGACTGGTCGGACGTCTCGCTGCGGGTGGCCGCGGAGCTCGGGCTGCGGAACATGGCCTGGTCGGTCGACCCGCGGGACTGGGCCCGGCCGGGGACCTCCGCGATCATCGACACCATCCTCAAGGACGTCCGGCCCGGCTCGATCGTGCTCAACCACGACGGCGGCGGGGACCGCTCGCAGACGGTGGCGGCGATCAAGGCGTACCTGCCGGTGCTGGTCGACTCGGGGTACTTCTTCACCGCCCCGCCGAACTGAGCGCCACGCACGTCGGCCGGTGCGGCGGGTAGCGGCCTTTCCTCGTAAACCACCCGAAAGGGTGTAAGTGGAGAACCGTTTCTGCTCTTTTTGGGCCCATAGGGTGATCTCGCACCAATTCACCAGGTACCGCCGGGTACCTCCTGAAAGGCCCTCAACAATGCGTCTCCGCAACGCCGTACTGGCCTCCGCCAGCGCTCTCGCCCTCGTCCTCGCCCTTCCGGCCTCCTCGGCCGATGCCGCCGTCGGCGACTTCCTCTACAGGGTCGGCCCGGGCGTCCCGGCCGGGCTCGCCGACCCGGAGAGCGGCACGTGCATCAACCTCTTCGGGGCGACCGAGAAGGATCCCGCCTTCGCGCCGGAGAACTTCACCACCTCCACGGCCACGGTGTTCCTGGACTTCGACTGCAACGGCGACGTGTTCTACGTCATGAACCCGGGCAAGAAGCTCGGAGACCGGCTGAAGCTTCGCTCGGTGATCTTCTCCTGACCGGCGGCGCCGGTGAGGTGGCCGGGGCCGGGCAGTCGGCGTACGTTCGAACTGTCCGGCCCGGTCGCCGGTCCTTCGCCGTGCCCGTGGTCGGGCGCCCCGGTCCCGGGCGGAGCGAAGGAGGGCCCGGTATGACCGGCAACGGCTACGCACACCCCGAGGCGCTGGTCCGCACCGACTGGCTGGCCCACCACCTGGACGACGGCACCGTCCGGGTCGTCGAGGTGGACGAGGACACCGGCGCGTACGAGCGGGGCCACATCCCCGGCGCGGTCGGCTGGAACTGGGTCACCGACCTGCACAGCAGCGTCGGGCGCGACTACGTCGACCGGGCGGGCGTCCAGCACCTGCTGCGCGCGGCCGGCGTCGAGGACGACACCACCGTCGTGCTGTACGGCGCCAACAACAACTGGTTCGCCGCGTACGCGTTCTGGCTCCTGCGACTGCGCGGGTTCGGACCGGTGCGGCTGCTGGACGGCGGGCGGAAGAAGTGGGAGCTGGAGGGGCGTGAGCTCACCCACGAGGTCATGGACTACCAGCACACCTCCTACCGGCTCACCGGGCCCGAGCGGCCGGAGCTGCGCGCGCTGCGGGACGAAGTGCTCGGCAAGGCCGAGGTGTTCGCGAAACCGGGTACGGACGCGGTGCTGGTGGACGTCCGCTCGCCGGCCGAGTTCCGGGGCGAGCTGATCGCGCCGCCGCACCTGCCGCAGGAACAGGGGCAGGTGCCCGGGCACATCCCCGGGGCGCTGAACATCCCCTGGTCGCAGGCGGCCAACGAGGACGGGACGTTCCGCTCGGCGGAGGAACTGCGGGCGCTGTACGGGGGCCGGGGCGTGGAGCCGGAGCGCGAGGTGATCGCGTACTGCCGGATCGGCGAGCGGTCCGCGCACACGTGGTTCGCGCTGACCGAGCTGCTCGGGTATCCGCACGTGAAGAACTACGACGGCTCCTGGACGGAGTACGGCTCGCTGGTGCGGGCGCCGGTGGCACTGGGGGCCTGACGGGCCCGGTCGAGGCGGGCCGCCGCAGGCTTTCGGCCGCTTGCTTCATTTCGGCTTGTTTCTTTGCATGAACATCTCATAATTCGGGAGTGGAGCCGGGGCCACCGGGACAAGGATCGATCCGACCCTTCGTCCCAGTGATCCTGGAGGACCCGTTGCGCAAGAGGCTGATCGTCTCCGCCGCGAGTGCCATGGCCCTGTTCCTCGCCGTCCCCGCGTCGGCCGCCGACTTCCAGCCGGGCGCACCCGGCATCGGCGACTCCTACTACCCGACCTACGGCAACGGCGGCTACCACGTCTCCCACTACGACATCCGGCTGAAGTACCAGCCCGCCACCGACGAGCTGGAGGGCACCACCACCATCCTGGCCACCGCCACCCAGGACCTCTCGCGCTTCAACCTCGACTTCGCGCTGGACGTCCAGGAGGTCCGGGTCAACGGCCGGCCCGCCACCTTCGCCGCCGGCGGGGTGCAGGAGCTGGAGGTCACGCCGGCCCGGCCGCTCGCCAAGGGCAGCCAGGCCACCGTGGTCGTGCGCTACAAGGGCGTGCCGTCCACCGTGAAGCGCTACGGCTTCACCGCGTGGCAGCGCACCCCGGACGGCGCGGTGGCGGCCGGTGAGCCGGAGGCGGCGTGGTGGTGGTTCCCGAGCAACGACCACCCCAGCGACAAGGCCACCTTCGACGTCTCGGTCCAGGTGCCCGACGGCAACGAGGTGATCAGCAACGGCCTGCTCGTCGGCAAGAGCTCGAAGGCAGGCTGGACCCGCTTCAGCTGGCGCGAGAACAAGCCCCAGGCGACGTACCTGGCCACCCTGGCGGTCGGCAAGTTCGACGTCACCCAGGACACCACGGCGAGCGGCCTCCCGGTCTACAACGCGTACAGCAAGGACCTCGGCGAGAACGCCGACGCCGCCCGCGCCAGCGTCGAGCGCACCGGCGAGCTCGTCGACTGGCTCAGCGGCTACTTCGGCGAGTACCCGTTCAGCTCGGCGGGCGGCTACGTGCCCAACGTCAAGGCCGGGTTCGCGCTGGAGAACCAGACCCGGGTGTTCTACGGGCCCCGGCAGTTCGCGCGCGGCTCCAACGCCTCGGTGGTCGTGCACGAGCTGGCCCACCAGTGGTACGGCGACAGCGTCTCGGTCGCGAACTGGAGCGAGATCTGGCTCAACGAGGGCTTCGCGTCGTACGCGCAGTACCTGTGGTCCGAGCACGAGGGCGAGGGCACCGCGCAGGAGCTCGCCGACTACGTCTACGCCTCGCACCCGGCCGACGACAAGTTCTGGGCCGTCAAGCCGGGCGACCCGGGCGCGGACAACCAGTTCGACTCCGCCGTCTACGACCGGGGCGCGGTGGCGATCCAGGCGCTGCGCAACGCCGTCGGGGACGACGCCTTCTTCCGGATCCTGAAGGGCTGGCCCACCGAGCACCGCTACGGCAACGCGACGATCAAGGAGTTCCAGGCGTACGCGGAGAAGGTCTCCGGGCAGTCGCTCGGCGACCTCTTCACCACCTGGCTGTACACCCCGTCGAAGCCGGCCCTCGGTCCGGTGCCGAAGGCCGGTGCGGGCGCGGCGGCCTCGCTCGCGCCGCGCTCGGACGCGGCCGGTGCCGACGAGCCGCAGGCCGTCGTCGAGCCGAAGTCCTGGCAGAAGATCCAGGACAGCCACGCCGGGCACGGCGAGCGCTGACCTCCGGATCGACCTCGCGCTGTCCGCCGCTCCCGGCCCACCGGGGCGGCGGGCGGCGCACGGCGTGACGGACGATCAGGTCACGGCGGGGGTGCGGCGTTCGGTGAGGGCGGCCTCGGGGTGCTCGGGGGCGTCGATGCGATGCGGAGGTCCCTCAGTGGCCCCCCGCGTGCTCGGCGAGGATGCGGGCCTCGTCCTCGGGGGTGAAGCCGTGGCCCAGCGGCGGTGCGCCGCGGTCGCGGTCCCAGGCGAGGACGTCGGCGGCGGTGACCGCGAGCGGGGTGGTGGGCAGGCCGGCCGCGCGGGCGCGGGAGGCGTCGCGCTGCTGGCCGGGCCACAGCGGCTTCTCGCGCACCAGCGGGAAGAACGGTGGCGGCGCCGTCTCCGGCGGCACCGGGACGACCTCGACCTCGGTGCCCGCGACCTCGGCGCAGGTGGCGATCACCCCGCCCAGCGTGACCGGTTCGGCCGGGCCGACGGCGTGGAACGCGCCGGGCCGCTCGTCCTCGACGAGCCGCAGCACGAAGCGGGCGAGGTCGCGCGAGTCGACCACCTGGACGGGCTGTTCGGGTCGCCCGGGGAGCGCGATCCGGCCGCCGCGCGCCGCCCGGCGGGCCCAGTAGGTGAGCCCGCGCTGGTCGTCGTGCGGCCCGGCCACCTTGCCGGGCCGCACGATCGTCGCCCGCTCGCCGTAGCGGGCGACGACCTCGTCCTCGCAGGCGACCTTGAGCCGGCCGTACGTCTCCTCGTCCAGGTCCTCGGCGTCCTGCAACGGCGCGCGGCGCGGGGTGGACTCGTCCGAGCCGGGGGCGAGTCCGGCGCGCTCGTAGACCGCGTGGCTGGAGATGAACAGGTAGCGTCCGACGGAGTCGCCGAGCGCTTCCATCGCCTCGGTGACCTGGCGGGGGAAGAAGCCGCTCAGGTCCACGACGGCGTCCCAACTGCCGCTCCGGAGCGCCGAGTAGTCGCCCGTGTCGCGGTCGCCGGTGAGGCGGGTGGCGGAGGGGAAGAGGCCGGGGTTCGTCCGGCCGCGGTTGAAGAGGGTGACGTCGGCCCCGCTGTGCAGGGCTTCGTCGGCGATGGTGCGGCCGATGAAGGAGGTGCCGCCGAGGAGGAGGATCCGCATACGGCCGAGCCTACTGGGGCGGTCTCCGGCAGTTGACGAGTGGTCACCGTGCGGATCTCCGTGAGGTCGTGGTTCCGTACGTCCTGGTTGGTGCGGTGGGAGCGCGCGGGCCGTTCGGGGAGAGTGTGGTGCACCGGCCGCCGGGTCGTCAGGGGCGGCCCTACCGCGCGTCCGCGGTGACCGCGTAGACGTCGGCGAGGCGGGCGTCGAAGGCGGGCCGGGTGAACAGGTAGTCCTGGCTGCCCGCCGACTCCAGGGCGTAGGCGGCCAGCACGCAGCCCGTCCGGGCGGCCCGTTCGTCGTCGAGGCCGTCGGCCTTCGCGGCGAGGAAGCCCGCCCGGAACGCCCCGCCGCCGCCCGCGCCGTCGGGCAGCCGGGAGATCGGCGCGGCGGGGACGGCGATGGAGGGGCTGGTGGCGTAGTCGATCCAGACGCCGTCCCGGCCGAGGGTGGTGATCCAGGCGCCGACCCGGTTCAGCACGTCGGCCGCCGCCCAGCCGGTGTGGTCCAGGAGGGCGGCGCGCTCACGGCGGTTGGTGACCAGGTGGGCGGCGCCGGTGAGGACGGCGTCGGCGCCGGCCCGGCCGAGCTGCTCGGTACGGCCGGCCACGTCGACCAGGTACGGCAGCCCGCGGCGGCGGCACTCGGCGGCCCGGGCGGCGAGCACCTCGGGCTCGGCGGGGCCGAGGAAGACCAGGCCGACGTCCTGCGGCCACCCTTCGGGGCCGGGCGCGTCGTCCTCGGCGAGGGCGCCGGGGTGGTAGGAGACGATGCGGTTGTCGTCGGCGTCGGTGGTGCGGGTGTAGCGGGCGGTGGCCAGGCCGGTGGAGATCCGCACGCGCGAGGTGTCGACGCCGACCTCCTCCAGCCGGGCCCGGTACTCGCCGAAGTCCTTGCCGGCCGCGCCGAGCAGCAGCGGCGCGCGGCCGAGCCGGCCGAGGCCGAAGGCGACGTTGGCGGCCACGCCGCCGTAGCGGACCTCCAGGTCGTCGACGAGGAACGACAGGGACAGGTGCTGGAGCTGGGCCGGCAGCAGCTGGCTGGTGAAACGGCCGGGGAAGGTCATCAGGTTGTCGATGACGATCGGGCCGGTGACGGCGATTCTCATGGGGTGCCTCACCTGGGGTGATCGGGAGCGAGCGGACTAGTGCCGGGGGAGGCGCCGGGGGAGGCGTCGGAAGAGCCGGTTCACAGGGCCCAGAGGACCCAGGCCAGCAGGAGCAGGTTGGCGGTGCCCTGCGCGACGGCGCTCGCGAGCGCGGAGCCCGTCCAGGCGCGGCAGACGCCGAGGGCGACGCCCATCGCGAAGACGGACGGGAGGACGCCGCAGATGACCCGGGCGTTGAACGGGTTGAGCCCGTAGTCGCCGAGGTGGACGAGGGCCCAGCCGGCCGAGGTGACGGCGATCGCGACGAGCGGGCCGCGGGTGCGCTCGACGGCGTCGAACAGCACGCCGCGGTAGCAGACCTCCTCGACCAGCGGCACCAGGAAGCCCATGCAGAGCACCATGGCGGTTCCGGCGACGACCGGCTGCCCGGGCGCCATCTGCCGGAAGAGCTCCGGGACGAGGGAGGTCCAGTTGTCGGCGCCGCGGCCGAACGCGGCCCGCGTGGCGAACACGGTGTCGGCGTAGGCGAGCACCACCAGGCCCGTCCCGGCGAGGGCCGGGAGGAGGCGGAAGCGGCGCAGGCCGGCCGCCGCCCACCCGGCGCGGTCCAGGACGGCGATGACGGCCGCGCTGAGGCCGACGGAGAGCACCATCAGCGGCATCGACACCGCTCCGGCGATCCGGACGGCGGCGAGCACGGCGAACACCTTGGCGGCGGAGGAACCGGGCGCCCGCCGGTGGTGCTGTCTGAGCCGGTGCAGGCCTCGCCGGTGCAGCGCGCGCCGGTGCGGCGTGGTGCGAGCCCGCCCGGGGGTGGCGGGCGCGGGGGCGGCGGGCGCCACCCCCGGGCGGTCCGCGGTCACGGCCGGCTCACCCCGCCTTCGCGGGGGCGGGGGCGGAGGAGCGGCGCAGGCTGGGCAGCCACCAGTTGTAGCGGCGGAACAGCAGCAGCGTCGCCGGGACGAACAGCATCCGGATGAGCGTGGCGTCCAGCAGGACGGCGAGGCCGAGACCGGCGCCGTACTCCTGGAGCATGATCGTCGAGGAGAGCGCCATGGTGCCGAGGCTGCCGGCCATGACCAGGCCCGCCGCGTTGATCACCCGGCCGGTGTCGACCACCGCCCCGACGGTCGCGCTCTCCTGGTCGGCCCCGCCGCGCACGAGGTCGCGCACGCGGGTGACCAGGAAGATCTCGTAGTCCATGCCGAGGCCCATCATGAGCACCGTGAGGAAGATCGGCAGGTCGTCGATGATCGCCTTGTCGAGCCAGAAGTGGAAGACCAGCACGGTGATGCCGATCGCCCACACGTTGCTCATCATGATCGTGAGGATCAGCCGGATCGGGATCAGCAGCGAGCGCAGCGCGAACACCAGCATCACGAAGACGCCGACCGAGACGAGCCCGATCATCTGCCAGAAGCTGGAGTCGAGCGCGTCGCCGTACTGCCGGTCGACCTGGGTGGCGCCCCCGACCGCGAGCGGGCCGACGTCGCCGGCCGTGGCGGTGACGTCCTGGACGCGGTCGACGGTCTTCACCGCGGCCTCGGTGTAGGGCTTGTCGGCGAGTTCGACGACGATCCGCAGCGCGCCGTCGTCGGACAGGTAGTCGCGGCGGACGTCCGGGCCGAGCGCGTCGAGGTCGGCAGCGCTCACCGGGGTGCCGAACGGCCTGGTCACGGCGGAGACCCGGGCGACGCCCGGCACCGCGGCCAGCTTGTCGGTGAGGGCGGTGACCGCCTTGCGTCCGCTGTCGGTGAGGTGGTGCTGCCCGTCCACCACACCGGAGTCGGCGCGTCCGACCACGAGCGTGGGCAGGACGGCGGCGTCGCCCCACTCGCGGGCCACCAGGTCGAAGCCCGTCCGGGAGTCGGTGGCCGGGCTGAGCGCGACCGGGTCCGCCGTGGAGCGGTGCTGGGCCGTGATCACCGCGAACGGGACCGTGACGGCCGCGAAGACCAGCACGATCGCCACCTTGCGGCGTCGGGCGAGGTCGGCGGCCCGCTTCAGGTGGCGGCCGAGCGCGCTGCCGTGCTCGAGGTCGGCCAGGGGGTTGCGGCCGAGCCAGAAGAAGCGGTCGCCGAGCAGCACCAGCAGGGCCGGGGTGAGCGTCAGCGCGGCGAGCAGGACGATCGGGATGCCGATCAGGCCCCCGTAGCCGAGCGGCGGGATCCAGTCCACGGGCGAGAACAGCGTGGCGCCGAAGGCCAGCACCACGGCGACCGCCGCGAGCAGCATCGACTCGCCCGCGTGCGCGGTGGCGTGCACCGCGGCCTCCTTCGGCGAGCGGCCGGCCAGCCGCTCCTGCCGGTAGCGGGAGGACAGCAGCATGCTGTAGTCGACGCCGGCGCCCAGCATCACGAAGTTCATGATGGTGATGGTGAACTGGGTGAGCGTCACGCCGTGGCCGAGCGCGAAGAGCGCGGCCTGGCTGACGGTCATCGCGAGGCCGATCGCCGCCACCGTGAGCACGGCCGGCACGACGGCCCGGAAGAACAGCAGCAGGACGACGAGGATGATCGCGTAGGCGACCGTCTCCATCAGCGCGTTGTCGTCCTCGGCCTTCTTGTACGTGTCCTTGATCAGCGCCAGCTCACCGGTGACGTGGGCCTCGACGTCCGGCCCGGCCCCGGCGGCGCGCTGGGCGTCGGCGATCGCCGAGCGGAGCCAGTCCACGTCCGGGTCGTGCCCGGCGCGCTTGGCGAAGCTGACCGAGACCAGCGTGGCCCTGCCGTCCTCGGCGACCAGCCGGTCGACGGCCTCGGCGGGCACCGGCACCGGGAAGCCGCGCCAGTCCGTCGCCTTCGCGAACGCGGCCGAGATCGGCTGGAGTCGGGCGTCGTCGGTGACGGCCACCGCCTGGCGGGCCGGCTCGGCGAGGGCCGCCGGGACCTGGCCCGCCGCGACGGCGGCGTCCACCGCCTGACGGCGGGTGTCGGGGGTCGCCGGCGTCTGCGCGGCGGCGAGCTGCCGGTCGACCTGGGTGCGCAGGCGCTTGAGGTACTCGGTGGTCGAGTCCCGGTAGAGCGTGTACGCCGAGGTGGACTGCTGCACCTCGCCGGTGCGCACGCGCTCGGCGATCCGGTCGTCCAGGTCGGCGAGCATGGCGCGCAGGCGGGGGCTGCGGACGTCCGGTGCGCCGATCGCGACGATCGACTCGCGCTGCGAGCGGGCCGGGAACGACTCCTCGACGAGCCGGTCCGCCCGGGCGCTGCTGGTGCCCGGCACGACCTTGGACGCCCCCTGCTTGGTGAGGACGTCGCCCAGTTGCGAGGCGAACGGGAAGCACGCCGCGATGATCAGGGCCCAGATCACGAGCACGGTCTTCGGGCGGGAGGTGAGCCCCGCGGCGAGGCGCAGCAGCCGGTGCTGCACCGCGCCGTGGGTGGTCTCCGCCGCCGGTGCGGGTGTGGCGGTGGTGGTCATGCGCTGCGGACTCCCTCGCGGTGCCGGCCGCCCGGCCCGGTGCCGGTGGTGGCGCCCGGGTTGGTCCCGGTGACGACGACGAAGGTGTGGCGCAGCTCCAGCGCGCCGTGGCGGGCGACGTGGTCGGCGAGGCCCTTGCGGATCAGCTCCAGGGCGTGCTCCTCGCGGCTCTGGTCGACGGCGTCCTTGAAGCCGGCCGCCGCGCCGGAGCGCTGGACCCACTCCAGGGCCTCCTCCGGGGTGGTGGCGGGCAGCACCTGGTGTCCGTCGCGCTGGACGTCCACGGTGAGGCCGGCCTTGGTGAACCAGCGGGCCACGGTGGCCGCGTCCTTGGGCAGGTTGACCCGGATCATGCCGGTGAGCAGCGACGGGTCGGCGGTGAACACCTTCTCCAGCTGCTCGATCAGCGTCTTCAGGGCGTCGCCGCGGGTCTCGATGACGACGATCCGGCCACCGGGGCGCAGCACCCGCTTGATCTGTTCCAGGAGTCTGACCGGCTTGCTGTAGCAGATCGCCCAGCCGACGACGACGAGGTCGGCGCTGTCGTTCGGCCGGGTGCGCAGGAACTCCTCCATGTCCCCCTCCTCCAGGGAGACTTCGAGGTCCGGGGAGCGCATCGCCTCGGGCAGCACCTTGGCCTTCGCGACGGACAGCATGCCGGGGGACTTGTCGACCGCGCGGACGGAGCCGCGGCCCTCCAGCTTGCGGACGATCTCGTGGGTCAGGTGGCCGGTGCCGCAGGCGAGTTCGAGGACGTCGTCGCCGGGACTGACGGTGACCTCGCGCAGGGCGGCGAGCGAGTGGACGCCCATGACGGGGCTGAAGTAGGTGTCGTAGCTGGAGCTCGCGGCGTCGTAGTCGGGCGTGGTGTCGGCGTTGGTCCGGCTCAGGGTCAGTCGCAGGGCGCGGGCGGCGAGTCCGAGGCGGCTCATGGCTGGCTCCTTTGGGTCGGGACGGGTGCGGGCGTCGGTGTCGGGGTGGTGCTCGGCTCGGTTCGTCGAGGGGCTACTCGGGGTGGGGCGTTGTCGTGCGGGTGTCTCCGTGGGTGAACTGTGCGGTGGATCCGGCCGGTTGGACGGGCCTGGCCAGGGCGGCGACGAGCATCAGCCCGCCGGTCCCGGCCAGGGTGCCGAGCAGGGCCGCCGTCGCCGCCGGGGCCGAGGCCGCCGCGAGGGCCCCGGCGGCCAGTGCCACGAGGGCACCCGCCGCGACCGCCGCGCGGGGCGCGGCCACGACGACGGTGAGCACGGCGGCCGAGGCGGCCAGGGCCGCGCACCACGGGATGTCGGAGGTCGCGGCGGCCGGCAGCGCGCCGCCGACCAGCAGCAGCCCGGCGGCCGGTGCCCAGGCGGGCCGGTGCCGGCGGGCCCGCCGGTGGAGCGCGGCGGCCAGTGCGGCGAGCGCGGCCCCGGCCGCCGCGGCGACGCACCACGGCAGGTCGGGCGCGTGCCCGGCGCCGGGGGCGAGGCCCGCGCCGAGGACGGCGCCGGCCGAGGCCCCGGCCAGGGCCGCGACGGCCGCCCGGAGCGCGGGCGGCGCCGCCCGGCCCGGGGTGGCGGGTCGGGTGCCGGGCCGCGGGTCGGCCGTCGTGCTCACGGCCGGGCCGCGGCGCCGGAGTCGGCGAGTTCGGCGAGCGCCTCGACCGCGTACCCGTCGTCGGCGTCCGGTTCGTCGTCGGCGAGGAAGTGCTCGGCCCTCGCGCCGAGCGCGTCCAGCACCCGGTCGAGGTGTTCGGTGGTGTGGGTGGCCATGAAGCTGAGCCGCAGCCGCGGCGACGCGGCGGGCGGCAGGACGGGGTTGGTGTAGACGCCGGCGTCGATGAGGTCCCGCCACAGCAGGAGGGTCTCGATGGTGCCGCGGGTGCGCAGCGGGATGACCGGGGTCGCGCTCTCGCCGGCGCTGATGCCCCGCTGGGCGAGGCCGGCCCGCATGTACTCGGCGTTCTGCTGGGCGCGGTCGGCCCGCCAGGGCTCCTCGCGCAGGATGCGCAGGGCGGCCAGCGCGGAGGCGGCGCTGGCCGGGGTGGCCGAGGCGCTGAAGATCAGGCTGCGGGCGTGGTGCTTGAGGTAGTGGATGACGTCGTCGTCGCCGACGACCGCGCCGCCGAGGGAGGCGAGCGACTTGCTGAAGGTGACGGTGATGAGGTCGACCCGGTCGGTGAGGCCGAAGTAGGAGCAGGTGCCGCGGCCCTTGTCGAGCACGCCGAGGCCGTGGGCGTCGTCGACGACCAGGCGCGCTCCGCGCCGCTCGCACACCTCGACGATCTCCGGCAGGGCGCAGAGGTCGCCCTCCATCGAGTACACGCCGTCGACGACGACGAGCTTGCCGGCGCTGTTGGGGACGGAGGCGAGGGCGCGGTCGAGCGCGGCCGGGTCGTTGTGCCGGAAGCGTCTCAGCTTGGCGTCGCTCAGCCGGCCGCCGTCGACGACGGAGGCGTGGGCGTCGCGGTCGGCGAAGACGACGTCGCCGCGGCCGGCGAGCGCGCTGATGGTGCCGAGGTTGGCCTGGTAGCCGGTGGAGATGACGGCGGCCGCGGGCTTGCCGTAGAAGTCGGCGAGCTCGGCCTCCAGCTGGTCGTGCAGGGCCAGGTTGCCGTTGAGGAACCGGGAGCCGGTGCAGGAGGTGCCGAACTGCTCCACCGCCTGGGCGGCGGCCCGCTTGACGCGCGGGTCGGCGGTGAGGCCGAGGTAGTTGTTCGACCCGCACATGACCAGCTCGCGGTCACCGAGAGTGACCGTCGTGCCCTCGTTGCCGGTCAAGGGCAGGAAATACGGGTAGATGCCGGCCGCCATGGCATCGCGGGCGGCCGTGTAACCGGAGACTTTCGAGAATATGTCCACCATATTTCCCTCGAATTCAATGGGCGGTGCCCCGGCGGGCCCGGGCGCCGGGATTCACCGGCGCGCCGAACACGAAATGTCATGGACACCCGACCGCGGACGGGCAGGTGAAAGTGCCAAGGGTGCGGGAGAGTGGCCCGGGTTGGGGACGGCGCGCCGTTGCGCTGTACCCGGGCTCGGTGCACCCGGTCGTGCCGATGCTCGGCAGACGATCGACGAAGGACGGGTGTGGGGCGGTCGGCAGGGTCAACGCCCAGCGTGGGATGACTGCTTGGCTGCTCGCCGGTCAGTGGGTCAAGGGCCGTCCGCAGTCGTGCCGGCCCTCGCCGAACCCGCGTGGAAGCAGCCGGAACCGCATGGCTCGCAATGATCCCCCGTGGATGTCGAAGAGCGTTCCCCCCGGCTCGGGTGAATTCCCGGGCCGCCTTTTCGATCATCGTGCGCAGCAAACATGAGACCGCTGACAGGTGGAGCTTCCGCCGTTTCTCCGCCGTCGGCCGAGGAAACGAAAGCATGCGCGATGGAGGCTGTCAACAACCATTCGGCGGTGGCGCGTTGGCGTTTCTGTCTGGTACTCGCCGGTCTGCTAGGCTGCGTCCGACCGTCTGGACGGTTTGTCACACGGAGAGAGGGAACCACCGGTGCGTGATCAACTGCTCGACGCCGTCGAGCGGCTTCTGGTGCGAGGGGGTGTCGACGCGGTGCGCCTGGACGCCGTCGCCGTCGAGGCCGGCGTGAGCAAGGGCGGGCTGCTGCACCACTTCCCCAGCAAGCGGGCGCTCGTCCAGGGCGTCGTCGAGCGCCTCGCGGACCGGTTCGAGGCCGTACTGCCCGCTCCGGACGCGCCGGCCGGCGCGTTCGCGCTCGCCTGGCTGGACGCCAGCATCCCGGCGGAGTCGCCCGCCGGGGACACCAGCGGTGCCGACCAGGTGCCGGTCGCCCTGCTCGCCGCGGCCGGCGGGCCCGAGGTGCTCGACGTGCTGCGCGAGCGCTACGACCGGTGGCAGCGACGGCTCGTGGACAACGGGCTGGATCCGGCCGTCGCGACGCTCGTCCGCTTCGCGGTCGACGGCTGGTGGACGTCCCGGCTGCTCGGCCTCGCCACCCCGCACGACGACCTGCACCGACGGCTGCGCGCGCTGATCGTCGAACTCACGCGAGGGGAAAGCGGTTTCGCGCGGCGGGCGGATCCGGGAAACCGAGATTTCACGTAGCGCACGCGCCCCGTTCACACCGCACGACCCGAGCAACGACCCGAGCACCACCCCAGCAGGACCCGAGTGACACCGCACGGAGCCGGGCGATCGAGGGGGTCGCCCGGCCGGTCGACCCGGACGGGACCACCCCGTCCGGCCGAGTCACCACGATGACGGGGGACGGACGGCATGACGGCATACCTTCTGGTCGGAGCGGCGATCTGCGCCGAGGTCACGGCCACCCTGGCGCTGCGCGCCTCGCACGGTCTCACCCGGCTGATGCCCAGCGTGGTCGTCGCGATCGGCTACGTCGCGGCCTTCGTGCTGCTCGCGCAGGCGCTCAAGTCGCTGAACGTGGGGCCGGTGTACGCGGTCTGGTCCGGCCTCGGCACGGTGGGCGCGCTCGTCGGCGGGGTGGTCGCCTTCGGCGAGCCGGTCAAGCCGGCCTCGGTGGCCGGGGCGGTGCTGGTCGTGGCCGGCGTCGCGGTGATGTACCTCGGCGGGGGGATGAGCCACGAATGACGGTACGACCCGCGGCAGAGGAGTCCCCATGCGTGCCACGTCCGCCCCGAGCCGGGTGCTGCGCTTCACGAAGGCGTCGATGCTCGTCACCGACGTCGGCTTCCTGCTGTACTGGGCGGCCACGCTGCTGGCCCTCGTCCCGGCCGAGTACGCGTACAAGGACTACGACAACCCGGTTCTGAGCGACTGGAACTACTCCTTCGTGCTGCTGGACGTGCTCGCGAGCGCCACCGGCCTCACCGCGCTGCGGCTCGGCCGCCGCGGCGCGGCGGGCGGGGCCCGGCCGCTGATGCTGGTCTCGCTCGCGCTCACCAGCACGGCCGGGCTGCAGGCGGTCGCGTTCTGGGCGCTGCGCGGGGACTTCTCGGTGGCCTGGTGGCTGCCGAACCTGTTCCTGCTGCTCTTCCCCGTGCCTGGCATCGTGCACCTCGTGCGGCGGATGGCGGCCGGGGCGGACGGGGCGCCGGCCTGAGTCCTGGCCTGAACCCTGGCTCGACCCCTGGGGTGACCTCCGGACTGCACTCGATCGCTCAGTGGGCCCGTTCCTGTTGATGGCGGTGCTGTTCGGCACCGCCATCAACAGGAACGTTCTCCGGGGCGCGCGCCGGGTCCGTCCAGGTGGGCTCAGGAGCGGTCGGCGGTGACGACGTGGTAGTCGAGCAGGCCGTCCCGCCAGGCGCCGAGGAAGTTGCGCGTCCAGTGCCCGGCCGGGACGGTGTCCGCCAGGTAGCGGTCGAGGCCGGGCCACACGGCCGCGCCGATCGACTCCGTGATGACGCCGGTGAACCCGGCCGTCGCGAGGTCGGCCGTGAAGCCGTCCAGTGGGTGGGCCACGTCCAGCCCGTCGGCGAAGCTGCCCAGCAGGAGGCTCAGCCGCTCGGCGGCCTCCGGGCCGGCGGCCGCGAAGAACGTCGTCACCACCAGCCGGCCGCCCGGCCTCAGCACCCGGGCCGCCTCATGGGCGAAGCCCGTCAGCTCGCGGAAGTGCTGGGCCGCCTCGACGGAGTAGACCCCGTCCAACGAGCCTGCGGCAAAGGGAAGTTCATCCGCTCGGCCGAGGGTGTAGGCGAGCCGGTCCGGGTAGGTGGCGAGTGCCTTGGCGTTCACCGTGCGGGCGCGTTCGATCTGGTCCGGGTGGATGTCGACGCCCGTCACGGCCGCGAATCTGAACTCGCGCAGCGCGAGCGCCGCGCCCAGTCCGCGCCCGCAGCCGACCTCCGCCAGCCGCAGCTGGTCGCGGGGTTCGGGGAAGGCGCGCAGCACCCTGCGGTACAACTGCTCCTGGCTGTGCACCCGGTCCTCCGGCGTCGGCGCGGCGAGGTCGATCCCGTGCCAGTCGCCGAAGTTGATGAAGCCGCCCGCGAAGCTCGCGGCCCGGCTCAGGTCGTCCGTGCCGTACGTCCGGTGCACGGTGGGAGGGATCCGGCTCTGATCCATGGTGTCCTGCCTTCGGGGTGTCGTCGGGTCCGGAGGGGTGTCGTCGGGTTTGGAGGGTCGTCGCACGCCGCTCGTCCGGCGCGCCGCGGTACGTACCCAAACCGGCGAAGGTGCGAACGCGGCGGAGTCGGGTGATTGCGGAGAGGCGTCAGGGAAATGTGGTGCCGGTGGGGTCGCCGTCGGCTACAGTCCGCCGTGATCTCGCGGACCGAGGAGAGAGTGACCACGTGGACACCGACAACCGCCCCAAGCCCCCGCTGACCGGCGGCGAACGCGAGACCCTGCGCGCGTTCCTCGACTTCCACCGCGCGACGCTCGCCATGAAGTGCGAGGGCCTGACGGACGAACAACTGCGCCTGCGGTCCAGCCCGCCGTCCACCCTCAGCCTCCTCGGGCTGGTGCGGCACATGGCCGAGGTCGAGCGCACGTGGTTCCGGCGGGTCATCGGCGGCGAGGACGTCCCGCTCGTCTGGTCGCCCGAGGGCGACTACCAGGCCGCGTACGACGCCACCGGCGCCACCCGGCGCGAGGCCTTCGCCGCGTGGCGGGCCGAGGTCGAGCACGCGCGCCGGATCGAGCGCGAGGCGCAGTCCCTGGACGTGACGGGCTACCAGCCGCGCTGGGGGGAGACGGTCTCGCTGCGCCTCGTGATGCTGCACCTCATCCACGAGTACGCCCGGCACAACGGGCACGCCGACTTCCTGCGCGAGGGCATCGACGGCACCGTCGGGGCGTAGCGGGCGCCGGACGCGTCCGCGAGGGCAGCGGCGGGGCAGTGGCGCGGATCACAGCGTCCTCCTCGCGCGCGGCGAAATGCGGCGGCCGATCAGGTGGTTGGCACGGGCGACCGTTCACGATTCCGTGCACGCCCACCGGTACCCACGAGGAACCCCATGACCGTCACCGAGCCCGCCGCGTCCGCCGATTCCGCCGCTGCCCGCGCCGCCCGGATCCTGTCCCGGCCCGTCACGATCAACGGGCTGACCGTGCCCAACCGCATCGCCATGGCGCCCATGACGCGCCGGTTCTCGCCGGGCGGCGTGCCCGGCGAGGACGTGCGCTCGTACTACGCCCGGCGCGCCGCCGCGGGCGTCGGCCTGATCGTCACCGAGGGCACCTACGTCGGCCACGACTCGGCCGGCCAGGCCGACGACATCCCGCGCTTCCACGGCGAGGAGCAACTGGCCGGGTGGGCCAAGGTCGCCGAGGACGTCCACGCGGCGGGCGGCACGATCGTGCCGCAGCTCTGGCACATCGGCATGGCCCGCAAGCAGGGGGACCCGCCGGTCGCCGACGCTCCGGCGGTCGGCCCCTCCGGCATCCGCCTGGACGGCACCGAGGGCAGCGGCCGGGCGATGACCCGCACCGACCTCGACGACGTGATCGGCGCCTTCGCCGCGGCCGCCGCGGCCGCCGAGCGCATCGGCTTCGACGGCATCGAGCTGCACGGCGCCCACGGCTACCTGATCGACCAGTTCCTGTGGGCGGGGACCAACCGCCGCACCGACGCCTACGGCGGCGACCCGGTCGCCCGGACCAGGTTCGCCGCCGAGATCGTCGCCGCGGTGCGCGAGGCCGTCTCCCCCGAGTTCCCGGTGATCTTCCGCTACTCCCAGTGGAAGCTGGAGAACTACGACGCCCGCCTCGCCGAGACGCCGGAGGAGCTGGAGGCGATCCTCACCCCGCTGGCCGAGGCCGGCGTGGACGCCTTCCACGCGTCGACCCGCCGCTACTGGGTCCCCGAGTTCGAGGGCTCCGACCTCAACCTGGCCGGCTGGAGCCGCAAGCTCACCGGCCGCCCGGCCATCACCGTCGGCTCCGTCGGCCTCGACGGCGACTTCGTCGGCCACTTCATGGGCCAGGGAGCCCCCGTCCAGAGCATCGACGACCTGCTGGACCGCCTGGAGCGCGACGAGTTCGACCTGGTCGCCGTCGGCCGTGCCCTCCTCCAGGACCCGGAGTGGGCCGCCAAGGTCCTCGCGGGCCGCTTCGGCGACCTGCGTTCCTACGACGCCGCTGCCGCCCGCACGCTCAGCTGACCTTCGGGACGTGCACGAGGCCCTGATCGTGCGTGCGGTCGGGGCCCCGTGCCGGTGGGGCTCACCAGCCGAGCAGGTGGGCGCCCTCACCGAGCGCGGTCAGGATCGTTTCGGTCGTTTCGGCGGCCGCCTCGGGGGTGCCGGGGGCGTCCGCTTCGAGTGTCACGTAGTGCAGCGCGGCGCCGGTCGTGCGGCTCTCGCGGCGGAACGTGTC
This sequence comes from Streptomyces sp. SP17BM10, assembly GCF_036322405.1. Classification (NCBI taxonomy): domain Bacteria; kingdom Bacillati; phylum Actinomycetota; class Actinomycetes; order Kitasatosporales; family Streptomycetaceae; genus Streptomyces; species Streptomyces sp. SP17BM10. The sequence continues at coordinate 301,075 of NZ_JAQYXB010000623.1, read as the reverse complement.
GAGCGCCGGCGGCGCGGCCGGGCACTCCACGACGACCTGGTAGCCCCCGGTCGCGTACGCGAACGCCGCCTGCGCGGCGGCCGCCAGCGCGGTCGCGTCCTGGCGCTCGGCCCCCGGCAGCCCGGGGGCGATCCGGCCCCGGCGGATGACGCGCACGAAGTCGTCCGTCCGCAGGTGGACGCTCGGGTGCAGCTCCTCGGCGAGCAGCGCGGCCACCCGGCTCTGTCCGGCGCCCGACGGGTCGACGAGGACGACGACACCGCCGGCGCCCCGGCCGCCCCCGAGCTCCGGCCCACCTACGGTCGTACGGTTCACAGCTGCTGATCCCTTCGCGGGCCGGGGACGGACGGGTAGCCGGGGCGAGGCGGTCGGAGTGCGAGCGGGCCGGGCGGCCCCGATGCGGGCAGCGGCCCTGGTCCGGACGGTGGTCCGGATGCGGACAGCCGACCGCCTCGTCCCTACGACTGATGCTTTCGGGGATCAACCTAGTCCACCCGGGTGCCCCGAGTCGTCCCCCGTCCGGCCCCGGGCCGCGCCCGGCGGTGTCGGGCGTGCGAGCTCAGCGGTCCTCGGCGCGCAGCACGATCGGGTTGGTCAGCGCCGCCATGGGGCCCCACGGCAGCTCCTCGCCCATCGTGTTGCCCCGGCCCGGCGACCCGTCCGCCCGCGGGTGGCGCACCTCGGCCCGGACGTACGCGGCGAGCGAGGCCGTCGTCCGCCACACGACCGTGCCCGCGCCGCCCGCCGGCAGCGACTCCTGGTGCAGCTGGCCCTCGTCGGTCAGGAACCGCACCGTCCCGCCCGGCACCCCGGACACATCGAGCCGCACGTCCAGCGGCGCGTCCGCCGGGACGGCCAGCTCCTCGCCGATGCCGGCCTGACGGCCGTCCCCCGTCACGGTGAACTCCAGCCGCACGGCCGCCGATTCGGCCAGCCAGCTGCGCCCGGCGCGCAGCCCGTCGAGGACCGCGTCCCGGGTGAGGTCCTCGGCCAGCACCACGTTGTGCGGCAGGCCGATCACCTGCGGCGCGCTGTGCGCGTCGCTGTTGCCCATCGCCGGCAGCCAGGAGCGGCCGTCCCGCAGGGCCACCGCGAGCCGTGCGTCCCACGTGTCCACGGCCGACTCGTCGTCGTACGTCCAGGGCCCGTTCCAGACCTCGACCGCGTCCGCCTGCTCGTAGCCGAACTTCCACTGGCACGCGACGTACGGACAGTACGGGTGCGCGGGCACCACCAGGCCGCCGGAGCGGTGCACCTGGCGGACGAAGCGCGGGAAGGCCTCGTCGCGCGAGCGGTAGCGCCAGTCGACGAACTCGCCCGCCGGGAGGCCGAGCGCCAGCCAGTGGCCGTTGCGGGTGGTGATCTCCTCGCCCGGGACGATCAGCAGGTCGGGGCCGGCCAACGGGCCCCACACGGCGTGCGAGGAGCTGGTGTTGTGGTCGGTGGAGACGATGAAGTCCAGGCCGGCGGCGCGGGCTCCGGCCGCCACCTCCTCCGGCAGCCTCCGGCCGTCCGAGTGCACCGTGTGCAGGTGGCAGTCGCCGCGGTACCAGGCGCGGCCGCGGCCCCGGGCCCGCTCGGCGGGGTACGACGGTGCGAACTCCGGGCCCGGCTCGCCGAACCGGAGGGTGACGTCGACCCGGTAGTCGAGGCCCTGCGGCGCTACCTGGTAGGGGCCGAGCACCACGTGCCACGTGCCCGCGCCGACCGGGCCCGGCAGGTAGCCCGGGGTCGCGGAGTCGCGCGCGATGCGGAATTCCGTGCGGAAGCCGCCGGACCAGCCGCGGAAGCCCGGGCCGCCGAGGTCCGTCCCGCGCTCGTCGAAGACGCCGATGTCGCACGAGTTGCCGGGGGTGCCGGTCGGGACCGGGGGTTTGTCGTAGGTGTAGGAGACCGCGATCTCACGGACGCCGTCCGGGACTTCGACGGGGAGGTGGACGAAGTCGGGGGAGCCGGTGGGGAGGTGGCCGGTGAGGGTGAGGGTTCGGTCGGCGGGTCGGGACGCCTCTGCTGAGGCGGGGGTCGGGGTGGTTGAACCCAGGGCGGCCGCGGCGCCGGTGGCGAGGCCGGTGCGGAGGAGGGTGCGGCGGGCGGGGAGGCGGTTGGGGTGGTCGGGGTGGTCGGGGAAGGTGGGCAGGTCGGGCGGGTCGGTCTGGTCGGTCTGGTCGGTCCGGGGCGGTGTCGGGTGCTCGGGGGTGGGGTGCTCGGGCGTGGCGGGCATCGGGGCCTCCGGTGTCGGGAGGGGTGCGGCTTCGCCCGTGTCCCTACCCGTGGCGGTGAACCCCGGGTGAGCCGGGCCCCACGGTGGCGGGGCGGGCCGGTGAAAGCGGGCCCGACCGCGGCCGGCGGGCCGTGTCGCTACGGCGGGGGCGGGTTGCGGCGGGCGAGGATCGACCGGTTCATAGAAGCAGACGGTCAGGCAGTCGGATCATCGTGGAGGTCGGTGTGTCACTCAGTCGGCGGGCCCTGCTGGCGGCGATGGCCGGGAGCACGCTGGCGGGGTGCGGGGGCGCCAAGGGTGGCTTGGGGGCGGCGTCCGCCTCGGTGGGGGTGGCGTCCGCCTCGGTCGGGGCGGCGGTCGTTCCGGCTTCGGGTTCGCCGTCCGTCTCCGCTGTTCCTTCACCGCCGGCCACGGCCTCCGCTGTGCCGCACGAGCTCACCAGGGCGGAGGCCGTCGCCCGCTACGGTGGCGCGGCACCCACGGAGTGGGGGCTGGACGTCGCCGGGGTGACCGGCGATCTGCCCGCGGGGCAGCAGGCGACCGCGCTCACCTTCGACGCCTGCGGCGGCTCGGGCGGCAGCGGGTACGACGCCGACCTGATCGACTTCCTGCGGGCGCACTCCGTGCCCGCCACGCTCTTCCTCAACGCCCGCTGGATCGACGCCAACCCCGCCGAGTTCGAGCACCTCGCCGCCGACCCGCTCTTCGAGATCGGCAACCACGGCACCGTCCACCGCCCGCTCTCCGTCACCGGCCGCTCGGCCTACGGCATCGCCGGCACCCGGGACGTCGGCGAGGTGTACGACGAGGTCGCCGGCAACGCCCACAAACTCACCGAACTGCTCGGCCGCCCGCCCCGCTTCTTCCGCTCCGGCACCGCCCACTACGACGACGTCGCGACGAAGGTGGTCGCCGACCTCGGCGAACGCGTCGCGGGCTTCACCGTCAACGGCGACGGCGGGGCCACCCTCACCGCCACCGAGGTCCGGCAGGAGGTGGCGGCGGCCCCGCCGGGGTCGATCGTCATCGCCCACATGAACCACCCGGGCGGCGGCACCGCCCGTGGCTTCGCGGCGGCCCTGCCCGGGCTGCTGGCGGCGGGGCGGCGGTTCGTGCGGCTGTCGGACGTGTTCTGAGGGAGGCTGCGGAGGTCTGAAGGAGTCGTCCTTCCTCAGGTGAGGCGCAGGCCGCCGGGGAGCTCCTCCTCGATGATCCGCACCAGCCAGTCGAACACCGTCGGACCGCGGCCGGCCCTGGCCTCGGCGAGGTCGGCGGCCACCCGCTCCCGGTTGGTGAAGTGGCAGCGGGTGAGACGGTCCTCCAGCTGGCGGACGGTCTCGGGGTAGCCGAGGTTGCGCCGGGACACCTCGTGGTGCTGCCACTCGATCGCGTAGTCGCCGTCGTCGGGCGTGCCGAAGCCGCCGCGCAGGCAGTCTGCGAAGGCGTCGAGGTTCCGGCCGAAGTAGCCGCCGCAGCCGATGGATTCGCCCACGACCTTCCAGAAGTCGTCGAGGTTGCCGACCAGGGAGCCATCGATCACATATGTCACGGTCACAGGCTGAGGATAGTGGGGATGGGGGCCGCTGCGCGGGGCTTGTGTGTGGGGGTGGGTTGAGGGGGTGGGGCTTTGGTCAGGGGGTCACGGCGATGGCTGTGGCCAGGAGGCCCTCGTGGACCTTCCAGCGGCCCTCGAAGCCTTCGATCCGGCGCGTGCCGACGATCGGGCCGGGGACCAGGAGGCGGGCGGTGAAGGTGCCGTCGGGGGAGAGGATGAGGTCGGCCTCGCTGGTGTCCAGGAACTTGCCGGTCAGGGGGAACCACGCCTTGTAGACGGACTCCTTGGCGCTGAACAGGATGCGGTCCCACGGGACGTCGGGGCGCAGGAGCAGGAGGGAGGCGATCCGCCGGCGCTCGTCGGGGAGGGCGATGATCTCCAGTACGTCGTCCGGGAGCGGCAGTGCGGGTTCGGCGTCGATGCCGACGGAGGCGAGGTCGGTGGCGCGGGCGACGACGGCGGCGCGGAAGCCGTCGCAGTGGGTGAGGCTGCCGACGACGCCGTCCGGCCAGCTCGGCGCGCCCAGGTGGCCGGGGATGATCGGCCGGTAGGCGACGCCGAGGCGGGTGAGTGCGGCGCGGGCGCAGTGGCGGGCGGTGGTGAACTCGCGGCGGCGCTTGTCGACGGCCTTGGCGACGACGGCGGCCTCGGCGGGTTCGAGTCGGGCCTCCGGCGGGTCGTCGTACGCGACTTCGGCCGCCACGACGTCCGGCAGCAGGTCCCCGATCAATGCGTCCTCCCCTGGCTCGAAGCCGCGCGGGCCCCCGCCGCGCGGCTTCGAGCCTAACGCGGCGAGGGCCGTGGGAACCGGGACTTGGCGATCTTGGCGGCCTGGGTGATGGTTCCCGGGGCGCCGGGGAGGAGCTGGGTGCCGGCCGGGCACCGGTCGCCGTGGGGGCTACTGCCCGAGCAGGCGGGCGAAGTCCAGTCCGAGGCTGCCCAGTACCGGCAGTGCGCCAAGGTCGGTGACGGTGCCCACCGGGATGCTGTAGCCCTGGTTCACCTCGCGGGCCTCGGGCGTGGCCGTCGCGGCGGTGGGGACGGCGAGGGCGCCGAGGATCAGGGCGCTGAGCAGGGCGGTGCGCATGGGCGGTGCCTCCGGGGGCTGGCGTGATGGCCTGACAACGCCGGCGGCGGTGGCGTGGTCACGCGGCTTCGGCCCTTCGGCCGCATTCGTCATGATTCCCGACTTGTCGTCATGGCTGTCCGGAGGCGGTTCGGTGAGGGCCCTGCTCTGGTGAACCTCCTTGCCCTCAGGGCGCGTTGGAGCATAGTGAGAGCACCACCTCCTGCGGGCACCCCTCGTGGGTGCCCCCCCCGAGTCCGGGAGTACGGATGAGCCTCATGCCCCGCCGCACAGCCCTGAAGGCCGGTGCCGCCGCGCTCGCCGTCGGCGCGCTGACCAGCCCCGCCGTCGCGGCGGACCGCGTGCCGCGCGCCGCGGAGGCCGACGACCGGGAGTGGATGGGCCGCCTGGACGACGACGTCCCGCTGACCGGCCTGACCATCCCGGGCACGCACGACTCCTGTTGTACCGACCCCCTGCACGGCACGGAGTGGTCGCACACCCAGAACTGGGGGATCCCCGACCAACTCCAGCGCGGCATCCGGTTCCTGGACATCCGCTGCAACGGACTCGAAGGCACGGCCAGCGAGTTGGGGATCTACCACAGCGACAACTACCAGTACATCCGGTTCCAGGACGTGCTCAACCAGTGCACCTCGTTCCTGAGCGCGCACGCGGGGGAGGTGGTGGTGATGCGGATCAAGAACGAGTACGCGGGCGGCAACCGGCTCGACGCGGCCGAGTTCCGGCGCCGGATCGACTACTACCTGGACGACTTCGGCTTCCGGCGCTGGTTCTGGACGGACGCCCGCTGGCCGGCCCTGGGCGAGGCGCGGGGGAAGATCGTGCTGGCGGCCGACTTCGACAACCCGTGGCCGGTGATCCAGTGGTCCAGCGGCGGCAACGACTGGTTCGACACCCAGGACCGCTGGGACGGCATCGAGAACTCCCAGAAGGCGCGGCTCGTCACCGCCCAGTTCGACAAGGCCGCCCTGGATCCGGGTGCGACGCGGATGTTCGCCAACTTCACCAGCTTCGCGGGCGGTCTGAACTTCCCGCGCCACAACGCCCGGTTCATCATGCCCGAGGTGTTCGCCTACCTCGACGCGCGGAAGGCCCAGCGGGCCCGCTTCGGCACCGTCCCGATGGACTTCCCGGACCAGTACCCGGCGATCCTCCGGCTGCTGATCGACAAGAACTTCGTCTGAGGCGGCGGGGACCGCCCGTGCGCCGTCGCCCCGTCCCGGGCGACGGCGCACGGGCGGGAGTCACCGCAGGACGCCGTGGACGGCCTCCGGGTCGGTGGGCGACAGCGGCGCCGCCGGGGCCGCGGTCCTGGCGGTGAGGGTCGGCGGGGGCGTCACCAGGACGGGCGTCGGATCGGCCTCCGGGGCACAGGTCTTGGCGATGCGGCCCTTGCCGTCGGGGAGGCTGCCGTCGCGCAGGTAGGCGGTGAAGGTGTCGTCCAGGCACGCGTTGCCGTGGAACAGGATCTCGTGGAAGCTGCCGCCGTCCTGCACGACCAGCTTGCTGCCCGGAAGCGCGTCGTGCATCGCGAGGCCGCCCTCGTACGGGGTGGCGGCGTCCTCGGTGGCCTGGAAGAGGAGGACGGGCGGGAGGCCCTTGCCGGTGATCTTCAGCCGGCCGGCCTGGTTGCCCTGGTAGGGCCAGAACATGCAGGCGGCGTTGTACCACATGTTGTTATAGGTGTAGAAGGGCGCTTCGGCGTTGACCTTGGCCTGGTCCTTCTTCCAGGTCTCCCAGTCGCGCGGCCACGCGTTCTCGGTGCACTGCGCGGCGTTGTAGGCCGGGAACGTGCCGTCGTCGGAGCCGGGCGCGGCGTACTTGTTGTAGGCGATGTTCAGCGGCCGGGTGTCGTGCTGGACGAGGTAGGAGGACAGGACGGTCGCCATCCGGGGCCAGCGCAGGAAGTTGTAGCCGCCGCCGTAGAAGGTGTCCTCGAACTCGGCCGGGCCGATCTTCCCGGGCGCCGGCGCGGCGTCGACCGGGTCCTTCCGCAGGGCGTCCTCGACCTGGGCGTACGCCTTCTCGACGGCGGCCCGGTCGGTGCCGAGGTGGTAGACGGAGTCGGCCTTGGCGGCCCAGTCGGCGAAGGCGTCGAAGCGGCGCTGGTGCTCCTTGTCCTGCAGGATGTTGTGGTCGTACCACGTGATGGTCGGTCCGACGATGCTGTCGAGCACCATCCGGCGGACGTGCTTCGGGAACAGCTGGCCGTACGTCGAGCCCAGCGAGGTGCCCCACGAGCCGCCGTAGAAGTTGATCTTCTGGACGCCCAGTGCGCGGCGGATGCTGTCCATGTCGCGCGCGTTGTCCACCGTCGTCATGTGCGGCAGCAGCCAGGACCAGTCGGCCGCGCAGTCGGCGGCGTACCCGGCGGCCTTCTTCAGCCACGCCTTCGACGTGCCCTGACTCACCTGGTAGTCGGGCCGCTCGGCGTCGAAGTAGTGGGCGTCGCACACGACGTGCGGGTCGCTGGCGTTGGTGCCGCGCGGGTCGAAGCCGATCCAGTCGTAGGTGGAGGCGACGTCCTGCGGGATCTGCCCCGCGATGTAGGCGGGCATCCAGAGCCCGGAGTCGCCGGGGCCGCCCGGGTTGAGCAGGATCGGGCCCTGCTGCTTGTCCTTGGGGGCGGTGGCGGGCAGCCGGTTGAGCTTGATCTTGATCTTCCGGCCGTGCGGGTCGGCGTAGTTCACGGGCACGTCGAGCATCGCGCACTGGAGCGCCGGCGTGGCGGCGTCGTTGCAGGAGCTCCAGGCGAGGGTGCCCTGGCCGGTGTCCTCCAGGGCGGCGGTGTCGGGCTCGGCGGCGGAGGCGGCTCCGCCGAGGGCGGCGACGGCCGCGACGGCCGAGAGGAGGGCGATGACTTTTCTCATGGGGAGCATGATGTGATACGTGAAATGGTACTGCCAGGGGCCTGGCCGGACTTTACCAAGGCTTGACGGTGGGGGAGTCCGGTGGCCGGGCCCAGCACGGGGCCGGGGTCCACGCGCTCGTTCGGCGGAGCGTGTGGTGCGGCGGGAACGCGGGCCCGGCACGGTGGTGGCGTGCCGAGGACGACGCTCGTGGGCCTGAGCGCCCTGCTGCTCTGCGCGCCCGCCACCGGGGCGCACGCGGTCGAGCCCGGCTGGGCGGTGGCCGTCGTCGACCAGGCCTCGCGGCGCGTGCTCGTCCTGGCGGACGCCGAGGACCTGCCGGCCTACCGGGGCCCCGACCTGCCGCCCGTCGTCTGGAGCTGGAGCGCCGACCGGGCGCCGGACCTCGCCGACCTCGCGCCCGCGCACACCTGGAGCCTGCCGGACGAGGTCAAGACCCGAATACGGGCCGGGCGGCGCTACGTACTCGTCACCGCTTCCGGCGGCCTCGCCGCCGTGATCGAGACCGCCACGCGCACGACCCGCTGGGCCACCGACGTCGGTGAGGCGGCCAACCCGCACAGCATCGAACTGCTCCCGGACGGCGACGTCGCCGTCGTCGCGAGCGAGGGCGGCTGGGTGCGCCTCTACGCCGCCTCGCAGGGTCCGCGGGCCACCGCACACGCCGAGTACCCGCTCCCGGGCGCGCACGGCGTCCAGTGGGACGAGCGCGGCGGCCTGCTCTGGGCGCTCGGCGACGGCGAGCTGACCGCCCTGCGCGTCGGCGGCACCCCGGGTGCGCCCACCCTGACCGCCGTCCGCACCGTCCCGCTGCCCGGCCACGGCGGGCACGACCTCGCCCCCGTCCTCGCCGCGCCCGGGCGGTTCTGGGTGAGCACCCTGGGCGCGCTCTGGCAGTACGACACCGCCACCGGCCGCTTCACCCGGGTCCGCCTCGCGGACCGCGCCGCCGAGCGGGACCTCAAGAGCGTCGGCGACGAACCCGGCACCGGACGACTGCTCACCGTCACTCCCGAGCACACCCCGCCCTGCGACTGGTGCACCTCCGTCCTCACCTTCCACCGGCCCGGCGGCACCCGCGTGCTGCGCGGCACCCAGCTCTACAAGGCGCGCTGGTGGGGCGGGGGTTGGTGACGGCGGCAACGGTGCGCAGGGGTGGCGGAGGGTGGCGAATACACGCCCCGCGCCGGGGCATTCGGCTGATGCGGCATATTTTGTGCCCCGCCAAACTACTCCAATGGTAGTGAGTTTCCCGGGAGCGTCCGCAAACCTGTCGCGGGCCGTGCGGGCTGGGATAGCGTCCGTTCCGCCCGGGGGTGGTCCGACCGTTCCCCCCGCGCAATCCGACGCATTCGACCAGGGCCGGGCCCCGCCCTGCCGCGACTTCTGTGGGAGAAAACATGCGCAATTGCGTTTCCGAGCAGCAGCCCCCCGCGGTCGACGATCTGCGCCTCGCGGTCGACTCGCTGGCCGCCTTCCCGGCCCACAGCGCGGCCGGCGGCGCGGACGTCACCGAGCGCCTGGCCGCCGTCGCCGAACTGTGCCGCTCGGTCGACGCGGTGCTCGACAGCCTGGTCGTCCAGACCGCCGCCGAGGCTGCCGAGGAGGGCTGGACCGCCGCCCGCATGGCGAGCGAACAGTCCGCCTACTACGCCAGGTTGCAGCGGGCGCTGCTGCCCGCCGAGGCCGGCGCCCGGCCGGCGCAGCAGTGAGCGCCCTGCACCCGGGCGCACACGTGCTGGCCTGCCCCACCCGGTGGAGCGACGTCGACGAGAACGGGCACATCAACAACGCCCGGCTGGTCGGCTACGTCCAGGAGGGGATTTACGACCTGTTCCGCCACCACGCGACCGCCGTGCGGGAATCGCTCTTCCCGTCCGGATTCATCATCGCGCGGCACGAGATCGATTACCTGGAACAGTTGCACCACCGGCCCGAGCCATTGTCCGTCCGGCTCTCCGTGGAACGGATCGGGCGCAGTTCCGCGCACGTCGAGGTGAATGTCTGCCGGGAACCGCTGGTCTTTATGCGGGCCCGAACCGTGGTGGTCGCCAGGGACCGCGAATCCGGGCGGTCACGGAAACTCAGCCAGAACGAGCGGCGTTTTCTCTCCGGGTTTATGCCGGAATCGCTGAGGGTCGACGCGGCCGCTCCGGCGGCTCCGACGGTGCCGCGGTCCGGGGCTGCGGCCGGGGCTCCGCAGTGGGTGGCGGCCCGTGCCGGCGCGCCTGTCGCGGCGCGGCGCGCGCGGCGGCGCTGCCGGGCCTCTGCGGTCTGATCCGGATTCGCTCCGGGTTCGATCCGGGTGTGATCGACAATGGCGTCGGTCCGCCCGCCCGCCCGCTGCTCGGCCGCGGTTCCGCGGTTCCGCAGTACGCTGAGCAGCACGGGCACCGGTACGTTCCGTGCTGGTCACGTGCTGCGATGGTTCTTCTTTCCGCACGCGCAGGTCGCGTCGTGGCCGGCGCCGCGCCCCGCCGGTACCCGCCGAGCGGAAGGAGGACGCGATGACCATTTCCTCGGAGGACTTCCTCGCCCGCGTCGTCGAACGCGGGGAGTACGGGGACCGTGCGGAGGCCGAACACGCCACCCGCGTCGTGCTCGGCCTGCTCGGGGAGCACCTGGTCGGCGGCGAACGGGGCGAGCTCGCCGAGATCCTGCCCGCCACCTACGCCACCCTCCTGCGCGACACCGCACCCACCTGTGCCCCGCTCACCGCCGAGCGCTTCGTCGAGGCCGTCGTCGGCTGGATCGACGGGGCCACCCCGGCGACCGCGAAGTGGGACATCGGGGCCGTCCTCAGCACCACCGCCGACCTCGCGCCCGGGGACCTCGTCGACCGCGTGCTCGACCAGCTCCCCGACGGCTACGACCTGCTCTTCGGCCACCCGCTGCCCGCTTGAGCCGGCGGGGTGGTGGTGCCGGTGGTGCCGGTGGTGGCGCGGAATACCTCGGCGTTCGGGCCGGTCAGCCACACCGGCCCGGCGCCCGGGCGCAGGTAGGCCGCGGCTCCGCGCGGGAGCGCGAGGGCGGCTCCTCCGGGGGAGTGGAGGCTTGCTTCGGCTTTCGTGCAGAGAAGGATCTGCGGGGTGGGGAGGTCGGCTCGGGAGGGGGACTCGGTGGGGTGGAGTCCGGTCAGGCTGAACTCTTCGGCGGGGGCTTGGAATCGGCCTTCCGGGGTGGGGGTGAGGATGTGCGCTTCGGAAGGGTGGAAGGACGTCGCGGCCAGGAGGGCTTCCGTGTCGATGTGCTTCGGGGTGAGGCCACAGCGCAGCACGTTGTCCGAGTTCGCCATCACCTCGACTCCTGTGCCCCGCAGGTAGGCGTGCGGGACGCCGGCTCCCAGGTAGAGCGCCTGGCCGGGGGCGAGGCGGATGTGGTTGAGGAGGAGGGCGGGGATGAGACCGGGATCGCCGGGGTGCTCGTCGGCGGCTCGGGCGTAGGCGGCGCAGGCCTTGGCGTGGGGGCTGTCGGTGGCCGCGATGCGGCGTAACCGGTGGGTCAGGGCGCCGAGTTCGCGGTGGTTCGGGCGGTTCTCGGCGAGGACGCTGCGGAGGAGGGCGGGGAGGACCTCGGTGGCGCGGCGGCTGCGGAGGGCGCTGGCCCAGGGTTCGAGCAGCGGGACGTCGAGGGTGTCCAGGAGAGTGGCGGTGGCCTCGGCCGGCCTGAAGCCGCACAGTGCCTCGAAGTCGCTGAGGGCACAGATCAGTTCGGGTTTGTGCCCGCGGTCCTTGTACGTTCTGTCGGGTGCGTCGAGGGGGATGCCCCGTGCCTCCTCGTCGTCGAAGCCGGCGGCTGCCTGCTCGCGCGTGGGGTGCACCTGGACGGACAGGGGCCGGTCGGCGGCGAGCACCTTGAGGAGGAACGGGAGTGTCGGGCCGAAGTGGTGGACGGTGCTGGGGCCGAGCATCGTCATCGGCTCCCTGGCGATCAGCGCGTCGAGTGGTTGCGGGCCGGCGGGGGTGTCGAGGAGGGACGGGGCCGACGGATGCGCGCCCATCCACAGTTCGGCCTGGGGCTCTCCGGTCGGTGCCCTGCCGGTCAGCTCGGGGATGGCGGTGCGTGAGCCCCAGGCGTAGGTCCTCACGGGGTTGTGGAGCAGGGCGAAGCGAGGGGGAGGGGGTGCGAGAGGGGGCATGGGGGTTCCGGAGGCGGGAGTCGGTCAGCGGCAGAGGGCGGCGGCGCCGATCAGGCCCGCGTCGGTGCCCAGTTCGGCGTGGCGGACATCGAGGTCCCGGACGTAGGGGAGGGCCGCGTACCTGGTGAGGTGGTGGGCGAGCGGCGTGAACAGCAGCTCGCCTGCGGCGGCGACTCCTCCGCCTACCACGACCCGGTCGAGGTCGACGAGTGTGGCGGTCGCGGCGATTCCGGCGGCCAGGGCTTGGGCGGCTCGGTCGAAGGACGCCAGCGCGATCGGGTCTCCGGCTGCGGCGGCTTCCGCCACGGCGCGGGCCGAACGGTCCTTGCCGGCCGGCTGCCAGCCCTCGGCCAGGGCGCGGCGGGCGATCGCCGTGCCGCTGGCGATGCCCTCCAGGCAGCCCCGCGAACCGCACGGGCACGGCGCGCCGTCCAGTTCGACGGTGATGTGACCGAGGTGGCCCGCGTTTCCGCTCGGGCCGGGGCGGACGGAGCCGTCCAGGACCAGGCCCGCCCCTACGCCGGTCGACACCACCAGGCACAGGGCGTTCGCGGCTCCTCGCGCGGCCCCGCGCCAGTGCTCGGCCGCGGCCATCGCGACGCCGTCTCCGGCCAGGTGGACGGGCATCCTGCGGGTGGCCACGGCGGGGTGCGCGGCGACCTCGGCGAGCAGGGGGAAGCCGCGCCAGCCGGGGATGTTGACCGGGCTCACGGTGCCCTCGACCAGGTCCACCGGGCCGGCGCTGCCGATGCCGACGGCGGTGACGTCGGGCCAGTCCGGTGAGGTGGTGAGTGCGTCGAGCACTTTGCGGACGGTCGCGAAGACCGCCTCGGCGGGGTCCTCTGCGGGGGTCGGGAGCTGGGTCCGGTGGTGGAGCTGTCCGTCGTCGTCGACCAGTGCCCCGGCGATCTTCGTGCCGCCGATGTCGATGGCGGCGTAGAGGGGGGTGGGCATGGGGGTGGCTCCTGGAAGGTGGTTGAGGGGGGCGTATCGGTGCGGGATGAATGGGGGGACCGGGGGCAGGTGGCCGCTGCCGGCGTTGCCCGCAGCGGCCACCTTGTCACGCCTGGGCGCTCAGGCGCAGGGTGACCAGTTCGAACGGGCGCAGGGCCAGCTCGACCTCGCCGTTGGCGACGGTCACCTCTCCGCGGGTGCCCTCCCACGGGCGTTCCAGCAGGTCGCACGGTTGGGCGCCGGCCAAGGGGAAGGACGTCGTCAGGCTGCCCCTCGCCCGGCCTCCGTTCGCCTCGTAGAGGCGGACGATCAGGTCGCCGCTGCGGTCGTCGGCGAGCTTGACGGCGCTCACGACCAGGGCTTCGTTGTCGACGGTGACGAGCGGAGCCACCGCCTCCGCGCTGCCCGTGACCCTCCGCTCGGGCAGGCCGATCCGGTAGCCCTCGCGGACGGCGTCGGCGATCGTCGCGCCGGGGACGAGGGCGTGGTGGAAGTGGTGCAGGCCCTGGTCGGTCTCGGGGTCGGGGAAGCGCGGGGCGCGCAGCAGCGAGAAGCGCACGGTGGTGGTCGTCCCCCCGTCGGTGTCGCGCACGGTCCGGGTGACGTCGTGGCCGTAGGTGGACGCGGTGACGAGGGCGACGCCCCAGCCGGGCTCCTCCAGGTGGACGAAGCGGTGGTTGCAGGCCTCGAACTTCGCGGCCTCCCAGCTGGTGTTGGTGTGGGTCGGGCGGTAGAGGTGGCCGAACTGGGTCTCCGCGGCGTAGCGCTCGGTGTGGAGGTCGACGGGGAAGGCGGCCTTGAGGAACTTCTCGGTCTCGTGCCAGTCGACCTCGGTGTCGATGTCGAGGCGCTGCTCGTCCGCGCGGAGGGTGAGCGTCTGGACGACGCGGGAGGAGGAGAAGGACCGCTCGACGCGGACGGTCACCCGGTCGGGGTGGGTGGTGGCGGTGAGTTCGTCGACGTCGGTGAGGTCCGTTTCGGTGTTGCGGTAGAACTGGTCGACGTCCCACGCGTCCCACATGTTGGGGAAGTCCGGGTGCAGCTGGAGGAGGTTGGCCCTGGCGTTCGGGGGGAGCGTTTCGCGGCCGCTCCTCACATCGACGACCGAGGTGATCAGGCCCTCGCTGTCGATGGTGACGTTCAGCAGGCCGTTGCCGAGGGTGAATCCGCCTTCGGGGCGGTCCGTCGCGGTGCAGCCGCCCTCGGTGGCCGCTGCTGGTGCTGCTCCGCCTGCGGGGGCCCCGGAACGGCTGTGTGGGGCGGAGTTGAAGATCAGGTTCTGTGCGCCGGCGGTGTCTCCGGCCAGGGTCTGCTGGGCGTTTCGGATGAGGAGTTCCAGTTCCTCGGCGAGCGTTGCGTAGGTCGCCTCGGCCTCGCGGTGCACCCAGGCGATGGACGAGCCGGGCAGGATGTCGTGGAACTGGTGCAGCAGCACCGTCTTCCAGATCCGGTCCAGATCCTCGTAGGGGTACGGCGCTCCGGTTCGCAGGGTTGCCGTGGTGCACCACAGTTCGGCCTCTCGCAGCAGGTTCTCGCTGCGCCTGTTGCCCTGCTTGGTCTTCGCCTGGCTGGTGAGCGTGGCCCGGTGCAGCTCCAGGTACAGCTCGCCGACCCACACCGGCGGGTTCGGGTACTCGGCCTCGGCCTTCGCGAAGAACTCGGCCGGGCGCTCCCACCGGACCGTCGCCGAGCCCTCCAGGTCCTTCAACCGGGCGGCCTTCGCGACCATCTCGCGCGTCGTGCCGCCGCCCCCGTCGCCCCAGCCGGTGGGTGCGAGCGAGTGCCTCGCGACTCCCTTGTCCTTGAAGTTGCGTGCGGCGTGGGCGATTTCGCTGCCCTTCATCGAGCAGTTGTAGGTGTCCACGGGCGGGAAGTGGGTGAAGATCCGGGTGCCGTCGATCCCCTCCCAGAGGAAGGTGTGGTGCGGGAACTCGTTGACCTGGCTCCACGAGATCTTCTGTGTCAGAAGCCACTTGGATCCCGCGTTGCGGATGATCTGCGGCAGGCCCCCGGTGAAGCCGAACGTGTCGGGCAGCCACGCCTCGTGGTTCTCCAACCCGAACTCGTCGAGGAAGAACCGCTTGCCGTGCACGAACTGCCGGGCCATCGCCTCCGAGCTCGGCATGTTGGTGTCCGACTCGACCCACATGCCGCCGGCCGGCACGAACCGCCCGTCCGCCACGGCCTTGCGCACGCGGGCGTACACCTCGGGGCGGTGCTCCTTGATCCACGCGAACTGCTGCGCCTGGGACATGGTGTAGAGGAAGTCGGGCTCGTCCTCCAGCAGCGCGGTCATGTTCGCGGTGGTGCGGGCCACCTTGCGGACCGTCTCGCGCAACGGCCACAGCCAGGCGGAGTCGATGTGGGCGTGGCCGATCGCGCTGATGCGGTGGGCGGATGGGGACGCGGGGGCGGAGAGTACGGCGGAGAGTTGTGAACGTGCCCGTCCTGCGGTGGTGTTGACGTCCTGCAGGTCGATCGCGTCCAGTGCTCGTTCTACGGCGCGCAGGATCTCCCAGCGGCGGGCGCTCTCCACCGGGAGTTCGGCCATCAGTTCGCCCAGCACCTCCAGGTCGGTCACCAGTTGCCACACCGTCTCGTCGAAGAGGGCGAGGTCCATCCGGGCGAGCTTGTACCGGGGTTCGCTGCCGGCCGTCTCCTTGTCACCCAACTCGGTGGGCAGGAAGGGATGGTAGTCGAGGATGACCGGGTTGGACGCCGCTTCCACGTGCAGGAGGACCGCTTCGCCGCCGGCCGCCGGGGACGCGACGCGTACCCACTGGTTCCGCGGGTTGAGCCCCTTCACCGGGGTGCCGTCGGGGCGGTAGACCAGGCCCTCGCACTGGAATCCGGGCATGTTGGCGTCGAAGCCGAGGTCGATCAGCGCCTCGACCGTCCGCCCGGCCCACTCCTGCGGCACCGTGCCGGTCACCGTGAGCCAGCTGGTGCCCCACGGCGCCCCCCACGCGTCGCCGACCGCGATCGGGGAGCGCGGCGCGGCCAGGCCCTCGGCGACCGGGACGGGCTCGCCGGGCGCCGTCCAGATGCCGACGGTCAGCGGGACGGATTCGGGGTACACGGCGGGGCGGACGCGCTCGTCCAGGACGCGCTTCAGACGGGACTCGACCAGGCTGCGGTCATCGTGCATGGCGGCGGGCTCCGTTGCTCGGGGGTCAGGGAAAACGTACGCCTTCGGGGTGGACCACCTCGGTGATTCCCCGCGCGTCCAGGTGGGCGCGGTCCTCGGCGTGTTCGGCGAGGACGGTGGTCGGACGGGCGCCCTCCCGGGTGAGGTGCATGAACGCCTCGAAGACCGCGCCGCCCGGTCCGCAGATCGACCGGTGGGGGGCCGTCACCTCGTCGCCGGCGGCGATCACTACGGCCGTCGTCCGCGGCTTGGGCGGCTGCCAGGTGCGGCGTGCCTCGGCCGCTGCTCCGGCGAGCCGGGCGCCGGCCGGTTTGGTCGTGCGGTCGGTGGTCAACAGGCCGAGGCCGTACTCGAGTTCGGGGAAGTCGGCGAGCGAGCGGTCGACGTCGTGGGAGCACCACCAGGTGACGCCCCACAGGTCCGGGCAGTCCAGGACGGCCTCGAGGGTCGCGCCGGTGAACCGGGCCGCGTCCTCGGGGGCGATGTGCGGGGCGGGGGCGCCGACCTCCTGGAGCCAGACCGGGCGGGCGGGGTCGTCCGCCCACGCCTTGGCGAGCTCGACCAGGTAGGCGGCGTGCTGCGCGGTCGCGGTGGACCCGGCGCCGTAGCGCTGGGCGGTGCCGTTGAACACCCACGAGTGGACGGCCGTGGCCGCGCCGATCCGGGCCGAGTGCCACGGCGTGAACGGGTGTGCGTCGAGGTAGTGGGCGGCGTCGTAGGAGGCGTGCAGGTGGAGCCGGCCGGGCGCGCCCTCCTCGCACGCGGCGAGCATCCGGCGAAGCCACGCCTCGGCCTGTTCGGGGGTGATCCGGTCGGGGTCGGGGTGCGGGTCGCCGGAGAACTGGTCGATCTCGTTGCCGAGCGTCAGGCCGAGGAAGTTGGGCTTCTCGCGCAGCGCCCCGGCCAGGGTGCGCAGGTAGGCGGCCTGGCCGTCGAGGACGTCGGGGTCGGTGAAGAGGTTCCGCCGGTGCCAGGTCTGGGTCCAGGACGGCAGGAAGTCGAAGCTGGAGAGGTGGCCTTGGAGGCCGTCCACGGCGACGTCGAGCCCGCGTTCCCCGGCGGCGTCGACGAGTCGGGCGAGCTGTTCGACGGCGCGCGGGCGGATCAGGGTGCGGTTGGGCTGGAAGAGCGGCCAGAGCGGGAACACCCGGACGTGGTCGAGGCCGAGCGCGGCGACCGAGTCGAGGTCGGCGCGCACGGCGTCGAGGTCGAAGTCGAGCCAGTGGTGGAACCATCCCCTGGTGGGGGTGTAGTTGACGCCGAAGCGGGGGACGTGCGGAGCGGTGGTCATGGATCCTCGACGGGTAGACGGGACGGTGGGCTCAGCCCTTGACGGCTCCCTCCTCCACGCCCTTGAAGAAGAAGCGCTGGCAGACCGCGAACACCACGACGATCGGCAGGAAGGCGATCATCGTGCCGGCCGCGATCAGCCGGGGGTTCGCGGAGAACGTGCCGTTGAGGTACTGGAGTCCGACGGTGAGCGTGTACTTCTGCGGGTCGTTGAGCACGATCAGCGGCCACAGGAAGTCGTCCCAGGCGCCGATGAACGTGAAGATGACGATCACGCTGAGCATCCCGCGCACGTTCGGCAGGCCGACGTGCCACAGCCGCTGCCGGACGTCGGCGCCGTCGACCAGGGCGGCCTGGTCGAGTTCGGCGGGCACGGCGGCGAACGCGGTGCGCATCAGCAGCACGTTGAGCATCGCGAGCGCGCCGGGCAGTGCGACGCCGACCAGGCTGTCGGCGAGGCCGAGGCCGCGCACGAGCACGTACTGGGAGACGATCGTGACCTCGCCGGGCAGCACGAGCGTGGCGAGGAACAGGCCGAAGACCAGCCTGGCGCCGCGGAACCGCAGCCGGGCGAGCGCGAAGCCCGCCAGGGTGCAGCCGACGACGTTGCCCGCGATGCAGATGGCGGCCACGATCACGGAGTTGAGGGCGTACGTCCACACCGGGATGGTGTCGGCGACCTTCCCGTAGTTGCCGACGGTCAGGTCCTGGGGGAGGAAGGTCGGCGTGCGGGTGTAGACGTCCTCGTTCGGACCCTTGAGGGACGTGGACAGCTGCCACAGGAACGGGCCGATGACGAGCAGCAGCACGAGGACGAGCAGCACGTAGCGTGCGGCCGTCTGCGCGGCGGTGGGGGTGTCGAAGCCCCGGGAGCGACGGGAGGCCACGGGATCAGTCCGCCTTCCGGTTCAGGCGCGTCAGGAGCAGCATCGGGCCGAGGGTGATGACGAACAGCAGCAGGCTGAGCGCGGAGGCGTAGCCGAGGTGGCCGGTGAAGCCGCGGCTGTACATCTGGATGAGCATCACCACGGACATGTCCCGGCCGCCGGGCCCGCCCTGGCCGTTGGAGAGCACGTACAGCTCGGAGAAGACGCGCAGCGAGCTGACCGAGATGAGCACGGAGATCAGCGTCATCGTCGGTCGCACGCCCGGGAGGGTGACGTGCCACAGGCGGCGCAGCGGGCTCGCGCCGTCGACGGCGGCGGCCTCGTGCAGTTCGCGCGGCACGTTGGCGAGGGCGGACAGGTAGATGACCATGTAGTAGCCCAGGCCCTTCCAGGTGGTCAGGGCGATCGCGCTGAAGAGGAGGAGCCAGCGGTCGGTGAGGAAGGTGACCGGGGTGTCGGTGAGTCCCGCCTGCTGGAGGACGCCGTTGACGAGGCCGCGGTCGTCCAGCACCCATCCCCAGATCAGGGCGACGACGACGGCGGAGGCGATGACGGGGGTGTAGAAGGCGGTGCGGAAGAAGGTGATGCCGGGAACCTTGCGCTGGACGAGGAGGGCGAGCAGCAGCGGCAGGACCGTCAGGAGGGGGAGGCAGACCAGCATGAAGACGATGCTGTTGAGCAGGGCGTCGGCGAGCTGTTCGTCGTCGAGCAGGCGGCCGTAGTTCTCCAGGCCGGTGAACGTGCCGCCGCCCAGGGGCTTGGCGTTGGTGAAGGACAGGATCACCGTGTTGACGGCCGGCCACAGGTTGAAGACGGCCAGCCAGAGTATCGCGGGCCCGGCGAGCAGCCAGGGGGTGAACCAGCGCCGGTGGGTCATGCGGATGCCTTCCTGGGCCTGGGGTCGTGCGGCCGTTCCCGGGGGCGGCGGGGTGGGGGCACCCGCCGCCCGGCCGGTGCGGTCCCGGGATCAGCCCTTGAGCAGCTTGTCGCACTGCTGGACCGCGGAGTCGAGCGCCTGCTTGGAGCTCGCCTGGCCGCTGATCGCCAGGGCGATCTGCTGGTTGATGATCGTGCTCATCGCGTCGTCGATCACGACGGGCTGGATGAGCTTGGCCTTGGCGAGCGAGGTGAAGGCGATCACCTTGGCGTCGCCCGCGTTGGTGCCGTCGCCCTTGCTGAAGAACGGGTCGTCGGCGGAGGCCTTGGTGGACGGGAAGACGCTGGTCAGGTGCGCGAGGCCGGCCTGGTTCCCGGGGCTGGTGAGCCAGCGGGCCAGGGCGACCGCGGCGGCCGGGTTCCTGGTGCTCCTCGGGATGGACACGCCCTGGACGTACAGCGGCGGCGTGTCGAACGCGGCGGACGGGACGACCTTCGGCGCGAGCGTCGGGTTGTCGGTGGCGAGCGAGGTGATGTAGTTGGCGCCGGCGGTGGTCCAGGCCGCGGTGCCGGCGTTGAAGAGCTTGCTGTTGCCCGCGTAGGTGTTGGTGAGGACGTCGTTGGGCAGCAGGCCCTCCTTGAAGGCGTCGCGGTACTTGTCGAGCAGCGCGGCGGCCTCGGGGGTGTTGAAGGTGAAGGACTTGCCGTCGTCGGCCATGATCTTCACGCCGGCGTTGTAGAGGTCGCCGATGCCCGGCTTGCGGCTCATCAGGTAGGCCTTGCCGCCGGACTTGTCCTTCATGACGCGGGCCTGGGCGATGAGTTCGTCCAGGTTCGCAGGGAGCTTCTTCGGGTCCAGGCCGTACTGCGTGAGGAGGTCGGAACTCCAGTAGTTCACATCGGTGTTGAGGTACCACGGGTAGCCGTAGACGCCGTCCTGGCCGGCGAAGCGGTAGGCGTCGACGCCGCCGCTGACGTACTCGTCGGCGAGCTTCGGGTCGGCCTTGGAGACGTCGAGGAGGAGCCCCTTCTTCGCCAGGGGGAGGGCGAAGTCCGGGGGCAGGTTGACGACGTCGGGCAGGTCGCCGGCGGCGGCCTGGCTGAGCACCTTGTTGGAGTAGCCGTCGCCGGGCTGGTCGAGCCAGTCGACCTCGACGCCCGGGTACTTCTTCTTGAAGCCGTCGATCACGCCCTGCACGTAGTCGGTGAACTTCGGCTTGAGCGCCCAGGTCTGGAGCGAGACCTTGCCCTTGACCTCGCCGGTCGCGGCCGCGCTCGCCACGCTGTCGCCGTTCTTGCCGTCGCCGGAGCCGAGTCCGCAGCCGGTGAGCGCGGCGGCGGTGACCACCGTCGTCGTCAGTGCCGCCCGGATTCTTCGCATGGAGGGTCTCCCGGTCCAGGGGGTGGGTGGGATGGAGCTCAGGGATTGCGCGGGACTTCAGAACCTGACGTACTAAACCGGTCTAGCTATGGCAGGGACTATGCTCCCGCCTAAACGTGGATGTCAAGAGAAGGAGTCGGGTCCCGTGGGCAGACCGACGATCGCCGACATCGCCCGGCAGGCCGGTGTCTCCAAGGGCGCGGTGTCCTTCGCGCTCAACGGGCGACCCGGGGTGAGCGAGGCGACCAGGGCCCGGATCCTGCGGGTCGCCGAGGAGATGAACTGGCGCCCGCACAGCGCCGCCCGCGCCCTCGGCGGTGCCCGGGCCGACGCCGTCGGCCTCGTGATCGCCCGGCCCGCCCGCACCATCGGGGTCGAGCCGTTCTTCAGCCAGCTGCTCTCCGGCCTCCAGGCGGTGCTCTCGGCCAGCTCGGTCGCGCTGCACCTGATGGTCGTCGAGGACACCGCCGCCGAGATCGGCGTCTACCGGCGCTGGGCCTCCGAGCACCGCGTCGACGGCTTCATCGTCGTCGACCTGCAGACCCGCGACCCGCGGCTGCCCGTGCTGGACGAACTCGGGCTGCCCGCCGTCGTCCTGGGCGGGCCCGGCAAGGGTGGCGGTCAGGTGCGGATCTGGGCCGACGACCGGGAGGCGATGCTCTCCATCGTCGACTACCTGGCCGCCATCGGGCACCGCCGGATCGCCCACCTCGCCGGGCTGCCGCACTTCCAGCACACCCAGCGGCGGATCCGTGCGCTGCGCGACGCCTCGCGCCGGCTCGGCCTGGAGGAGGCGGTCTCGGTGCCGACCGACTTCAGCGACGCCGAGGGCGCCGCGGCCACCCGCACGCTGCTCTCGCGCGCCCGGCGGCCCACCGCGATCGTCTACGACAGCGACGTGATGGCGGTGGCCGGGCTGGGCGTCGCGGGGGAGATGGGGGTCGCCGTGCCCGGCGAGCTGTCGATCGTCTCCTTCGACGACTCGGTGCTCGCCCGGATCGTCCACCCGCCGCTCACCGCGCTCAGCCGCGACACCTTCGCGCTCGGGGAGCAGGTGGCGCGCAGCCTGCTGGAGACCCTGGAGGAGGCCGGGCCCGGGCGGGACCTGCAGATGCCGACGCCGCGGCTGACCGTCCGGGAGTCGACGGCGCCGCCTTCACCGGTTGGCGTGATTCCTGCGCGAGTCGTTGACAGCGGTTCTGAACCGGTTTAGCCTCGCTGCGCCGAGGGGGCCCGGCGCTGCCCGTTGATCGCGCACCGTCAGTGGATTGCCGGCACCTCCTCCGCTGCGCATCGTCACGCCCGCATGCACCCGGGCCCGCCGCGCCCGTGGGCCCGCCCCCACCCTTCTCCGCTCGATCGGAGTCAGCGCATGTCCAGACGTCTCCCCTTGCTGCTCAGCGCCGCGCTCGCCACCGCCGCGCTGGGCGGCGTCCCCGCCGCGCACGCCTCGCCCGCCGCACCCCCGCCCGTGCAGGCCGCCGCGACGGGCAACCAGCCCTACGCGTCGTCCTGGTACCCCAGCACCATGAGGAACTGGGACCCGGCCACCGACCCCGACGCCCGCTTCAACCGCTCCCGCGTGCCCCTCCAGCCGCGCACCAGCGATCCGTCCCTCGCGGCGAACCCCAACGCCCGTGCGGGCGAGGGGAAGATAGCCTCCCTGGTCTCCTTCGCGCCCACCTCGAACAACCCCTCCCAGGGCTCCTCCGACCCCAACTACTACGCCTTCGGCTACTGGCAGTACGTCGACACGCTCGTCTTCTGGGGCGGCTCGGCGAGCGAGGGCCTCATCCTCGCCCCCAACCCGACCGTCATCGACGCGGCCCACCGCAACGGCGTCAAGGTCTACGGCACCGTCTTCTTCCCGCCCGCGGCCTACGGCGGCCAGCTCCAGTGGGTGCGCGACTTCGTCCAGAAGTCCGGCGACCGCTACCCCGTCGCCGACAAGCTCGTCCAGGCCGCGCAGTACTACGGCTTCGACGGCTGGTTCATCAACCAGGAGACGGGCGGCGGGGATCCGGCCCTCGCCGGACAGGTGCGCGACCTCATGCAGTACACCAAGGCGCGGAGCAGCGGCACCGACTTCATGTGGTACGACGCCATGACCACCTCCGGCGCCGTCGACTGGCAGAACGCCCTCACCTCCGCGAACTCGCCCTTCCTGCAAGACGGTTCGAAGCGCACCTCGGACTCGATGTTCCTCAACTTCGGCTGGACCCCCTCGGGTCTGGACTCCTCCCGCACGCTGGCCCGGCAGCTCGGCCGCAGCGAGTACGAGCTCTACTCCGGCATCGACACCGAGGCCAACGGCTACAACACGGGCGTCGACTGGAACACGCTCTTCCCCTCCGGCCGGCCGCACACCACCTCGCTCGGCCTCTACCGGCCCGAGTGGACCTGGAAGTCCGCCACCGACCGCAACGACTTCTACGCCAAGGACTCCCGCTACTGGGTCGGTGCCGACGCCGACCCCTCCAACACCAACCTCTCCGACGGCTGGCCCGGCCTCGCCAGTTACGTCGCCGAGTCCTCGCCCGTCACGGCCAAGCCGTTCGTCACCAATTTCGACGCCGGGCAAGGGGACTTCTACAACGCCGGCGGCACCCGCGTGGCCACCGGAGGCTGGAACAACCTCTCGCTCCAGGACGTCCCGCCCACGTATCGCTGGGTCGTCGACTCCGACGGCAGCAAGCTCACCCCGTCCGTCGACTTCACCGACGCCTACCAGGGCGGCTCCTCGCTGCGCCTCACCGGCACGCTCGACTCCACTGACACCGTCCGGCTGTACCAGACGAGCCTGCCCGTCGCGGCGAACACACGGCTGTCGATGGTGGTCAAGACCCCGGCCGCCGGACCGACCAAGCTCAAGGCCGCAGTCTCCTTCACCGACGCGCCGGACAGCTTCACCACGCTCGACCTCGGCGACGACACCGGCACCGGCTGGGAGCGGCACACCCTCGACCTCTCGCCGTACGCGGGCCGCACGATCGCCCAGATCGGGCTGAGGGCCGAAGGATCGGACCCCTCGTACGACGTCCGGATCGGGCAACTCGCGGTGTTCGACGGTTCGGTGGAGTCGCCGGCCGCGCCCTCCGGGCTCACCGTCCTCGGCGCGAGCGACGTCGTGGCCGGCGCCAGCCAGTCCCTGCGGCTCTCCTGGACGGCGGCGCCCGGCGGTGACGTCCACCACTACGAGGTGTACCGGCGCAACGCGGACGGCACCCGGACGTTCCTCGGCGCCACGCCCAACGACGCTTATTTCGTCGGCAAGCTGGACCGGGCCGGCAGGGAGGACAGCACGGTCCTCGACGTCGAGGCCGTGTCGACGACGTACGGGCGCTCGTCGGCCGCGTCCACCACGGTGTCGTGGACGGCAGCGCCCGCCGGCGGGAACCTCGCGCTCAACCGGCCCGCCACGGCGTCCGGCCAGTGCAACGCCGACGAGGGCCCGGCGAAGGCCGTCAACGGCAGCGTGACCGGCGGCACGGGCGACAAGTGGTGCACCCTGACCTCCGCCAAGTGGCTCCAGGTGGACCTCGGTTCGGCGAAGCGGCTGTCGAGGTTCGTGGTCAAGCACGCGTCGGCGGGCGGCGAGAGCGCGACCTACAACACCCGGGACTTCTCGATCCAGGTGCGCTCCAGCGCCACCGACCCGTGGACGACGGTCGCGAACGTCACCGGCAACACGGCCGGCACGACCACCCACCCGGTGAGCACCACGGCCCGGTACGTCCGGCTGGTCGTGACGAAGCCGACCCAGAACTCCGATCCGGCCGCCCGCATCTACGAGTTCGAGGCCTGGGGCACGTAGCCCTCCCCCGCCCGCTGTCGAAAGGACCCTCCCCGTGCCGGTCACCATCACCGCCGTCGAGAACACCGACCTGTTCGTGGGCCCCGAGGACGCCCCGCGACAGTTGCTGCGCGTCACCGTCGACGGCCCCGCCGCCCGGATCGCCGTCAGCGGCCCCGGCGTGCGCGGCGAGGCGGCCGGCACGGGGACGGTCGACGTCCCGCTGGAGATCGCCGGCGCCGCCGTCGGGGCCCGGCTGCCGGTCAGCGTGACGGCGGGGGGCGCCGAGGCCGAGGCCGTCGTCGAGGTCGCCGAGCCCGGCTGGACGATGTTCCTCGTCCCGCACTTCCACTACGACCCGGTCTGGTGGAACACCCAGGCCGCCTACACCTCCCCCTGGGAACTGCTCTCGGCCGACGCCACCACCCGCCCGCTGTGGGAGCGCAACGGCTTCGCACTCGTCGACGCGCACCTGGACCTCGCCCTGCGCGACCCGGTCTACACGTTCGTCCTCGCCGAAGTCGACTACCTGAAGCCGTACTTCGACCAGCACCCCGAGCGGCGGGAGCAGCTTCGGACGCTGATGGCGCGCGGGCAGGTCGAGCTGGTCGGCGGCACCTACAACGAGCCGAACACCAACCTCACCGGCGCCGAGACGACCATCCGCAACATCGTGTACGGCATCGGCTATCAGCGCGACATCCTGGGCGGCGACCCCCGGACCGCCTGGCAGCTGGACGTGTTCGGGCACGACCCGCAGTTCCCCGGGCACCTCGCCGCGGCCGGCCTCACCGGCAGTGCCTGGGCGCGCGGGCCGTTCCACC
Organism: Streptomyces sp. SP17BM10; assembly: GCF_036322405.1. NCBI lineage: Bacteria > Bacillati > Actinomycetota > Actinomycetes > Kitasatosporales > Streptomycetaceae > Streptomyces > Streptomyces sp. SP17BM10. The sequence continues at coordinate 276,048 of NZ_JAQYXB010000623.1, read as the reverse complement.
AGTGGGGCCCGATCCAGAAGAACTTCCGCGAGGGCAAGGACGACGCCCGGGTCATGCAGTTCCCGAGCGAGTTCGAGTGGATCGCCCCGAGCGGGGACGGCGTCCTCACCCACTACATGCCCCACCACTATTCGGCCGGCTGGTGGATGGACTCCTCCCCGGACCTCGCCACCGCCGAACGCGCCGTCTACGACCTGTACCGCAAGCTCAAGCCCGTCGGCGCGACGCGGAACCTGCTGCTGCCCGTCGGGACGGACTACACCCCGCCCAACAAGTGGGTCACCGCGATCCACCGCTCCTGGGCCGCCAAGTACGTGTGGCCGCGCTTCGTGTGCGGCACGCCGCGCGACTTCCTCGACGCCGTCCGGGCCGAACTTGCCTCCACCGGGCGGCGATTGAGCCCGCAGACGCGCGACATGAACCCGGTGTACACCGGCAAGGACGTGTCGTACATCGACACCAAGCAGGCCCAGCGGGCGGGCGAGGTCGCCGCCGTGGACGCGGAGAAGCTCGCCGCGCTGGCGTCCGTCCACGGGCTCGGCCGCTACCCGTCGGCGGCGATGGACAAGGTGTGGCGCCACCTCGCGTACGGCGCCCACCACGACGCGATCACCGGCTCCGAGTCCGACCAGGTGTACCTCGACCTGCTCGGCGGGTGGCGGGAGGCGCACGACCTCGCGGCCGAGGTGCGGGACGCGTCGCTCGACGCGCTGGCCGCCCGGATCTCGGTGACGGGTGCGGGCTTGGGTGTCGTCGTGACGAACACGCTGTCCTTCGACCGCACGGATCTGCTCGCCGTGCGGCTGCCTCCGGAGGCTCGCTCGGTACGGGTGCTGGACTCCCTCGGTGCGGAGGTGCCGAGCGTCGTCGACCGCGGGACACTGCGGTTCCTGGCGGAGGACGTTCCCGCGCTGGGGTGGCGCACGTGGCGGCTGGTGCCGTCGGGCGAGTCGGCCGCCGCCTGGACGGCCGAGGACGGGTGGACGATCGCCAACGGGCGCTACCGGGTTCGGGCCGATCCCGACCGGGGCGGGGGGCTTTTCTCGGTCTACGACCTCGTGCACGAAAGGGAGTTGATCCGCGACGGTGCGATCGGGAACGAACTGCGCGTCTACGAGGAGTACCCGCAGCACCCGGACTTCGGCGAGGGCCCCTGGCACCTGCTGCCCAAGGGGCCGGTGGTCGGGTCGGGTGCGGGGGCGGCTGTCGTCCGGCGGGAGGTCGGGCCGCTCGGGGAGCGGCTGGTGATCGCGGGTGCCGTGGACGCCGTCCGCTACGAGCAGACGGTCACGCTGTGGCACGGGCTCGACCGGGTCGACTGCCGGACCCGCGTGGTCGACCACTCCGGCGCCGACCGCCTGCTGCGGCTGCGCTTCCCCGTCGACCTCCCCGGCGCGCTGCCGGTCAGCGAGGTCGCGGGGGCGGTCGTCGGGCGCGGCTTCGCGATGCCCGACGTCGATTCGGCGGAGGCGCCGTGGACGCTCGACAACCCGGCCAACACCTGGTTCGGCCTCGGCGCGACGGCCCGTGCGGTGCTCCGCGACCCGGCGGGGTCGGTCCTGGGCGAGCGGGCGTTGGGCGTGGCGGAGGTCGTCGTGCCATCGCTGGACGACGCGGCCGCCGCGCGCGAGTTGGTGGTCGCGCTGGCCCGGGTCGGCGTCACGGCGACGACCTCGGGCGCCGACTGGGCCCGGTACGGGTGGCTGGACGTGGACTCGAATCTGCCGGACTTCCGGGTCGTCGTGGGCGGGCCGGACGTCAACGCGGTGGCCCGGGAGTTGATTTCGCGGGCGGGGGAGTCGTTCGCGGCGGTGCTCAAGGAGTGCGGCGCGGTGTGGGTGCCGGCGCTCTCCCCGCTGGCGGAGGTGTGGCAGCCCGGCGCGGACCTGCGGGACGTGCGGGCGCTTCCCGCGCTCGTCGTCACGGACCCGGCGGTCCTTGTGGCCGACCTGGCGGACGCACGGATCGAGGCCGTGTGCCCGATCCGCGAGCCTGACGCCCAACTGGTCGACCACACCGTGGCGTTGCTGAGCCATGGTCTGCCCGGCTTCGCGGTGGACTCGACTGGCGCGCTGCACCTGTCCCTGATGCGCTCGTGCACCGGCTGGCCGTCCGGTGTCTGGATCGACCCGCCCCGGCGAACGGTGCCCGATGGCTCCTCGTTCCAACTCCAGCACTGGACGCACGAGTTCAGCTATGCGCTGGTCGGGGGAGCGGGCGACTGGCGGGCGCAGACCTTGCCGGCGCAGGGCCAGGAGTTCAACCATCCGCTGTACGGTCGCGTGATCCCGGCACAGGACGGGCCGCTGCCTTCTGTCCTGTCCTGGCTGAGGGTCGAGCCGCAGCGGGAGGTGCTGCTGAGCGCACTGAAGCCGGCCGGCAACCCGATCGCGCACGGCTCGACGGGGGAGGCGGGGCGTGAACTGACCGTCCGCCTGGTCGAGTCGACGGGCTTCGGACGGACGGTGACGCTCGGCGGGGCGCTGGGATTGGGCGAGCTGCGGCAGGCGGACCTGCTGGAACGGCCGCTCGGGCCGGCCGACCTCTGCCTCGCCGGTTCGCAGATCGTCACACTGCTCGCGGCCCCTGCCCTGTCCTCTCCTCCGGACGGCCCCGCCCTCGGCCCGGAGGCGGAGCCCGCCCAGCCCGTCCACGCCCGCTACTGGCTGCACAACCGGGGCCCGGCCCCGCTCGGCTACCTGCCTGTGTCGGTCGGCGTCTCGCCCGGCCTGCTGCGGACGGCGGGGGAGCCGGTGGCGGTCTCTGCGGTCCTCTCCTCGCACCTCCGCGACGCTGCGGTCGAGAGCACGGCCGTCGTGCTGCCGCCCGAGGGCTGGCGGACGAGCCTCGGCAGCCGCCCGTACCGCCTGGAGGCGGGCGGCCACGTGCGCTTCCCGGTGACGCTCACCCCGCCTGCGGACGTCTCACCGGGCCTGTACTTCGCCGCCGTGCGGTTGGAGCACGACGGCCAGCAGATCGAGGACGTGGTGACGATCGCCGTCGGCGACCTGCCCGACCTGCTGCCCGTGCCGGGAGAGGCCCCCGAGGAGTGGGTGGCAACCCAGGGCACGAAGGCGACGAGCGGGCGGCCCACGGGCCTGGACGTGGCGGTCTCCTCCGCAGCCCTCGCTGTCGCCCCCGGCGCCCGGACGAACCTCACCCTGACCCTCACGAACCGGACGCGGAGCGAGATCCGGGGCGAGCTGCAAGTGGTCTCGCCCTGGGGCACCTGGGAGGCGATCCCGGCGCCCGTCCGAGGCTTCAGCGTCCCGGCGGGGCAATCCTCCACCGTCACGTTCGACATCACCGCCCCCGAGGACGCCGACCCCGGCGCGTACTGGGCGCTGGCCAAGGTGATGTGGTTCGGCCGCTGCCAGTACAGCCCGACCGTAGCCCTGGAGGTCCGCCGGTGACTCTCGGCTTGCTCGACGGCCGCCCGATCCCGCGCACGGACCTCGACCGCCGCCTCGCCGCCCTGCGGGGTGGCCCGCGCTCCACGGCCCTCCCGCAGCCCGGAAGCCCGGAGGACCGCCAACTCACGCGGTGGGTCGCGCAGGTCCTCCTGACCGAGGCCCTGTGCGAGGCGGTCGCGGCGGAACGGAACCTCCCCGTGGACGCCGAGGCCCCTGTCCGACTCGACCAGCAGGTAGCCGTGGAACTCGGCTCGATCACGGCGGCGGCCTACGAGGGCAGCGCCGCCGTGCGTGCGGTCTACGAGTGGGTCACCGCCGACGTAGAGCCCTCGAAAGCCGAACGGGCCCACAACCGAACGATGACCGCCCGCCCGCCATCCGTGGTGTGGCACCTGGCTTTCCCCGACGGCAAGTGCGAGGCCGCCCCGGAGTCGCTCCCCCTGACCCTCGCCGAAGCCCTACGGAAGGCCCCGAGGGGCGAGGAAGTCACCGTCGGCCTCTGGACAGCCACCCTGCTGTTCGAGCGCACGACCACGCATGAGGGCACCACCATCGACGAGGCCTCCCGCCGGGTCGCCTTCACCCGCTGGCTCGACGCCGAACGCGCCGCCCGCCTCACCCTCGTGGAGGGCCTGGAACACCCCGGCGACCCCGCCCAGCCCGACAACCACCACCGCCACTGACCCGATGCCTGGGGGCTACCGGCGGTGGTCGGCCGGATGCCGGGCTGACCACCGCCGGATCAGCCGGCAGGCCAGTTGTGGTGGGTGACGCCCCCGGGCTGGTGGAGGACGCCGTGGAGGCCGGCGGCCGGGTAGGGGATCAGGTCGTCGGGCAGGTCGTCGGCGGCGAACCAGCGCAGGTCGAGGCACTTGTCGGGTTCGCGGTTCTCGGGCTCGCCCTTCCAGGTGGTGGTCTCGTAGAAGAAGCCGATGCGGTCCGGGGCGCCGCCGCCCTGGTGGTGGACGACAGTGTGTCGGTGGGCGAGCGCGGCAGGGTCGACCCGCAGGCCCGTCTCTTCTTCGAGCTCGCGGGCGGCGGCCGTGGTGAGGGTCTCGCCGGGTCGAGCTTGCCGCTGGGGGCGTGCCACTGGCCGTAGCCGTAGGGCCCACCGCGCTGGGAGAGAAGGATCTTGCCCTCGGGCGTGCGCACGATCACGTGCACGTCGATCACCGGCGCCTGCGGGGTATCTGTCGGGGGCGTACACCTTCCTCGGCGACACTGCAGATGCTCAACGTGCCCGGACGAGGCTCTCCTGCTGTACCCCGATCACACCGGTATCGACCTGGCTCTCCTGCATCTGGAGCAGGCCATGTGCCTGGTTCACGAGCACAGTGTGACCGAAGCCTGCCAGCTCGTCAGCCACACCTATCGCATGGTGCCAGAGGCGCACCGCACCGAGATTCTCGGCGTCCGCGCCCTTGAGATCATCAAGATAATGCCGGAACGCGTTCGTTCCTCCCGAGCCGTGCGATCTCGTCACCGTGGAGATCCATTGCAGGCGGTTCGGGTACGGGCTGGCCCACTACCGGGAGTTCGCCGATCGGTACGGGTTCGACGTCACCTCGCGGAGTGGCTATCCCTGGCTCCGAGACCTCCGCGAGCTTCGGATGATCACCACGAACGCCAAGCGCGCCGAGCCCGGAAGCGCAACGCTCCATGAAGTGCGTCGCCGCATCGAAGGACTTCGCAGGGGTCAGGAGCAGCTTCGGTGGAGCATTCTCTGAGCGTGACCGGCTTGTCGCTCGGCACGGCTCCGTCGGGGCGGGGTCGGAGAGTGGCCTGCCGCGTCGGGGGCCGGGGTGAAGAGGTCGGGGCGGTGTTCGACGTGCAGGGCGTGGACGTGGTCGTTGAGCTGCGCGAGGAGTGGGGCGTCGTCGGGGGTGGCGGTGCGGATCGTGGTCATGCGGTCATCGTGGTTGGCGCGGCTCGGCGTCGCCAGGGGATTGCGGGGTGGTCAGCCAGGCCTCGTACCAGTCGTGGAAGTCCGGGCCCGGCGTGAGGCCGCCCCAGTCGGGGTCGTCGTGCCACACCTGGCCCGCGTTCGGGCCCGTGACGACCAACCGCGAGAACATGCCGCAGCCGCCCTCGGCGATGACCAGGCTGCCGGCGACCGCGTGCTGGCCCTGCCCGGTGAACGGAGTGGCCAGGACGCCGTGGCGCAGGTCGCCCTCGCGGACGTCGTGCAGGGCCTCTTCCTCGTCGAGGACTTCCGTGAGGCCCACGATGCCGTAGTCCGGGCCGGCTCCGCCGTCGGCGACGTCCAGAAGAAACCGGCGATAGGAGGCGGGGAGCTGGACGCCGTGCCGGTGCTCGAAGGCCCGGATGACGTCCTCGGCGAGCGGCGGGCGGAGCCGGTAGCGGTGGTGGTCCGATCCGAAGCGGCGGCGTGCGGGGTCCGCGTCGGCCATGGCGGCGAGGCGGGTGCGCACCCTGGAGACGTCCCAGGTCACGTGCGCAGCACCGCCGGCGTCGGGCCGTCCGGGCGGACGGTGATGCTGTAGGCGGATCGGGCGGGGGTGGAGAGGAAGGACACATCGTAGGTGGGAAGCAGGAGTTCGAGCAGCGCCGTGGTCTCGCGGAGGGCGAACTGGGTGCCCAGGCAGGCGCGGGCGCCGAGGCCGAAGGGGTAGTAGGCGGCGAGGTGGGCGGGGCGGGTGCCGGTGCCGGTGAACCGGGTGGGGTCGAAGCGCTCCGGGTCGGGCCAGAGCGAAGGGTCCCGGTGGGTGAGGTACGGGCAGACGAGGACGTCCGTTCCCGCCGCGATGTGGTGGCCGGCGAGGACGTCGTCCTCGACGGCGTGCCGGGGGAGCATCCACGCGGACGGGTAGAGGCGGAGGGTCTCGCTGACGAGCGCCTGGGGGTCGGCCGTACGGGCCTCGGGGTGGCGGTCGAGGAGCAGGTACAGCCAGGTGAGGGTGGTGGCGGTGGTCTCGTGGCCGGCGACGATGAGGGTGACGAGCTCGTCGCGGATCAACTGGTCCGTGTACTCGGGATGTTGGGACGACGCTTCGAGGAGGTCGCGCAGGACGCCGGGGGAGTCGTGGGTGGTGCGCGCCGCGTTGATGGCGGCTTGCGCGATCGCGTCGATCCGGGCGAGGTCCTCGGCCACTGCGTCGCGGGCGTCGGCCGCGTTGGTGGGCAGGGTCGGCATCGCGGCCACCACCCGTTCCACCGAACGGAGTTCACGGTCGGTCGCGTCGTCCATCTCGTGCCCGGTGAGGGCCCGCCACACCGTGTCGAGGGCGAAGCGCCGCATCTCCTCACCGACGTCGAAGGTCTCCCCGGTGCGGGCGTATCCGGCCCACCGGTCGGCCGTGCGCTGCGCCGCCTCGGCGATCCGCTGCTCGTACCGACGCATGCCCGTCCCGGTGAACTGCGACTGCAGCAGCCGCCGTTGACGCCTCCAGGCGTCTCCGGTGGCGGACAGCACGCCGTCCCCGACGAGCATCCGCGCCCGGTGTGACCGCTTCACGTACCGGTCCGGGTGCCGCCCGAGCACGTGCTGCACGCCCACCGGATCCGTCACGAGTACCGTCGGCCCATCACCCCCGAGCGGGATCGCGGCGATCCCCCCGGCCTCCCGCTGCGCACGCGCCAGCAACTCGACGAGGTCACCCCCGCCGGCCTGCCACTGCCCGACGGCCGAGAGCGGAAGCTCGGGGACGGCACGCACATCCGTGCTCACGGGTGCTTCTCCTCGGTTCGACGTCCGGGCGGCCGGATCCGCCCCGCCCGACTGTACGCCAGACGGGTGCGTCCGGGTCGCGGCGCGGTTACTTCGGGTGAGCGCCGGTCCCTATGGCACCCGGGTGGCGGACAGTCAAGCCGTGTGTGAATGGGTACGGTTCGCCGAGGCCGATCGGCCGCCTTCCGCCGTCCCCGCTCCCGGAGGGGAGAGACTCATGCCCGGTGTTCCGCCTACAGGCCCACGCGCGAAGGCCCGAGCTGCCCGCTGGATCGCGGCGGTGCTGCTCCTGCCGGTTCTCGCGGCCTGCGACGGGCCCGGACCCACGCCCGGACCCAATACGGCTGCGCAGGGTGACGAGACGCGGACGACGGACGACGGTCATGACGGGTTTACGGGTGCCGGAGCGGGCAACACGCCGGGAGCCGCAGGAGAGCCGCCGAGTAACGTGTACGGCACATGGCCGACGTCAATCGAGATCGTCCCACCTCAGCCCGAGGGCGCGACAAAGGTGGTGATCAGTCATGTCATGGACTGCGACACGGGAGTCGTGGCCGTGCCCGAGCAGGTGACCGTCACGTTGACGGAGACTGAGAATCCCGCACCGGCCGAGTTCAGTTTCCCCGGGCAACCGGTCACCGGTAGCCACTACATCTGTATGACTGTCACGCTCGACGGCACGAGTACGCAGGTGAGAGGCGACAGACCGGTGAGCGCGCCGGGCAGCTCCGCCACCGGGAGTACCCCCTGAGCCCTGCCGGGGAGGAGCCCGAGGAGGACACGGCGAAGTCGGGACCATGGACCGATCGGATCATCAGGCTCGCCGCCTGGATCGCTCCGACCACCCTCGTCACCGCGCTGCTGTTCTTCTTCGGCTACTCCTACACCAGCTCCTTCTACCGCTACTTCGGCGTCGACGCCTCGACTATCGGCTTCGCGAACCAGGACCTGATGCTCCGCAGCGACCCCGCGCTCTACATCCCTGCCGGGGTCGTCCTTTTGGGGGCCCTGGTGGCCGCGCTCGTCTACTACCTCGTCGGCAGGGTGGCCAAGGCCGGTCCGGGCGGTGCCCGGTTCGTCCGTCGAGCCTGCCTAGCCGTCTCCGTGCTGGTCGTACCACTTCTGGTGCTCGGCTTCCTGGCCGGCTTCGAGGTGATCGACGGCGGTCCGCTGGGCACCCCGCTTCTGATCGGCGGCGGGCTGTTGCTCGGGGTCCTGGCGCGGCTGCTGTTCGTCCGCATCACCGGTGCCGGCCCTCCGCCGACCGGGGAGCGCGCGGCGCTGGCCATCGGCGTTGCGGTCATCGTGCTCTGCTCGTTCTGGGCGGTAGACGCCTACGCCCGACAGAAGGGCGTCTTCGATGCCGAAGCACTTGCCCGCCACCTCTACCGGCTTCCTGCGGTCACACTCGACACACCGGAACGCCTCCACCTGGACACCTTCGGGTGCGTCAAGCCGGACGACCCCGCATGCCGCCACCCAGCCTGGGCCGGCGTGAGGGAAGCCCCGCTGGCCGACGTCGCGCCCGGGGAGCGCTTCCGCTATCGGTACGTCGGCCTGCGCCTGCTCGCCCAGCCGGGCAAGCGGATGTTCCTCATCCCGCGGTACTGGACGTGGCAGGACGGAAACGTGTTGGTGCTCCCGGTCGACGACAACATTCGTATCGCCTTCCATCCCGGCTGAGCGAACCTGCACGCGCGGCTGCGCCGCGGTCCGTCCCCTTCGACGGGCCGCGGCGCAGCTCTCTTTCCCCTCTACGCGTCGGAGACGTCAGATGCGCTGCCAGAGGGCCGGGACGATGGGCGGTTCCCAGCCGACCTGGGCCGTGTGGCCCTGGATGCAGCGGTAGCTTGCGCCGTTGTACGTGACGACGTCGCCGGCCTGGTAGGTGGTGCCGGGGGTCCAGATGCCGCCGGGGGTGCTGCTTCCGATGGTGAGGGAGTAGGTGGTGGTGTGGGTGGCGGTGCCGGTGCCGGTCACCGTGATGGTGTAGGTGCCGGAGGCGGCCGAGGAGGAGGCCGTGACCGTCATGGTCGACGAGCCGCCGGACTGCACCGAGGCCGGGCTGAAGGTGACCGTCACGCCCGCCGGGGCGCCGGTGGCGGTCAGGTTGACGCTCTGGGCCGATCCCGACACCGTCGACGTGGAGACCGTCGCGGTGGCCGAACCGCCGGGCGTCACCGATCCGTTGGCCGGGGTGACGGACACCGAGAAGTCGTTGGACGGCGCGGTGCCGCCGACCGAGGTCTTCCAGATGGTGTACGCGACCCCGTTGGCGCTGCGCTTGAGGACCGTCGGGTCGATGTTGGAGCTGGTGTCGCACGACTGGTGGTAGCAGGAGTCGTACGAGCGGTTCGCGGTGCCGCCCCACTTGGCGGCCTGGGCCGAGGTCTTGACGGCGTCCGCGCCGGCCGCGTAGCCGGAGGTGGCGATGCCGGCCTGCTGGAAGGAGTAGTCGTCGGAGCGGCCCTGGCCCTCGACGTTCTCCTCGGGCTGGAGGTTGAGCGAGTCCCAGTACGCCTTCATGGGCGCGGCGGGCGCGCTGGTGATGTTGTTGATGAAGTAGCCGGCGTTGGGCGAGCCGACCATGTCGAAGTTGTAGTAGGCCTTGATCGCGGAGCGTTGGCTGGAGCTCAGCCGGCCGACGTAGTACTGGGAGCCCTGGAGGCCCTGCTCCTCGCCGGTCCACCAGGCGAAGCGGACGTGCCGGGTCATGGCCGGGTTCTGCTGGGCGAGGGCGAGCGCGTTCTCCAGCAGGGTGGCGGAGCCGGAGCCGTTGTCGTTGATGCCGGGGCCGGCCTGGACGCTGTCGAGGTGGGCGCCGAGCATGGTGACCTGGTCGGCGGGGCCGCCGGGCCAGTCGGCGATCAGGTTGCCGGACGGGTGGTCGCAGGAGCTGCAGGTCTGTTCGGTGACGGTGTAACCGGCGGCCTGGAGCTTGCCCTTGAGGTAGGCGACGGACTGGCTGTGGCCGGCGCTGCCGGCCCGGCGGTTGCCGCCGTTCTGGTCGGCGATGGCGTTGAGCTGGGCGAGGTCGGCCTGGATCTTCGCGACGTCGATGTCGGGCGCGGGCCCGCCGGGCGTGCCGCCGCCGACCGTCAGGGTGTACTGGGCGGTGTGGGTGGCCGCGCCGGCGGTGCCGGTGACGGTGATGACGTACGTCCCGGCCGGGGCGCCCGAGGAGGCGGACAGGGTCAGGGTCGCGGAGGAGCCGGTCTGCACGGAGGACGGCGAGACGGTGGCGGTGACGCCGGTCGGCGCGCCGGAGGCGGTCAGGCTGACGTTCTGCGCGGTGCCCGAGGTGACGGCGGTGCTGACCGTCGCGGTGGTCGAGGATCCGGGCTGGACGGAGCCGGACGCCGGGCCGAGGGCGAGCGAGAAGTCGTTGGTGCCGGACGGCGTGCAGGTCGGGTCGCCGCTCTGCGCGGGCACGCCGACCGCGTCCCAGGCCGCCTTGGTGCGGGTGTAGAAGCCGCAGGTGGGGTCGAGGTTCTTGGCGGCGGTCAGGGTGGTGGTGCGGTAGCGCTTGTACGTCATGCCGCTGGTCTTGAGCAGCATGCCGCCGTAGAAGACCTGCCCGGCCTGCTTGACGCCGATGCCGGTGACCGAGGAGCCGTTGCAGGTGGGGCTCGTGGGCTTGCCGCCGCCGGGGTCGGAGCCGAGGCTCAGCAGGTAGAACCAGTGGTTGAGCGGGCCGGCCGCCGCGTGTACCTCGGTGCTCGGGATCGAGGACGAGTAGCAGTCGGGGTCGTTGTTGACGAGGGAGGGCTGGTAGAGGCTGCGGATCGGGCCCTGGCCGAGCAGGTTGGCCTCCCGGCCGACCTGGTAGTCGGGGTAGTCGTAGGGCGCGGGCTGGTTGGCGTACTCCTTGGTGAGTGCGCCGAAGATGTCGCCGGTGCCCTCGCCGAGGCCGTTCTCGTTGTTGGCGCCGCCGGGGGTGTACTGGTCGATGCCGTGGCCGAACTCGTGGCCGACGACGTCCTGCGCGGCGATCCACTCGCCGCCCTGGTTGTGGCCGATGGAGACGGAGCTGCCGTCCCAGTAGGCGTTGACGTCGTTCAGGCCCATCTTGATCGGCCAGCTGCGGCCGTTGCCGTCGTGGCCGTTGCGCCCGAGCCAGTCGCGGAGCATGTTCCACTCGGTCTGGGCCGCCCACATGGCGTCGCCGCAGCCGGTCTCCTTGCTGGACGGGTCGCCGGTGCCCCAGGAGTCGGACGACTTGGTGAGCACCTGTCCGGTGTCGTAGTCGGAACAGGTGAGACCGGGCCGGTTGGGGTCGCGCAGGCTGTACGAGCCGCCGGAGTTGGTGGTGTTGATGGTGAGCGGGCCGGGACCGTTCCACTTGCTGGTGACGGTGCCGGCCCGGACGTCGTCGTAGCTGTCGATCACCTCGCCGGTGGCGGCGTCGACGAAGACGTGCAGCCTGCTGGGCGCGCTGTCGGTGCGGCCGGTGAGGACGGTCTCCCAGGCGAGCCGTCCGGCGCCGTCCTTGACCCGGACGACGAGTCGGCGGCTGTCCACCGAGTCGACGGTGGCGAGTGCGGTGCGGGCCGTCTTCTCCGCGTGGGCGGCGCTCACCTGCGGCGTCGTCGATCCGCCGACCGGGCCGGTGGCGGCGGACTGCAGGCCCTGGACGCGGCCCCGGCCGTCGGCCATCACGACCGCGTCGCCGCCGACCACGGGAAGCCCGCGGTAACTGCGCTCGTAGGCGACGGAGTAGAGGCCGTTGAGCCAGGGGGTGACGGCCCGCCGCTCGTACGTCTCGCCGGGGCCCTTGGCGAGGGCGTCCAGGCCGGCCGCCGCGGCGGCGTCGGCCGCGTCGACGGCGGCGGCCAGCGCACCGGGCGGGGCGGCGGAGGGACCCGGGTCCGCGGCGGCGGCTGGCCCGGCGCCGGTGGCGGCGATCAGGCCGGCCAGAACGGTCAGGGTGGTCGCCGTGGTGAGCAACCGGCCCGTGGTCAGTCTGCGTTGCATCGAGGCTCCTCGAACGTGGGGGTCCTCGACCGCGGACGGCGTGGGTGTCGCGTGGTGGTGCGTTCCGCGGGCCGCGTCGGGGGGACGGCCGCTCGCTGCGGGCCGTCCGCGCTCGGGTGCCGGAACCCTCACATGTCGTCATGGCCGGGTCAATGGGCGGTGCGCGGGTGCCCAAGGGTTGGCAAATTCCGTCAAGGTGCGGTGGGCCCGCCGCGTCCGCCCGGAAGCCCCGGATTGGTTGAGACCACGTCATGTACGGATCGCGTGCCATCGAGTACCGTCCTCATCGTCGGACGGTCCGTGAAAGTCCCGGGGGCCGGGGTTGGAGCGCTACCGCGGGAGGCAGTCGTGCACCGGAACCGGGTGGCCGCGCCGGAGCCGTCCGCACCCCGACCGGACTCGCCCTGGCGCGAGTTCGGCGCCCGGCTGCGCCACTGGCGGCGGCGGGCCGGACTCACCCAGGCCCAGCTCGGCGCCGGCATCGGCTACGACCACACCGCCGTCAGCAAGATCGAGCACGGCACCCGCCGGGTCACCCCGCGCGTCGCCGACCGGCTCGACGACCTCCTCGCCGCCGGGGGCGAACTGCGCGGCGCCCTCGCGCGGGCCGAGGAGGCCGAACTCGACGCCGCCATAACGCCGTTGGCCCCCGGCCTCACCCGCCCGCCGCTGCCCGGCGACCCCGACGAGCGCGGCCCGCAGGCCCCGTGGTGCGCGCCGCCGCGCCGCCTGCCCGACTACGGACTGCTCTGCCCCCTCCACGGCGCCGACGGCTGCGCCGTGCCCGCGCCTGCCGAACTCGTCGCCCTGCACGCCGGGTTCTGCGCCGCCGACCCCGCCGCCCCGCCGCCCCTGGACGCCGACACCGCGCACGCCCTCACCGGCCTGCTCGCCGCCCGGCTGCGCTCCGGCGAGGCCGCCGCCCACCCGGGCCTCGCCGCCGCCGTCGAGCGGACCCTGCGCGCCGTCCTCGCCCGCCTCGCCTCGGCGTGCGTCTCCGCCGAGCAGCGGCGCCCGCTGGCCCGCCTCGCCGCCGAGTACGCGCACGCGGCCGGCGCGCTGCGCATGCAGGGCGGGCGCAACGCCACCGCCATGGCCTGCTTCGACCGCGCGCTCACCTGGGCCGAACTCGCCGGTGACCAGGCCACCCAGGTCGCCGCGCTCAGCGACATGAGCACCCTGGCCCGGCTCGACGGCGACCCGGCGGCCGCCCTCGGCTACGCCCGCGAGACCGGCCGGATCGCGCCCGGGCGGCACTGGGCGGCGGCGATGGGCCAGATCGGGCAAGCCAGGGCGCACGCGCTGACGGGCGACGTCCGGGAGACCGCCCGGCACATCGGCCGCGCCCGGCTGCACCTCGACCACATCGGGCCGGGCGACGAGGCCGACGCGCCGTGGCTGTCCATCGCCTCCATGCGGATGCGGGTCGAGTCCGGCGCGGCGGCGGCCCTGCGGGACGTCGCGGCGGCGGTCGGCGACCCGGTGCTCGCCCGGCACGCGCTGGCCGCCGCGGAGAGCGCTTTGCAGCTCCTCGGCCCTGCTCAACTCCCGTCCACGCGGTTGCTGTTCACCGTCCGGGTCGCCGACTGCCACGCGTGTGCGCACGACCCGCAGACCGCCGTCGCGCTGCTCGGTCGCACGCTGGAGGAGGCGCCGGACGCGGCCCTGCCGGCGCTCGTCGGGCACGAGCTGCGGGGCCTGCGGGAGCGTCTGGCGGCGCACCGTCCGGCGCAGGCGCACCGGCTCGCGGAGCTGGCGGGGCCCTGAGCTCGGTCCTGAGCCGGGTCCTGAGCGGGCCCGTCGGGAGCTGGCGGGATCTTGGCGAAGAGGGGCGATCGCGACACTCGTCGGCGGGTCCCGGCGCGGGCCAGGATGGGCACATCACCCCGGATCACCACCCAGGAGCACCCCGATGACCAGCGCCGTCCTCTCCGTCCCCGCCGCCGACCCGGCCGTCGCCGCCGCCCACTTCCTCTCCCGCCTCACCTTCGAGGCCGACGTCTCGGACGTGCGCGCGGACCTCCTGGCCGGCGTCCCGGGCCTGGTCGTCGTCGACTCGCGCAACGAGGCCGCGTGGTCCCAGGGCCGCATCCCGGGCGCCCTGCACCTGCCCACCGCCCGCATCCCGGAGCTGGCCCCGCGGCTGGTCGACCGCGGCGCCACCGTCGTCACCTACTGCTGGGGCCCCGGCTGCAACGGCGCCACCCGGGCCGCCCTCGCCTTCGCCCGCCTCGGCTACCGGGTGAAGGAGATGCTCGGCGGCTTCGAGTACTGGGCCCGCGAGGGCTTCGCGTACGACACCGACAACGGCACCGAGCAGCGCCCGGTCGACGACCTGACGGCGCCGCGCTCGGGCGTCTCGTGCGCCTGCTGAGGCCCGGTCGGCCCGTGGGGATCACCACGTCACCGTGAGGCGACGCGGGCTGCGCGTGGAGAACACGCGGCGCCACTCGAGCGCCTCGAGCGGCTCGGCGAGCCGCAGCCCCGGCAGGCGGGTGGCGAGGCGGTGGAGGGCGAGGCGCATCTCCAGGCGGGCGAGCCAGGGGCCCAGGCAGTAGTGCGGCCCGGCGCCGAAGGCCAGGGTGGCGGCCTCCAAGGGGGCGAAGAGGCCGTCGGCGAGACCCGTGGTGAAGACCTCCGGGTCCCGCGCGGCGCTCGTCCGGTCGACGACCAGGATCGCGCCGGCCGGGATGCTCATTCCGCCGATCACCGTCTGCCGCACCGAGCGCCGCAGGGCGCCCAGCCCCTCGCCGAGCGGGATGGTGTGCAGGAGCCGGTCCGCGGCGGCCTGGGCGGCGGTCTCGTCGGTGAGCCGGGGCCAGGCGTCGGGACGTTCGCCGAGCAGGTAGACGAGGGCGTTGCCGAGCGTGGCGACGGTCGTCTCGTGGCCGCCCGCGATCAGGCCGCAGACGAGCTTGACGAGGCGTTCCTCGGTGACGCCGCCCTGCTGGTCCGCCGCCACCACCACCCGGCTGACCAGGTCGTCCCCCGGCTCGCGCCGCCGCCGGTCGAGGAGGGAGGCGGCGAAGGCGCAGAACTCGGCCAGCACCGCGCGGACTTCGTCGGCCGGTCGGCTGCGATCGGCGAAAAGGTGGTCCGTCCAGTGCCGCAACCGTTGCCGGTCGACGTCCTCGACGCCCATCAGGCGGCTGATCACGTCGACCGGCAGCGGCATAGTCAGCGCGGCGACGAGGTCGGCCGGCGGGCCCCCGGTGACGACGTCGTCGACGAGCCGCTCCACCACGGAGGCGAGCCACGGTGTCCAGGCCTCGACGGCCCGCCGGGTGAAGGCCTGCTGCATGAGGGCGCGCAGTTGCCGGTGCTCCGGGCCGTCGATGTTGGTGACGAATCCGGGGTCGCCCTCCAGGTTGGAGACGGAGCCGAGCGGCGGTGCGTCGGGGGCGAAGAGCGTCGCCCGGCCGAACGCCGGGTCGGTGAGGACGTGCCGGACGTCGTGGTAGCGGGTGACGAGCCAGGCGGGCGTGCCGCTGGGCAGCTCGATGAGCCGGGGAGGGCCGTGGTCGGCGGTCCCTACGCGATGCAGGGGCGGCAGTGCGAGATCCTCGACGGACATGGTTCCTCCAACGGCCCCGGAGCGCGCGGGGTTCGTGGCCAATGGGTCTTCCACAAGCTTTGCCGGGATGTGCACGATCGATCCAGAAGATCGTCAAGGACGCTCGCAATATTCCGCCGTTCGGGTAATCCGCACGTCGAATCAGCTTCGTAGTGGGCGGGTCCGGCTAGCATCACTGGCGTTTCCGTTCGCCCGCCACCGAAAAGCCTGGGAGAGCGTGCTGTTCGCCATCGCCCGTCGGGTCGGATGTCCGCTTCCGCCGCTCCCCGCCGGCTTATTCGAGGTGTCGGCAATCGCGCCGTGCTCGTCGGCGGCAGTGATCAGATCTTCTTAGGAATCGTATTTCCCCAGGACCATGTGTTCGCAGTCGAAACGAGTTTCTCCGTCCAGGTAATTCGTGAACGCGAACAGAGCCACCGGATTGGACCATGACCTCCTCGCCCCTCGACGTGCCCAGCGAACGGATCGCGATCACCGGGATCGGCTGCCGCCTGCCCGGCCACGCCAACGACCACCGGTCGTACTGGCGCAACCTGCTGGCGGGCCGGGACTGTCTCGTCCCGACGCCGGCCGACCGCTACGACGTCGCGTCGCTGGGCAGCCGGGACCGGGCCAAACCGGGGCGGCTGATCGGCGGGCGCGGCGGGTACATCGACGGCTTCGACACCTTCGACCCGGAGTTCTTCGGCATCAGCCCGCGCGAGGCCGCCTACATGGACCCGCAGCAGCGCAAGCTCCTGGAGGTCACCTGGGAGGCACTGGAGGACGCCGGTCAGCGGCCGTCGGAGCTCGCGGGCCGGGACGTCGGGGTGTACGTCGGCGCGTTCACGCTGGACTACAAGATCCTCCAGTTCGCCGACCTCGGCTTCGAGACGCTCGCCGCGCACACCGCCACCGGCACCATGATGACGATGGTGTCGAACCGGATCTCGCACTGCTTCGACTTCCGCGGCCCGAGCGTCTCGATCGACACCGCGTGCAGCTCCTCCCTCGTCGCGGTGCACCTGGCCTGCCAGAGCCTGCTCCGCGGCGAGACCGAACTCGCCCTGGCCGGCGGGACGTTGCTGCACATGGCGCCGCAGTACACGATCGGTGAGACGAAGGGCGGCTTCCTCTCGGCGGACGGCCGCTCGCGGGCCTTCGACGCCGCCGCCGACGGGTACGTCCGGGCCGAGGGTGTCGGGGTCGTGGTGCTCCGGCGACTGTCGGACGCGCTGCGCGACGGCGACCCGGTGCACGCGGTGATCATCGGCAGCGGCGTCAACCAGGACGGCCGCACCAACGGCATCACCGTGCCGCGGGCCGACGCGCAGGTGACGCTGATCGAGCGGGTGTGCGCCGAGGCCGGGGTCCGACCCGGCGGCCTGCAGTACGTCGAGGCGCACGGCACCTCGACCCCGGTCGGCGACCCGATCGAGGCCAACGCGCTCGGCCGGGTGCTCGCGGTAGGGCGGCGGCCGGGGGAGCGCTGCTACGTCGGCTCGGTCAAGACCAACATCGGTCACACCGAGTCGGCGGCCGGGGTGGCCGGGCTGATCAAGACGGCGCTGGCGCTCGAGCACCGCACGATCCCGCCGCACATCAACCTGGAGCGGCCGAACCCCGACATCGACCTCGACGCGCTGCCGTTCGAGATCCCGCGCACCGCCGTCGACTGGCCCGAGCACGAGGGGCCGGCGCGGGCGGGGGTCAACTCCTTCGGCTTCGGCGGCACCAACGCGCACGTCCTGCTGGAGGAGCCGCCGCCGCGCGAGCCCGTCGTCCCCACGGCCGCCCCGCTGCCCGCGCCGCCGTGCACGGTGCTGCCGCTGAGCGCCCGCGACGCGGCCGCGCTGCCCGAGCTGGCCGCCGGCATCCGCCGCGAACTCGCGGGCGGCACGGGCCTCGTGGACCTCGGGCACACCCTCGCGCACCGGCGCGAGCACCTGCCCGAGCGGCTCGCCGTCGCGTACGCGGACCGGGAGTCGCTGGACGAGGCGCTGGCCGCGTGCGAGCGCGGCGAGCCGCACCCCAGGGTGGTCCAGGGGCGCGCCCGCGAGAGCCGGCAGCGGCGGCTGGCCTGGGTGTTCACCGGCATGGGACCGCAGTGGTGGGCGATGGGCCGCGGGCTGTACGCGAGTGAGCCGGTCTACCGCGAGGCCGTCGACGCGTGCGACCGGGAGATCCGCGCGCAGGCCGGGTGGTCGCTGCTGGAGGAACTCGCCCGCGGCGAGGACGAGTCGCGGATGGCCGAGACCTGGCTCGCGCAGACCGCCAACTTCGCGCTCCAACTGGGCCTCGCGGCGCTGTGGCGCAGCCGCGGCGTGCGGCCGGACGCGGTCGTCGGGCACAGCACGGGGGAGGTCGCGGCCTTCCACGAGGCCGGGGTGTACGACCTGGCCGACGCCGTCACCGTGGTGCTGCACCGCAGCCGCCTCCAGCACCGCCTCGCCGGGACGGGCACCATGCTCGCCGTGGGCCTGCCGGAGGCCGACGCGGAGCGCCGGATCCGCCCGCACCGCGAGCGGGTGTCGCTGGCGGCCGTGAACGGGCCGAGCGCGGTGACCCTCGCGGGCGACGCCGACGCGCTCGCCGCCCTCGCCGAGGAACTGCGCCAGGAGCGGGTGTTCGCGAAGTTCCTGGACGTCGAAGTCCCGTACCACAGCGTGCGGATGGACCCGATCCGCGACGAGCTGCTGACGGCGCTCGCGGGCATCAAGCCGCGCGCGGCGCAGGTGCCGCTCTACCTGACCGCCGACGAGGGCCGTGCCCTCGGGCCCGAGCTGGACGCCGCGTACTGGTGGCGCAACGTCCGCCGGCCGGTGCGCTTCAAGGCCGCCGTCGAGCGGATGGCCGAGGACGGGTACGGGCTGTTCCTCGAGGTCGGCCCGCACCCGGTGCTCGGCCACGCGATCCGCGAGTGCCTGGCGGACCGTGACCCGGACGTGCGCGCCCTCCCGTCCGTGCGCCGCCGCGAGGACGAGCCCGAGCGCGTCGCCCGGACCCTCGCCGAACTGCACACCCTCGGCATCGAACCGTCCTGGGCGGCCCTCCACCCCGCCGGCCGCCCGGTGCCGCTGCCCTGCTACCCGTGGCGCCGTGACCGGTACTGGGCCGAGCCGAAGCCGGTCGAGCAGGTCAGGCGCGGCGAGTGCGACCACCCGCTGCTCGGCCGCCGCACCGCCGCCGCCCGGCCGACCTGGGAGAACGCGCTCGACGTCGAGAAGCTGCCGTACCTGTGCGACCACCGCATCGAGGGCAGCGCGGTGTTCCCGGCGGCGGGGTACCTGGAGATGGCCGCGCAGGCCGTCCGGACGCTCACCGGCGGGACGGACGTGCTGCTCGCCGACGTCGACCTCGCGCGGGCGCTGGTGCTGTCCGACACGGAGCCGACCAGGGCGCAGTTCTCGTTCGACCCGGACGACGGCCGGTTCACCGTCGCCTCGCTGCCCGCGAGCGGTGACCCGGTGGTGCACACGAGCGGCCGGATCCGCACCGGCCAGCGCCGCGCCCACGGGCCCGCGCTCGACGCCGACGCCGTCCGCGCGCGCGGCACCCGTCATGAAAAGGGCTACTGCTACCGGGAGTTGGACGCTCGTGGCTACCACTACGGCCCGGCGTTCCAGGCCATTGAGGAGGTGTGGACGGCACCCGGCGAGGCGCTCGCCCGGATCGGCCCCACGGTCGAGGACGCCGCCGGCCACCACATGCACCCGGTGCTGCTCGACGCGTGCTTCCAGACGCTCCTCGCCGCCCGGGTGCTCCAAGGCGACGGCACCGGCGTGCGGCTGCCGGTGGCGATCGGGGAGGTGCGCCTCGGCGCGGTCGGCGACCGGCCGGTGTGGGCCCACGCCACCGTCACCCGCGACACCGGGGACGAACTCCTCGGGGACCTCGCCCTGTACGCCGAGGACGGCGCGCCGCTCGGCCGGATCGCCGGCTTCCGGGTCGCCGACGTCGCCCGCGCCGCCTCCTCCGTCGGCCTCGCCACCATCGACGGCTGGCTGACCGAACTCACCTGGGTGGAGGCGCAGGAGCCCGAGGAGGCCGACGCCGGAGGCCTCGTCCTGCTCGCCGACGCGGGCGGCCTCGCCGAGCGCCTGGCCGCACGGGCGGGGGAGCGCGGCATCCGCAGCCACCTCGTGCGGCCCGGCGACGGCTACCGGCACGCCCCCGACGGCTCCACCGTCCGCCCCGACTCCGCCGAGGACTTCACCCGCCTGCTCGCCGACCTCGACCCCGCCTTCCGCACCGTCGCCCACCTCTGGAACCTCGACCAGCCCCGCCTGGCCGACACCGGCCGCGCCGACCTCGACCGCCTCGCCGGCCTCGGCGCCTACTCGCTCGTCGCCCTCGCCCAGGCCCTGCCCGGCGCGAGAGCGGACGGACGGCTGCACATCGTCACGCGCGGCACCCAGGCCACCGGGCCGGACGACCGCGTCGAACCGCTCGGCGCCCCCGCCTGGGGCCTCGGCCGGGTGCTCTGGCAACAGGAGCTCGTCGCCCAGCGCGGCACGTTGATCGACCTCGACGGCGCCGCCGGGCCAGGGACGCCCGCCGGCCTCGACGCCTCCACGGACCTGCTCGACGAGGTCGACGCGCTGCTGCGCGAGCTGACCGCGCACGGCGAGCAGGAGATCGCCCTGCGCGGCGGGCGCCGCCTCACCAGCCGGCTGCGCCCCGCCGAGGGCCTCACCAAGCCGCTGCCGCTGAGCCTTCGGCCCGACGGCAGCTACCTCGTCACCGGGGCCTTCGGCGCCCTCGGCCGGCTGCTGTGCCGCACCCTCGTGCGGCGCGGAGCCCGGCGGCTGGTCCTGCTCGGCCGCACCGCGCTGCCCGAGCGCGACCGGTGGCGGCACACCGACCCCGACAGCCCGGCCGGTGCGCGGATCGCCTTCCTGCGCGAACTGGAGGCGCTCGGCGCCGACGCCCTCGTGGCACCGGTGGACGTCACCGACGAGGCCGCCCTCGCCGCCTGGCTCGCCGACTACCGCGACCGCCAACTCCCGCCGATCCGAGGTGCGTTCCACCTCGCCGGCCAGGTCCGCGACACCCTGCTCCCGCAGATGGACCGCGCGGCCTTCGACGCCGGGTACACCCCGAAGGTCGTCGGCGGCCACCTGCTGCACCGCCTCCTGCGCGACGAACCGCTCGACCACTTCGTGCTGTTCGCCTCCGTCGCCTCCCTGCTCACCACCGCCGGGCAGGCCAACTACGCGGCGGGCAACGCCTTCCTCGACGCGCTCGCCCACCACCGCCGCGCCGACGGCCTGCCCGCGATCAGCCTCGACTGGGGCCCGTGGGCCACCGGGATGATCGAGGAGCTCGGCCTCGTCGCCCACTACCGGGACGCCCGCGGCATGAGCTCGCTGCCGCCCGAGGCCGGCACCGCCGTCCTGGAACGGGTGATCGGGCAGGACCGGGCCCAGCTGCTCGTCGCGACCGTCGTCGACTGGCCGGTCTTCCTCGCCTGGTACCCCGCGCCGCCGCCGCTCGTCGCCGACCTCGCGGCCGGCGCCGCCGAACCCGCCCAGGCCGAGACCGGCGGGCTCCTGGCCGCCTTCCGCGCCGCCGACCCGGCCGGCCGCCGGGCACTGGTCGCCGAGCGCTTCGCCGCCGCCGTCGCCGCCGTGCTGCGGATCGGCGCCGAGCGGATCGACGAGGACACCCGACTCGGCGCGCACGGCCTGGACTCGCTGCTCGCCATGGAGCTGCGCGCCCGCGTGCTCGGCGAACTCGGCGTCGCGCTGCCGGTGGTGGCCCTGCTGAGCAACGGCCCGGTCGGCGGACTGCTGGACCTCCTGCACGACGGCCTCGACGCCCTGGCCGCCGACGACGGCACGGCCGCGCGCGCCGCCGTCGACCTGCACACCGACGAGCGGTGCTACCCGCTCACCCACAACCAGAAGGCGCTCTGGTTCCTCAAGCAGCTCCATCCCGACGGCTTCGCCTACAACATCGGCGGCGCCGTCGAGGTCCGCACCGCGATCGACCCCGGGCTGTTCGCCGAGGCCTTCCGCGCCGTCGTCGCCCGCCACCCCGCGCTGCGCGCCGCGTTCACGGCGGAGGAGGGCCGCCCGGTGCAGCGGATCCGGGAGGAGGCCGTCGTCGACACGGCGCTGGTCGACGTGGAGGGCCGGCCCTGGGCGGAGGTCCAGGACCTGATCGTCGCGGAGTACCGCAAGCCGTACGACCTGGAGCGCGACCCGCTGGTGCGGCTGCGGATGTTCCGGCGCGGGCCGGAGCACTGGGTGCTGATGAAGGCCGTCCACCACATCGTGTCGGACGCGATCTCGACGTTCACCTTCATCGAGGAGCTGTTCGAGGTCTACGAGGCGCTGACGGCGGGCCGCACGCCCGAGTTGCCGCCGGTGCCCGCCCGCTACCTCGACTTCCTCAATCACCAGAACCGATTCCTGGCCGGCCCCGAGGCCCGCCGGATGCTCGACTACTGGCGCGGCCACCTGCCCGCCGAGGTGCCGATCCTCAGCCTGCCCACCGACCGCCCCCGGCCGGCCGTGCAGACGCACAACGGCGCGTCCGTCTTCTTCCGGCTGGACGCCGAGCTGAGCGCCCGGGTGCACGAGCTGGCCCGCGCGCACAACGCCACGCCGTTCATGGTGCTGCTGAGCGCGTACTACCTGCTGCTGAACCGCTGGTCCGGACAGGAGGACATCATCGTCGGCAGCCCGGTGACCGGGCGCACGCACGAGGAATTCGCCTCCGTCTACGGCTATTTCGTCAACCCGCTGCCGCTGCACGTGAGCCTCGCCGGGGAGCCGACGGTGGCCGAACTGCTCGGGCGGGTCCGGGAGACGGTGCTCGGCGGGCTGGACAACCAGGAGTACCCGTTCGTGCTGCTGGTGGAGCAGCTGGGGCTGCAGCACGACCCGAGCCGCTCGGCGGTGTTCCAGGCGATGTTCATCCTGCTCACCCACAAGGTCGCCGTCGAGCGCGCGGGCTACCGTCTCGACTACATCGAACTCCCGGAGGAGGAGGGTCAGTTCGACCTGACGCTCTCCGCCTACGAGGAGGCCGCGGACGGCTGCTTCCACTGCGTGTTCAAGTACAACTCCGACCTCTTCGACGCTTCGACCGTCGAGCGGATGACCGGGCACTACCGCAACCTCGTGGACGCCATGACGCGCGCCGCGGCCGACCGGCCCACCGGACGGCTGCCGATGCTCGGCTCGGACGAACGGCGGCTCGTTCTCACCGAGTTCAGCGGCGCGGGCCGCGTCCTGGACCACGACGTGCCACTGCCCGAGCTGTTCGCCAAGGCCGCCGCCGAGCACCCCGAGGCCGTCGCCGTGGTGGACCCCGGCCCCGCGGGGCCCGCCGGGGCGCGGCGGATCACCTACGCGGAACTCGACCACCGCTCCCAGCGGGCGGCCCTTCGACTGCGCGAACTCGGCGTGCGGGAGGGCTCGGTGGTGGGAGTCTGCCTGGCCAAGTCGCCCGAGCTGATCACCACGCTGATCGCGGTCTGGCGGGCCGGCGCCGCCTACCTGCCGCTCGACCCCGGGCACCCGGCCGACCGCCTCGCCTACCAGGCCGCCGACGCGGGCGCCGTCCTCGTCGTCGTCGACCAGGGGCTCCCGGCCCCGGCCGGGCTGCCCGCCCCGCTGGTGACCCTGGAGGACCTGGCGGTGCCGGCGGCCGAGGACGCCCCGCTGCCCGCCACCGACCCGGGCCGGCCCGCCTACGTGATCCACACCTCGGGCTCGACCGGCCGCCCGAAGGCCGTCCGGGTGGCCCACCGCAGCCTCGCCGCGGTGGCCGCGGGCTGGCGGTCCGAGTACCGGCTGGACACCGACGTCCGGGTGCACCTGCAGATGGCCGGAGTCTCCTTCGACGTGTTCACCGGCGATCTCGCGCGCGCGCTCGGCTCCGGCGGTGCGCTCGTCCTGGTCGATCGGGAGCTGCTGTTCGACCCCGCCAGGCTGTACCGGACGATGTGCGAAGAGGCCGTCGACGGCGGCGAGTTCGTTCCGGCGGTGGCCCGCGCCCTGCTCGCCCACTGCGAGCACGAGGGCCTGCGGCTGGACTTCCTGCGGCTGCTTGTCGTCGGCTCCGACCTCTGGAAGGCCGGCGAGCACGCCCGGCTGCGCGCCCTGTGCGGCCCGGACACCCGTGTGGTCAACTCCTACGGCCTGACCGAGGCGACCGTCGACAGCACCTACTTCGAGGGGCCGGTGGACGCCCTGGAGCCGGGCCGGATGGTGCCCATCGGGCGGCCGTTCCCCAACAGCGCGCTCTACATCCTCGACCGCCACGGCGAGCCGGTGCCGCCCGGCGTGCCCGGTGAGCTGTGGATCGGCGGCGCGGGCGTGGCCGACGGCTACCCGAACGACCCCGGACAGAGCGCCGAGCGCTTCACGACCCTCGACCTGGACGGCCCCGTCCGGCTCTACCGCACCGGCGACCTCGGCCACTGGGACGCCGGGGGCACCGCGCACCTGCTCGGCCGGATCGACACCCAGGTGAAGGTGCGCGGGCACCGGATCGAACTCGGCGAGGTCGAGGCCCGGTTGTCCGATCGCCCGGAGCTCGCGCAGGTCTGTGTGACGGTTCGTCAGGACATCGGTGGCGAGGCCGTCCTGTGCGCGTACTGCGTCCCGGTGACGGGCGCCCGGCTGGACCGCGGCGAGCTGCGGCGCCACCTGTCCGAGCGGCTGCCCACCTTCATGATCCCGTCCTGGTTCACCGAACTGCCCGCCCTGCCGCTGACGTCGAGCGGCAAGGTCGACCTCGCCGCGCTGCCGGAGCCGCGCGCCGAGGCCGGCGGGGAGCGGCACGAGCCGCCGGTCACGCTCTACGAGACCCGGATGGCCGCCCACTGGCAGGCGCTGCTCGGGGTGGACGGGGTCGGCCTGCAGGACGACTTCTTCGAACTCGGCGGCAGCTCCGTCCGCTTGATCGAGCTCATCCACCACCTGCGGACCGAGTTCAACATCGGCATCCCGGTCGGGCGGCTCTTCGCGGTCACCACGCTGCACGGCATGGCGCGTGCCGTCGAGCAGATCATCACCGGCGAGGTGGCGGGCGCCGAGCCCCACCTGTGGTTCAACCGGGCCGCGCCGCCGGAGCGGACGGTGTTCTGCTTCCCGCCCGCCGGGGGACACGGCCTGGTCTACCGCCAGCTGGCCGCCCACCTGCCCGGCCACCGGATCGCCGCGTTCAACTACCTCTCCGGGGAGGACAAGGCGGCCCGGTACGCGGACCTCGTCGAGGCGCTGCACGGGGACGGCCCGTACGCCCTGCTCGGCTACTCGCTCGGCGGCAACCTCGCCTTCGAGGTGGCCAAGGAGCTGGAGCGGCGCGGACGCGCGGTGGGCGCCGTCGTCGTCCTGGACTCCTACCGGATCACGGAGGCCTACGCACTCGGCGAGGAGCACCTCGCCGCGTTCGAGCGCGAGCTCCGCGAACACCTGCACCGGCACACCGGATCGACGACCGTCGCCCAGGAGACCATCGAACAGGCCCGGGAGTACCTGGAGTTCTGCAGCCGCACGCCCAACACCGGCACCGTCGCCGCGCCGCTCACCGTGATCTGCGACCGAGAGCAGGTCGTGCTCCACACGGGCGGCTCGGGCGGCTCCTGGCAGGGCGCCTCCACCGCGGGCACCGCGGTGTTCGGCGGCCACGGCACCCACGCCGAGATGATGGACGGCGAATTCGCCGCCCGCAACGCCGAGTTGGCCGGCCGGATCCTGGCCGGAGGCGGCCCCGATGGCCACGCCTGACCGCGGCCCGGACTGGACCGCCCGGGAGCGCCCTCCCGGCGGTCCGCCCCGGGTGATCATCATCGGCGCCGGCATCGCGGGCCTCGCCACCGGCTGCTACGCGCAGATGAGCGGCATGGAGACGCGCATCTTCGAGAAGCACGTGCTGCCGGGCGGCTGCTGCACGGCGTGGTCACGCGACGGGTACCTGTTCGACTACTGCATCGACTGGCTGATCGGCACCGCACCGGGCGAAGGCGGCCACCAGGTGTGGCGCGAACTCGGCGCGCTGGACGGCAAGTCCGTCACCGAGTTCGACGTCTTCAACCGCGTCGTCGACGAGCACGGCCGCGCCGTCACCTTCTACACCGACCCCGACCGGCTCGAACGGCACCTGCTGGAGACCTCCCCGGCCGACGCGCCGCTCATCCGATCCTTCTGCAAGGACTTCCGCCGCTTCGCCGCGCTCGACCTGCCGTGGGAGGTCACGCCCCCGCCGCTGCGGACGGCGGCCCAGCGGCTGCGCACCGCGTGCGCCGTCCTGCCCGCCTTCCGGCTGTTCTGGCGCACCGCGACCACCCCGATGCGGGGCTTCGCCGACCGCTTCCAGGACCCGCTGCTCCGGCGGGCCCTGCCCAACATGTTCCTCCAGGAGCCGGCCGGCTTCCCGCTGCTGCCGTACCTGTACACGCTGGCCGCCGCGCACAACGGCAACGCCGGTTTCCCGCAGGGCGGTTCGCTCGGGCTGGCCAGGTCGGTGGAGGAGCGTTACACCTCGCTCGGCGGGGTGGTCGGCTACCGACGCCGGGTCGAGCGGATCCTGGTCGAGGACGGCCGGGCGGTCGGGGTGCGGCTGCGGGACGGCAGCACGCACTACGCCGACCACGTGGTGTCCGCGTGCGACGGCCCGACCACCGTCGACCGCCTGCTGGAGGGCCGCTGGACGAGCCCGACGGCGGACCGGCTCTACCACGAACTCCTGGACAGACCGGGCAACGTGTACCCGGCCGCCGTCTCGGTCTTCGTCGGCGTCGACGGCCCGCTCCCGCCCGGTGAGGCGCACAGCACGACGTACCTGCTCACTCCCGAGGAGGGCGCGCGGCTGCCCGGCGCGCTGCAGGACAGCCTCGTGGTGCAGCTGCGGTCGCGGTACGGCGACGGGTTCGCGCCGGCGGGCAAGTCGATCCTGCACTGCATGTACTTCAGCGACCACGCCTCGTGGAAGGCCCTGCGCGCCGCCGACCGCCGCGCCTACCGCGCCAGGAAGCAGGAAGTGGCGGACTTCGTACGGGAGTTCCTGGAGCGGACGCATCCGGGACTCGCCGGCCGGATCGACCTGCTGACCGTGGCCTCGCCCGTCACCACCGAGCGGTTCACCGGCAACACCTACGGCAGCATCCTCGCCTGGCAGGCGTTCTCCGACGCCGAGGACGCCGCCAACCGGCTGGTCGCCAAGGACCGCATGCGGCTGCCGGGGCTGCGCTGCTTCTCGATGGCGGGCCAGTGGGTCGGCATGGGCGGCCTGATCCGGGCGGCCACCAGCGGGCGGTTCGCCGTCCAGTACCTCTGCCGGGAGCTCGGCCTGGAGTTCCGGGCCTGGCCCAGCGACAACCAGGAGCCCTGGCACCCCGGCAAGTGGGGCCGGGTGCCGCGGCTCGACCGGGTGGACCCCGGGGCCGTGCAGACGACCGTGGGAGCGACGGAGTGACCGATACGACCAGGCCGAACATGGTGATCGTGGGCGGCGGCCTCAGCGGCCTGTCCGCCGGCTGCTACGGCCAGATGAACGGCTACCGCACCAAGGTGCTGGAGATGCACGAGATCCCCGGCGGGTGCTGCACCGGCTGGGAGCGCGGGGACTTCACGTTCGACCCCACCGTGAGCTGGCTGCTCGGCAGCGGTCCGGGCAACGAGATGCACCAGATCTGGCTGGAGCTGGGCGCCCTCCAGGGCAAGCGGATGCGCAATTTCGACGCCTTCAACGTCGTGCGCGGGCGGGACGGCCGGGCGGTCTACTTCTACTCCGACCCGGACCGGCTGGAGGCGCACCTGCTCGGGCTCTCGCCGGCCGACGCCCGTCCGATCCGGCAGTTCTGCGGCGACCTGCGGCGGTTCCGCCGCTGCCTCACGCTCTACCCGTTCCTCAGTCCGGTCGGGCTGATGAGCCGCTGGGCGCGGTACCGGATGCTGGCGTCGTTCATCCCGTACTTCAACCTCATCCGCCGCTCGCTCGGCATCCTGATGACCGACTACTCGCAGCGGTTCCAGGATCCCTTGCTGCGCGAGGCGTTCAACTTCATCCTCTACGAGAAGCACCCCAACTTCCCGGTGCTGCCGTTCTACTTCCAGCTGGCGGCCCACGAGGGCCTGTCGGCCGGGGTGCCGGAGGGCGGCTCGCTCGGTCTGGCCCGCTCGATCGAGGACCGCTACAAGCGGCTCGGCGGCGAACTCCGGTGCAACACCAAGGTGGTGGAGATCCTCGTCGAGGACGACCGCGCGGTGGGGGTGCGGCTGAGCGACGGCACCGAGATCCCGGCGGACGTCGTGGTGTCGGCCTGCGACGGCCGGGCGACGGTGATGGACCTGCTCAAGGGCCGCTACCTGAACGACACGTACCGCCGCCTCTACACCGAGTGCATCGACCAGCGGGACCAGGTGTTCCCCGGCTACGTCGCCGTCTTCCTGGGCCTGCGCGAGCCGTTCCCGGTCGGCGACCCGTGCACGACGTACCTGCTCGACGAGGACCTCGCCGGGCGGCTCACCGGGATCCGGCACCCGAGCATCAACATCCAGTTCCGCAGCCGTCATTACCCCGAACTGTCGCCCCCGGGCACCGGCGTCGTGTTCGCGAGCTACTTCAGCGACATCGCCCCCTGGCGGGCGCTGAGCACCGGCCCCGAGCAGGCCGCCCGGGTGCGCCGGGGCGAGGAGCTGCACACCCTGCCGGTCGGGCGCGGGCGGGAGTACCAGCGGGAGAAGCGGCGGGTGCGCGACGCGGTCATCGAGCTGCTCGAGCGCCACCACCCCGGCATCCGGTCCGCGATCACCGTCAAGGACGTGTCGACCCCGCTGACCCAGCTGCGCTACACCGGCAACCACGATGGTTCGGTGCTGGGTTGGCAACCCTTCGTGGAGAGCGGCGAGACGATGGAGGAGGAGATCAAGCGCAACGGTCCGGTGCTGCCCGGTCTGCGCGACTTCTACCTCTCCGGGGTCTGGGCCACCACCGGCGGCCTGATCCGGGCCGCCGCGTCCGGCCGGCACGTCATGCAGTTCATCTGCCACGACGAGGGCCGCCCGTTCACCGCGACCGTGGATGACATCGCCCCGCCGCCCACCCATCTCGTTGACCGGGTAGGACAGTTCTGAGGAGTACAGCTGTGGTTCGGATCGAGAAGTGGATCGTCCGCGAGCACGTCGAGGGCGTGCCGGACGTCGAGCGGATGTACGAGAAGGTGGTCGAGGACGTCGAGGTCCGGCTCGCCCCGGACGAGATGCTGTTCCGCACCCGGTACGTCTCGGTGGACCCGTACCTCCAGGGGATCACCCTGGACACGCCCATCGGCGACCACGCGGGCGGCGACTCCGTGATGGAGGTGATCGAGGCGGGGCCGCGGGCGCGGTTCGCCGTGGGCGACCTCGTGCACGGCTTCGGCGGCTGGCGCAGCCACGTGATCGGGACGGGTGCCGCGACGCCGTGGCAGACCGGGACGTTCCCGATGGTCTTCCCCGAGTACCGGCTGCTCGACCCGGCGCACTACGACGAGGTGCTGCCGCTGTCGACGGTGCTCGGCGTCCTGGGTGGCTCGGGCATGACGGCGTGGGCGACGGTGACGAAGTTCCTGGACGTCCGGCCCGGGGACACCGTCGTGGTCGGCGGCGCCTCCGGCTCGGTCGGCTCGCTGGTCGGCCAGCTGGCGCGGTTGCGCGGCGCCCGGGTGGTCGGCACGACCGGCTCGCCCGCCAAGGCGGCCCGGCTGACCGAGCTCGGCTTCGACGCGGTCGTGCTGTACCGCGACGGGGACGACCCCGAGCGGCTGCGCGAGGACCTGGGCAAGGCGGCGCCGGCCGGCGTCGACCGGTACTTCGACAACCTCGGCGGGACGCTGACCGACGTCGTGTTCACGATGCTGAACATCGAGAGCCGGGTCGCGGTGTGCTGGCAGTGGGCGAGCCAGGTGGGCGGGGACTGGACCGGGCCCCGGCTGCTGCCGATGATCATGTTCCCGCGCACGACGATCCGCGGGATCTTCGCCCCCGAGTGGTTCACCGACGAGAACTGGGCGGCCCTGCGGGAGGAGGTGGGCGGCCTGGTGCGGCGCGGGGAGATCGCCTACGAGCAGACCGTGCACCGGGGCTTCGACAGCATCCCCGCCGCCTACCGCAGCCTGTACACCGACCGGGCGGCCAGCCGGGGCAAGGTGCTCGTCGAGTTGTAGGGCCCACGGCCTCCAGACGTACGGGCCGGTGGGCAGCAGGGCGTCGAACGAGCGCAGCCGGACCTCGGTCGCCGCTGCGGTGTCGGCACGGCGGATCACGAGCTGGTCGGCCGTCATGGCCGGGATGCTGCCCCCGCTCCGTCGAACGCGAACGGGATTTCCGGGGAAGGCGTTGGCGGATCCGGGGACGTGCGGCTATGCTCCCCGGCGATGACGACTCACTCCTCTCTCAGGATGGAGGTCCCGTCCGCGCAAGGTGAGTGCTGATGGCCACTCACTCCGCGAACCGGGATCCCCGTCTCCTCCGCTGGCTGCGCGTGCGCGAGTTCGCCGTGCCGCCCACCATGATCGAGTCCGCGACCGCCCGCCGCCGCACCGGCGACTGGGCCGGGGCGTGCGCCGCCGCACGGCTCGACGTCGACCTCGACCTCAAGGCCGCCGCCCGGGCCCACGGCCGGGCGCTCGTCGAACAACTCCGCGCCGAACTCCGCAGGTTGGCACCCGACCTGCTGCGCTGGCACCTGCCCAGGACCGCCCCGGACGGGCTGCTGCGGCCCGGCCTGACCGTCCCGCTCGCCCGTTACGACGGCATCGGGCGCGACGTGCGGAGCCCCGTCCACCTGGTGGTCCGCACCCCGCCCGCGTGGGCGGACGGCGGCCAGCGGATCAGCATCGCGCTGTGGTCCGACGGCGCGGACGCGGGCCGGCACCCGCATCCGCGGCCGAGCCGCCGCTACCGGCTGGACCTGCACCGGCACCTCTGGGACGCCGACCGCGCAGGAGAGTTGGGCGCGCGCGGCGGTGAGGGCGCGGCGCATCCGGCGGTGCCGCCGGGTCTGCCGTGCGCCGTCGACCGCTGGGCGGCGGAGGCGCGCGTCCTGCTGGCAGCCGACGGACTGCCCGAGGGGCCCGTCGCCGTCCGGCTCGGGGGCCGCCACCGGCTCGTCCTCGGCGCCGACGGCACGCCCGCGCCCGGGGTGACGGACGGGCTGCCCGTGCTGCCCGACGCGGCGACGTGGATCCCGCCGGACGTGGAACTGCTGCGCGCCGGGCTCATCGAGCCCGACCGGCTCCACCCTCTGGTGGCCGCCGCCCTCGCACCCGGTCGTGTGCCGGCGGCCCGGGTCCGGCCCCCGGACGGCCCCAGGTTCGTCGACTGCCGAGGGTCCCGGCACCGAATCGGCCTGGTGGACGGGGTGTTGGCCGCGCTCGACCACGGCCCCGAGGAGCTGCGCCGCGAGGAACTGCTCGTCGCCCTCGGCGGCCCGCCCCTGCCCTGCCTGCGGGCGATCGACCTCACCCACAAGCGGCCGACCGCGCTCGGCGGCGTCCGCGAACTCCTGGACCACGGCGACACCGCCGGGGCCCTCGCCGTCGTGGAGGAACTGCTCGGCCCGGCCGCCGTGCTGCGCGACGGACCGCTGCGCGACGAACTGGAGGCCGCGGCACAGCGCCGGATCGCGTACGGCCTCTACCGCGCCGGCCTGGTCGGTGCGCACTTCCCGACTCCGTGCTCCCGTGACCGCCGTCCGCGTGCGCGGCGCACCTTCTGACCTTCTTCCCTCCCCCTGCACGAGGTGATCTCCATGTCTCTTTCCGTCCTGCCCGAAAACGCCGAACTCGCCGTCGCGGCCGATCTGTTGGCGCTCCTCGCCGACACCACCACCGAACTCCGCCCGGACGACCGGCTGGAGGCCCTGACCCTCGCCGTGGCCGCCGACCTCCCCGTGCTCCTCTGGGGCGAGCCCGGCATCGGCAAGACCGCCGCCCTCAACCAGCTCGCGGCCTCCCTCGACCTCCCGCTCACCACCGTGATCGCCAGCGTCCACGAGCCCTCCGATTTCTCCGGGTTGCCGATCGTCGGCGACGATCCCGCCGAGCAGGGCGTCCCGCTGGCCCCGCCGGACTGGGCCGTGCGCCTCGTCCGGGCCGGGCGGGGGCTGCTGTTCCTCGACGAGCTGTCCACCGCGCCGCCCGCCGTCCAGGCCGCGCTGCTCCGGCTGGTCCTGGAGCGCCGCATCGGATCCCTCCGGCTGCCGCCCGGCGTCAGGATCGTGGCCGCCGCCAACCCGCGCTCCTCGGCCGCCGACGGCTGGGAGCTGAGCCCGCCGCTCGCCAACCGCTTCGTCCACCTCCAGTGGGTCCACGACCACGAGGTGGTCGTCCGCGGTCTCGGCGGCACCTGGCCGCGCGCCACCCTGCCGAGCCTCGACCCGGCCGCCCTCCCCGAGGCGGTGGCCTTCGCCCGGCGCGCCGTCTGCGGGCTGCTCGCCGCCCGCCCCAAGCTCGTCCACCAGCTGCCGAGCAGCGAGGCCCGCCGCGGTGGCGCCTGGCCTTCGCCGCGCAGCTGGGACATGGCGCTGCGGCTGACCGCCTTCGCCACGGCGGCCGGCTCCTCGCGGGACGTCCTGTCGCTGCTCGTGCGCGGCACCGTCGGGGACGGGCCCGGCCTGGAACTCCTGGCGAGCATCGACCGGATGGACCTGCCGGACCCGGAGGACCTCCTCGCCGACCCGGCCGCCGCCGCCCTGCCGGAGCGCGGCGACCTGCGCCAGGCCGTCCTCGACGGCGTCGTGGCCGCCGTGCGCAACCGGCCGACGCGCGAGCGCTGGGACGCGGCCTGGGCGCTGCTCGTCCGCGCGACGGAGAGCGGCGCCCCGGACGTCGTGGTCGTCCCCGCCACCACGCTCGCCTCGCTGCGCCGCGACGACTGGGACGTGCCGGCCGCGATCGACCGGCTCGCGGGGGCGGTGGCGCTCTCCCGGCGGGCGGACGCGGCGGCGGGCCGGGTGGCGGACCGGGTCGCGGCGCTCGCGGGCAAGGGCGGCCGGTGACCGCGGCCGTTCGCGACCTCGACGTCGACAAGCTCCTCGCCGCCCGCCTGATGGCCGCCCGGGCCCGCCCCTACCTGGCGACGGCGCTGTTCGCGCTGCACGTGGTCGAGTCACGGGACGTGCCGACGATGGCGGTGGACGCCCACTGGCGCTGCTACGTCTCCCCGGGTTTCGTCGTCCGGACGCCGGTCGAGGACCTCGCCGGGGTGTGGGTGCACGAGGTCTCGCACCTCCTGCGCGACCACCACGGGCGCAGCGCGCGCTACGCGAAGCGGCACGGGCTGACCGGCCCGGCCGAACAGCTGCGGATGAACATCGCCGCCGACTGCGAGATCAACGACGACGTCTACGGCGACGGCCTCGTGCGCCCCGAGGGGGCCGTCCTCCCGGCCGACCTGGGGCTGCCGGAGGGCGAGCTGATGGAGGACTACCTCGGGCGGTTCCGGCTCGGGCAGCTCACCGAGCACCTGGCCTGGCTGGACTGCGGCAGCGGCGCCGACGGCCGTGCGCGCCCGTGGGACCTCGGCGCGGACGGCGCCCACGGGCTCAGCCGGCAGGAGCGGGACGCGGTGCGGTTCCGGGTGGCCGAGGGCATCGCGGGCCGGCCGGGGGACGCCCCGGACGGCTGGAAGCGCTGGGCGAAGGAGGCGTTCCACCCGCCGCAGCCGTGGCGGGAGCTGCTCGGTGCGGCGGTCCGCTCGGCGGCCTCGGGCGGCGGCGTGGGCCAGGACTACACGTACGGCCGCCCCGCCCGGCGCTCGGTGAGCCTGCCCGGGATCGTCCTGCCGAGCCTTCGCCGCCGGCCGCCCCGGGTGGCGGTGGTGGTGGACACCTCGGGGTCGGTCAGTGACGCCGAGCTGGGCAGTGCGCTGCTGGAGGTCGCGGCGATCGCCCGCGCGGTGGGCGGGCGGCGGGACCTGGTGACGGTGCTGTCGTGCGACGCGGCGGTGGGCACGGTGCACCCGCTGTGCAAGGCCGAGGGCATCCCGCTGATCGGCGGGGGAGGCACGGACCTGCGGGAGGGCTTCACGGCGGCGCTGCGCACGCGGCCGGACGTCGTCGTGGCGCTGACGGACGGCCAGACGCCGTGGCCGTCGGCCAAGCCGCCGTGCCGCACGGTCGTCGGGCTCTTTCCCCGGGGCACCCCGACGTGGGCCGAGCACGACCCGGGCTACGAGCCCGCGCCGGGGCCTCCGGCCTGGGCGCGGGTGGTCACGATCGGGTGAGCGTCCTCCGAGGGGCCCGCAGGGGTGTCACTCCGTCTCCGGTCACTCCGTCTCGGCCAGGTGCGCCGCCGGCCCGCAGCCGACGGCGAGCAGGAGCACCCACCGGCCGGCCACCCGTCGCCCCCGGTTCGTGATCCGCATCCGGACGGACAACCGCGCCGGCCGCCCCGCCGCACGGCGACGCGCCGATGGCCGCGATGCGCTCGCGCTCCGCCTCAGGACACCAGCGGCTCCTCCTCCACCTCCGTCAGGCGGACGGTGCACAGACCGCCGCGCTCGGCCTTCACCTCCGTCACCTTCAGCTGCGTGCCCGGCAGGAGGATGAACTCCTCCTCTCCGGTGAAGGACGAGAAGTCGCGGATGCCCACCGCCCGGGACGGAACCACCTCGAAGAGCGTCCGCTTGCCGCGGCTGCCGAGGAACGACCGTGCCACGCCGAGCTCGGAGGTGCACGAGGAGACGCCCCACCAGGTCACCGTCCGTCCGAGCGGGTACTGCGCCCGGAGGTCCAGCGGCACCCCGCGCCACAGCGGCGCGGTGCGCGCCGGCAGGCCGGAGACCGCCGCGAACAGCAGGCGCAGGTAGGGGAGGTAGGGCACGACCTTCGTCCGGTCGGGGGAGCGCAGGACGGCGTTGATCTCGCGGTAGAACGCCGACTCGCACGTGTAGAGGTACAGCGCGGCGATCGCGTCGGCGGACAGCCCGCGGCCCGCGTCGGCGTCCGCCCGTCGCTTGCCGAACTCGTGCGAGCGCTCGACGTGCCCGCCCAGGCCGCGCAGCAGCTCGGCGACCGGGCCGACGGCGTCCCGGAAGTCCATCAGCGGGGTGTCGAACACCCCGGTGATGGCCGGGAGTTCGAGGCCCTCGTCCTTCACGCTCGCGAGGCGCTCGAGGTACAGCTGGTGCAGCTCCATCGTGGACGCGATGAACGCGCCCATGCGCTCGGCGACGCCGTCGTCCGCCGCGCCGCCCTCCGCCGCCCGCTCGTTCCAGCCCTTGCTCGGCAGCCAGTCGACCTCGTCGAGGCCGAGCGAGGCGAGGGCGGCGTTCACCGTGCCGAAGTGCTCGTCGTCGCAGAAGATGTCGCCCTGCGCCGCCGGGTTGGCGTGGTCGATGTGCCGGACCTCGACGCCGGGGTACTTCTTCTCCAGCCGTTGCACGACCCGCTTCAGGCTGCGCGCGTGCGCGCCCCACCACGCGAACACGACGGCGCGGTCCTCCTCGGCGGCCTCCTGCTTCGCGCTGAGGATCTCCTCGACGATCCGCTCCGCCACCGGCCGCCAGAACGCGGTGTGCCGGTCGGGGCCCGTCGTGCCGTCGCTGCTCGCCGTCATGGCCGCGTTGAGCAGCAGCACGCCCTGGGTGAGCATCGCCTGGAACCACTCCGGCGGCTGGACGGTGTCGCGCTCCCTCAGCAGCGCGCGTATGTCGGCGATCGGCGTCTTCTTGGGGATGCCGTACTTCCACATCGCCGCGGCCTTGATGATGCAGCGGATGCTGACGACCCGGCCGAACTGGCTGTCCTTCCAGTCGTGGAAGGTGTTGTCGAACATCGCGATGCCGGTGGCGCTCTCCGGCCGCGGGTACGGGTTCTGGCCGAAGACCACCACCTTCCACTTGTGCGGCGCGTTGGGCTTGAGCGCCTGGAACGTCAGCTCGCGGACCGGCACGACCTCGGGGGCGCGGTTCGGACCGATGAAGGACGCCGCGTCCGGCTGGGCCTCGATGACGGGCCCCAGCACCGGCAGCCAGGGCTCCCCGCCGCCCTTGAAGAGGTCGGCGAGGGCGAGCGGGTCGGTGGGGTCGGGCTGGGGGGTGGCTTCGGTCATGGCGGCACAACTCCTGGGTTCTCACGCGGCGCTGACGTCGGGAAGACGCTGCCGACAGTACGAGGACCCACCGACAACGGCGCGGGCCGGGTTTGTCAGTGCCGAGCGCTAGCTTCGAGTCCGTTGGAAGAACGCGACGACGAACCCGTCGACGAACGCGATCCCGAACGGAGCACGCCCATGGACCGCACGCCGCCGCCGCTCAGGGTGGTACTGACCGACCTCAACACCACCGTGGTGCGGGCATGGCGGGCCGCCTTCGCCGGCACCCCGGGGATCGAGATCCGCACCGGCTCGATCCTGGAGGAGAAGGTCGACGCCTGGGTCAGCCCCACCAACTCCCGCGGCCGGATGGACGGCGGCACCGATGCCGCCATCAAGCGCCACCTCGGTGCCGGCATCCAGCTGCGCGTCCAGCGCGCGATACGCAGCGGCTTCGCGGGCCACCTCCCGGTGGGCGCCGCGGTGTGCGTGCCGTCCGGGGCGGACAACCCGAAGTTCCTGATCTCCGCCCCGACGATGGAGGAGTCCTCGCAGAACGTGAGCGAGACGCTCAACGTCGCCCTCGCGTGCGCCGCCGCGTTCCAGGCGGTCCACCAGCAGAACCGCAAGGCCCCGGGCAGCATCGCCTCGGTCGCCCTGGTCGGCATGGGTGCGCAGACCGGCCGCGTCCCCGCCCGGGTGTGCGCCAACCTGATGTGGACGGGCCACAGCCTCTTCCAGGACCACGACTTCGAGGACTACGCCGACCTGCGCACCACGGTCCTCGCCCAGCTCGACGCCCTGGAGAGCGCCCCGGCCGACCGGCCCGTCCGCCTCACCCCGCCGGCGACCACCAGGCGCCGCACCCGCTGAGGGCGTCGGGCCTCCGGCTTCAGAACGGCCTTGCCCCGGCGGCGGAGAATCCCCGGGCTTCGGCCGAGAGCCGGCCGTGACCCGAGGGTTCTGGGGGCCGCATGACCAGTGAGACGACAGGCGCAGCGACGGGTGTGGAGACGCTGCCGGACGTCCCGATGACGCGGACCGCCCGTCCCACCCGCCGGCCGGCTACGTGCGGCTGAGAGAGACCGGACCGGTGGCCCGGGTCCGGCTCTTCGACGGGCGGACGGCGTGGGCGGAAACCGGGTACGTCGACGCCATGTTGGCGAAGGAGCGGCGGCGGGCGGACCTCGTGCAGGAGTTCACGCTGCCGGTGCCGTCCACCGTGATCCGCGAGCTGCTCGGTGTTCCGTACGCCGACCACGAGTTCTTCGAGGAGCAGACCCGCCGGACCATCACCACCAAGCCCTCCGGGTACCTGCTGCGGCTGGACGGCACTCAGTACGACGTGGCCGAATTCCAGACGGCGGTGCGCAGCGGTCGGACCTGGCAGCACGCAGGCGAGTACGAGGCGGCGCTCCGGAGAGGAACCTGAGCAGTTCCTCCACCGCCCCCGCGGCGGCGCCCTCGTCGGCCCGGAGCAGCGCGAGCTGCTCCCGGTGCACCAGCAGCGCCCCCACGAGCAGGGCGGCCAGGGTCTGCTCCATCGTCGGCGCGCTCATGGAATGGCTCGTAGGAGAGCCCTCGTTTCTCCCGCCCCAACTCTTCGATCGACACGCGTGTGCGCACATCGGGGAAACCGTGTAGGTAGGTCGAATGGCCGATGGTCGACGCCCCCGGCCTGCCTCGTCGGCGGATCACGGCCGTAGTCCGCCGCGTCTTCCCTCCTCCCGCACCCGGCTTGCACCGTCGTCCTCGCTGGACGATTCATCCTCGCCACAGGCTCGGTGCCGCTCCAGCAGGAAGATGTCTTGTATATTGGCAGCTCGGTTTCTATAGTCACCTCATGGCTCCTGAGAGGACTCCCACGTGACCCGCAGAACCGTTCCGCTGGTGGCAGGCATCTGCTGCATCGGCACCTCCGAGCTGCTGCCCGGCGGGATGCTGTCCCAAGTCGGGACCGCGTTGCGCGTCGACGTGACGACGGCGGGGCTGCTGGTGACCGTCTACGCCGCGACCGTCGCGATCGCCGGGCCGGTCGTCGCCGCGCTCACGGCCGGGGTCTCCAAGGTGCGGCTGGCCACCTGGCTGCTGGCGGTGTTCGTCCTCGGCAACGTCGTCATCGCGACCGCCGCCGACTTCCCCCTGGTGCTGCTCGGGCGCGTGGTGACCGCGAGCGTGCACGGCGCGTACCTCGCCACCGCGATCGTCCTGACACAGCGCCTGCTACCGGTGGAGCGCTCCAGCAAGGCCGTCACGGCCATCCAGTTCGGGGTGAACCTGGCCACCGTGCTCGGCATTCCGGCCGGGGCCGCACTGGCCCAACTGGGCGGCTGGCGGACCCCGTTCGCGGTCATCTCGGTGGTGGCCGCGGTCGCCACCTGGGGCGTGCACCGGGCCACCGCCCACCTGGACATCGGCACCCCGGAACCGGACGCGCGGCAGGAGATCAAGGCGCTGCTGAACCTCGACGTCGCGCTGACCGTCGGTGCCACCGCCCTGTTCTCGGCGGCGATGTTCACGATCATCACCTACTTCGAGCCCAGCGCCGTCGCCGCCGGCTACGCCGAGGCGGCCGTCCCCGTGCTGCTGGTGGCCTACGGCGTCGCGAGCATCGCCGGAAACTCGATCGGCGGCCGGCTCGCCGGCCGGGGCCGCGGGCCCGCGCTGCTCACGGCGGCCGCGTTCGTCGCCGGGTGCGCGGTCTTCCAGCCGCTCCAGCGCGGCACGCTCACCTTCGCGGTCGGCGCGGTGCTCTTCGCCCTCGCCACGTTCTCGCTCATCCCGATCCTGCAGAGCGACGTCCTGGACCTCGCCGCGTCGGCCCCGAGCCTGTCCCTGGCGACCAACATGTCGGCCTTCGGGGTCGGCGCGGCCCTGGGCTCGTTCGCGGGCGGCCGGGTCCTCACCCACTTCCACGACGTGCACGACGTACCACTGGCCGCCGTCGGCCTGGCCGTGGGCGGCTTCGTCCTCTACGGGCTGCGGCACGCGCGACCGGCCCCTTCCCCAGTCGACCGCATCAAGGAGGCGTCCCATTTCCAGGCCTAGCTACGACCACCGCGCCCCGCTGCCGTCCCTGACGGGTCTGCGCTTCATAGCGGCTGCGCCCGTGTTCTTCTTCCACCTCTCGCTCACGTTCATCCCGATGAACCCGTTCAGAGACCAGAACTGGGCCGAGACCTACAAAACGATCTTCTGGAAGGCCGGCTGGGTCGGCGTGTCCTTCTTCTTCGTCCTCAGCGGGTTCCTGCTGATGTGGCGCAACTCCGACAGCCGCGGCTACCTGCACTTCTTCCGCAAGCGTGTGGTCAAGCTGTTCCCGTCCCACGTCGTGACCTGGGCCCTGGCCATGGTCCTGTTCGCCGGGGCGGCCGCGACCAGCCCCTGGGACTACCTGCCGAACCTGTTCCTGGTGAACTCCTGGTTCCCGGTCCACAACATCTTCCTCGCCGTCAACGTGCCCAGCTGGTCGCTCTGCTGCGAGCTGATGTTCTACGCGCTGTTCCCGCTGATCGCGCCGCTGGTGCGCCGCATCCCCCGGGAGCGGCTGACGCTCGCCCTGGCCGGCTGCGTCGCCTGGACCTTCCTGATCGCCGCCGTCGCCACCGTGCTGCCCGACTCCCCGCACACCGACGGCATGCCGATCTCCACCGTCCAGTTCTGGTTCGGCTACAACTTCCCGCTGCCCCGGCTCGCCGAGTTCATGGCCGGCATGCTGCTGGCCCGGGTGATCGCCGAGGGCCGGCTGCCGGTGATCCGGCCGTCCGTCGCCTGGGGCGCGCTGCTCGTCGGCTACGTCGTCGCCGAACTGGTGCCGTTCACCTTCTCGTTCATCCCGTTCACGTTCGTGCCGCTGCTGCTGCTCGTCGCCGCCGCCGTCCGCCGCGACCTCGACGGGCGGCGCACCTGGACGGCCTCGCGCACGATGGTGTGGCTGGGCGAGGTGTCGTTCGGCTTCTACATGACGCAGCACGTGCTGATGTACACCTTGCGCACCAAGATCCAGCACGGCGCCCACTACGCCCCGCTGCCCGCGATCGCCCTGATCCTCGGGACCTTCGCGGCGACGATCCTCGCCGGCTGGCTGCTGTACCGGCTGGTCGAGCTGCCGACGATGAAGCACTGGGCCACGGCCCGGCCGAAGGCCGCGGTCGCCACGGAGCCCGCGCCGGTGGCCGCGTCCGTGCCGGCGCAGCGGGCCGAGGTCGAGGCCGAGGCGGGGGTGTCCTCGTGAGCACCGCCGCCCAGCCGGTCGGAACGCGCCGCGGTGGCAACCTGCCGGGTCTGTCGCTGGCCCGGCTGCCCGCCTCCTTCTTCATCCTCACCTCGCACGTCGTGGGCGT
The DNA here is from genome assembly GCF_036322405.1 of Streptomyces sp. SP17BM10. Classification (NCBI taxonomy): domain Bacteria; kingdom Bacillati; phylum Actinomycetota; class Actinomycetes; order Kitasatosporales; family Streptomycetaceae; genus Streptomyces; species Streptomyces sp. SP17BM10. Next base: position 236,042 of record NZ_JAQYXB010000623.1, on the reverse strand, counting down.
GGGCCTCTTCGCCGACCAGGTGCTCCAGTCGCACGTGTACGGGGCCCTGAGCAAGATCGGCTACACCTCGGTGTCGTTCTTCATCGTGCTCAGCGGCTTCGTGCTGACCTGGACCTCGCGCGGCACGTCCCTGGACTGGCGGCGGTTCATGTCCCGGCGGGTGGTCAAGGTGATCCCCGTCCACCTGGTCGCCTGGGTGATCTGCGTGGCGCTGTTCGCCGCGACGGCGTTCCCGCTCGGCACCGTCCTGGCCAACCTGTTCCTCGTGCAGGCGTGGGTGCCGGACCACACCGTGTACTTCGCGGTGAACAACCCGGCCTGGACGCTGTCCGTGGAGATCTGCTTCTACGTGGTCTTCCCGTTCCTGTACCGGGGGCTGGTCCAGCGCTCCACCAGGACCCTGCGCACCCTGACGGTGGTGCTGACCGCGGTGGTCGTGGCGCTGCCCTTCGTGCTGTCGCTGCTCCCCGACGGCGCCACCTTCCAGAGCCCGGGGATGAACTACCACGGCGTGCCCGAGGACATCTCGGAGTGGAAGTTCTGGCTGGTCTACGTCTGCCCGGCCGCACGCATGGTGGAGTCCGTCCTCGGCATGCTGATCGCCCTGCTGCTCAAGCGCGGCGCCTGGCCCGGGATCCCGCGCCGGGCCGCCCTCGTGGTCCTCGCGCCGGAGGTCTACGTGGCGACCGAGCACGCGCACTTCATCGTCGCCACCAGCGCGGCGACCATCACCGGCATCGTGCTGCTGATCGGCGCCGTCGGCGCCGGGGACCTCCGCCGCCCGGCGGACCGGCCCGCGCCCGCGGTCTCCCGCTTCGGCCGTTTCACCTTCGGCGTCTACATGTACCAGTGGCCGCTGCTGTGGATGTGGTACCTGCACCGCTCGGGCCACGGCTACAGCGGGGTCGAGGCACCGATCGTGTACGCGGGGATCGTGGCGCTGACCGTCGTCGCCACCTACCTGTCGTACCAGCTCGTCGAGAAGCCCCTCGACCAGCGCTGGCGCCGCCGCAACGCGAGCCCGCGCCGGGCCCCCGTCGGCGTGCCCGCCTCCACCGGTGCCGACACGACCCCCACCGGTGCCGACGCGGCGGCCGCCGAACCCGTGCACGCGCGCTGAGCGCCGTGCCCCCGATCGTCCCGCCATCCCCCGGCGGGACGCGGCCGGCCACCGGACCCGCCCCGAGGGCACGGTGGCCGGCCACCACGACCGCACCTCACCCCGCACCACCCGCACCAACTGGAGGATGTTCATGTCGCAGGAATCGACCGCCGTGGTCCTCGGCGGCGGCGGACTCGCCGGCATCGGCTGGACCATCGGCGTCCTGGCCGCGCTGGAGGAGGCCGGTGCGCTCCGGCTCGACGCCGTCGGCCACGTGGTCGGCACCTCGGCCGGCGCCGCCGTGGCCGCCGCCGTGCTGCACTCCGGCGCCGCCGCCGAGTTCGACCGCACGGTCCGCAAGTCCCGTCGCAACGCCGAGCTCGCCCCGGCCGTCTCGCTCGCCGAGATCCTGCCGGACGTCCTCGCCGTCCACGGTGCCGACGAGTCCCTCGCCGTCAAGACCGAACGGCTCGCCGCGCTGTCCCGCGAGCGCTCCGGCACCGACCCGGCCCGCCGCCGCGCCGCGATCGCCGGTCGCCTCCAGCGGGACGCCTGGCCCGAGGCCCGGCTCTCGGTCACCGCCGTGCGCGCCGACGGCGAGCCCGCCGTCTTCACCGCGGACTCGGGCGTCGGCCTGGTGGACGCGCTCACCGCCAGCTGCGCCGTGCCGGGCCTGTGGCCGGTGGCCACCATCGACGGCGCGGACTACGTCGACGGCGGCACCTACTCCCTCACCAACGCCGAACTCGCCGCCCACGCCGATCGCGTGCTCGTGCTGCGCCCCCAGCCGGAGCTGCCGGGCTACGTGACGCCCGAGCGGCAGGAGGTGCTGGACCGGGCCGTCGTGCTGGAGCCGTCCGAGCGGGCCCGGGCCGGGTTCGGCGCCGACCCGTTCGACCCCGACGTGCGCGGCGTGGCCGCCGTGCTCGGGTACGAGGACGGCCTCGCGGCGGTGGCGGCCGTGTCGGCCCTGACCTCCCCGGCCGGGGAATGAGCACGGTGAGCAGCGCCGGCAGAGTGGCGCCGGCGCCGGCGGCGGTCCCCGCACCCAGCGGGCCGCCGCCGGCGGCGGCCGGGCGGCGCAGCCGCCTGGACTCGCTGACCGGGCTGCGCTTCTTCGCCGCGCTGTCGGTCTTCGTGTGCCACTCCTCGTACCTGGCGCTGCCGACCTTCGCCGACCACCACACCAACGTCGTCTTCCACGAGGTCTCCAACCAGTTCGGCGGCCTCGGCGTGGCGTTCTTCTTCGTGCTCAGCGGCTTCGTGCTCACCTGGTCGTCCCGCACGGGCGACCGCCTCGGGGCCTTCTACCGTCGCCGGTTCGTCAAGATCCTTCCGCTGTACTACGCGGCCGGGGCCGCGGCGGTGGCGGTGTTCTGGGGCACCGGCACGCAACTCTCCGACGTGTTGCGCTACCTGACGCTCACTCAGGTATGGGTGCCGAACCCGAAGCACAACTTCACCGTCCTGCCCCCGGGCTGGTCGCTCGCGGTGGAGGCGGTGTTCTACCTGGTCTTCCCGTTCGTGATCGCCCGGTTCCGCACCGTCCGCTCCCGCACCTCCTGGGCCGGGCTGGCCGTGTGCGTGGGCGGCGCCTTCCTGATGCCGGTCCTCGCGTACACGCTGCCGTCGGGACACATCAAGCTGATCAGCGAGCCGAGCGTGACGGGCTTCCAGCTGTGGTTCGCCTACGTGTTCCCGCTGGGGCGCCTCTTCGACTTCTTCGCGGGCATGTTCGCCGCCCAGCTGGTGGCCTCCGGCCGGTTCCCGAGGATCAGCCTGCCGTGGGTCCTGGTGTCGTTCGTCCCGGCCTACGCCGTCGCCACCTACAGCCCGGTGCTGTTCGGCTGGCGGGCGCCGCTGATCGTCTCGTGCGTCCTGCTCATCGTGGCGGCCGCCCAGCGGGACGTCGCCGGCCGCCCCGGCGTCCTGGCCTCCCGGCCCCTGCTGGCCCTCGGCAATGCGTCGTTCGCCTTCTACCTGTGCCACTACCTGGTGCTCTACACACTCAACATCAAGGTGCTGCACGGGCCGTTCGGATCGGCGGCGATGGTCGCCGTCTACCTGGCGTCGGCGCTCGCGATCTCGCTCGTGATCGCCGGGCTGTTGTACCGGTACGTCGAGATGCCGCTGGTGCGGCGGTTCAGCCAGGGGAAGGGCACGAGGTGACGGACCTCCTACCGCCGGTGTCGAGCGCGCTGCTCGGCACCGGCCGCACCGAGTACCTGAGCGCCGGGACGGGCACCGGGCTCGCCCTCGCCCACGGGGCCGGCGGCGACGTCGAGTTGAACTTCGGGCCGCTGATCCGGCGCCTCGCGGGGAGCCGGCGGCTGGTCGGCACCCGCTACCCGGGCACCGGCGCCTCGGACCCGGCCGGCGACCTGGACGTGTTCGCGCTGGCGGACTCCCTGGTCGCCGCCCTGGTCCGCGAGGGCCACGAGCGGTTCCCCGTGGTCGGCTCGTCCTTCGGCAGCGCCGTCGCCCTCGCCGCCGCGCTGCGCCACCCGGAGCGGGTCACCGGCCTGGTGCTCACGGTCGGCTTCAGCGAGCCGGACGCGCAGCTGCGCACGGTCGCCGCGGTCTGGGAGGCCCTGGCCGCGGCCGAGGACCCGGCCGTGCTGGGCGCCTACCTGATCAGCATGCTGACGCACCCCCGGCTCCTCGCCGAGCTGGGCGCGGAGGAGCACGGCGCGCAGGCCGCCGCCGTCGGCGCGGGGCTGCCCGTCGGCGGGCTCCTCCAGATCACCGCCGCCACCCGGGTCGACCTGACCGGCCGGCTGGGCGAGATCGCCGTGCCCACGCTCGTCGTCGTCGCGGGCGCCGACCGCGTCGTCCTCCCGGCCACCACCCGGCTGCTGGGGGAGCGGATCGCCGGGGCCGAGGTCGTCGAGTACCCGGGCGCGGGCCACGCCTTCACCGAGGACGAGGGTCGGCTGTGGGCCCTGGACGTCGAGCGGTTCCTCGACGGGCACGGCATCTGAGCGGCCGACGGCACGACGACGGGCGCGGCATGCGAGCGGCCGACGGTACGGCGGAAGCGGCCCGGTCACCGAACGGACGGTGACCGGGCCGCAGTCCCCCGGGCAGCGGCCTGCGTGGGTGGGCCCGGGAGATCGGTACACCACTGGTGTACCGGCGGTGTGCGATCGCGTATGGCTGATGCGACGATCAAGGTGTCCCCTGAGACACGTGACCGCCTTGCCGCTCTCGCGGCGGCCCGCGGCCCACGCGATCGCCACGTGCCTGCCCACCCCGGTGCGCCCGCTGCAGCACCTGATCCTGACGGCCCGTCACGAGCTGCATCCGTCCGGGATCTCCACCGTCGACATCGACGACCGCCGCCTGGAGCCGTAGGCGGCGGGACCGTCGGACGACGCGCTCGATCCGGGCGAGAGCGGGCGCATCCTCGCCGAGAACGTCCTGCCCGCCCTGCCGCACGGAGCCGGGCCGCAGGAGCACCCGGTGGCGGTGCTACCGCCCGGCCGCCTCCGGGATCGGGCGGCGGAGCACCACGGCGAGTAGGACGGCCGTGGCGAGGGCCGTGGAGACGGCGGGCAGCCAGGCGGGGGAGCCGTCGAGCAGGGCCGCGCCGAGGGCCGAGCCGCTCGCGATGCCGATCTGGAAGCCGGTCACGTAGATCGAGGACGCGCGGTCGGCGTCGTCGCCCGCCAAGTGCATGATCCCGGTCTGGAACACCGGCCCGGCGGCGGCGAACGCCCCGCCCCACAGGGCGACGGCGACCGCGGCCAGCCCGGTGGCGACGGTCCCCGGCAGCGGGGCGGAAGCGAGCAGCAGCAGGCCGACGCCCGCCACGAAGGCCGCCGTCGTCACGGTGGCGGTCCGGCGCGGGGCGGTGTCGTTGTGGCGGCCGACGAGGAAGGTGCCCGCCGCGCCGGCCAGCCCGAAGACCGTCAGCAGGATGACCACGGACCCGGCCGAGCCGGTGACGCCGCCGACGAGCACGGAGAAGTACGTGTAGCTGAGGAAGTGCGCGGTGACGAGCACGAGCGCCACCCCGCACAGCGTCAGCACGGCGCGCCGGTCCATGCCGACGCGCCCGGCGGCAGCCGTCTCCTCCCGCGCGGGCGCATCGGTGGGCGCGCCGTCCGGCCGCCGGCGCAGCGCGCAGGCCAGGGTGCCCGTCACGACCGCCGTGGCGAGCGCGAGCAGCAGCGCCGTGGCGCGCCAGCCGATCAACTGCCCGACCAGGGTGGTCCCGGGGCTGCCCACGATGGAGGCCAGGGTGGCGCCCCCGAAGACGGCCGCGGTCGCCGTGCCCACCCGCTCGCGCGGCACCAGGGCGGCCGCCGCCGGAGCGATCAGCGACCACAGCACCCCGTGCGTGAGTGCGGCGGCGACCCGGCTGGCGACCATCGTCGGGTAGTCGTGCGCGAACGCGGCCATGAGTTCGGCGGCGAGCAGGACGAGCAGGCAGACGAGCAGGGCGGTGCGGCGGGAGACCCGGGCGGCGAGTGCGACCGTCGGCATCGTGACCACGGCCGCGACGACGGCGTAGCCGCTGAGCAGCAGCCCGATCCGCCCGGCCGGGACGCGGAGGTCGTCGGCCATGTCCTGGAGCAGGCCGACGGGGAAGACCTCGAAGGTGACGTAGACGAAGGCGGCGGCGGCCAGCGTGGCCAGCCGCGCCGCCGTGCGCGGGTCGATCCGGGCGTCGGTCCGGGCGTCGGCGCGGGCGTCGGTCCGGGCGGGGCCGTCGGCCCGGAGTTCCGTGCCGGTCATCACCGCACCGACGCCGCTGCGGTCACGGCGGCCCGCTCCGGCTGCGGCGCCCCGACGCGCACCAGCACCTTGGGCCGCCCGCGGTCCGGGGACGCGAGCTGGGCGAACGCGGCATCGAGCGAGTCCAGCGCGAACACCTGCTCCACGAGCGGGTCGAGGTCGACCGCGCCCGACTCGACGAGCTCCACCAGCCGGTCCCAGTACCCGACCCCGGACAGCACGGCGTGCAGCGTGACGTCCTTGATCACCAGCGCGGCGGCGTCGAAGCCGTCGACGGGGTGGTGGGGCGTGCCGAGCTGGGCGATCCGGCCGCCCGCGGCGACCAGGCCGACGGCCGCCCGGACGGCGGCGCCGCTGCCGGAGGCCTCCACCACGGCGCCGTACGCCCCCTGGTCCTGCTCGTCCGGGGCCGCCAGGGCGGGCAGGCCGAGGGCGGCGGCGAGGCCGCGGGCCGCGGGGTGCGGGTCGAGGACGACGGTGTCGGCGCCGAGCGCCCGCGCCACCTGGGCGGCGGCGAGCCCGAGGGTGCCGCCGCCGAGCACGGCGACCCGGTCGTGCGGGCCGACCGCGATCCGGTCCACCGCGTGCACGGCCGCCGCCGTGGGTTCCAGGAGCGCCGCGGCGGTGTCGGACAGGGCGTCGGGGATCCGGGTGAGGGTGTCCACCGGGGCGGTCAGCAGTTCGCTCCCGGCGCCGGGGCGGGGCCCCAGCACGCCGATCTCGCTGCGGTCGGGGCAGTACCGGATCCGGCCCGCCCGGCAGGCCGGGCAGTGGCCGCAGGCACGGAAGTTGTGCCCGGAGACCCGCCGTCCGCCCCAGCCGGGGTCGACGCCGGGGCCCGTCCCGCACACCGTGCCGACCCACTCGTGGCCGGGGACGAACGGGTAGCTCTTGAGGCCGTCCCGCAGGTAGTTGCTGGTGCCGTCGTAGAAGCCGAGGTCGGTGCCGCACAGCCCGAGCAGGCCGACCCGGACGAGCACCTCGCCGGGGCCCGGCACGGGCGGGTCGACCTCGGCGATCGTCACCGTGCGCGCGGCGGTGAGCAGGATGGCTTTCACGGGGAGTCCTCCCTGGGGGTGGGGTGAAGGGTGTGCGGGGCCGCCGCGCGGCACGCGGTGACGTCGGTGCGCAGGCGGTCGGGCTCCTGCCGGTAGTCGTTCTCGACGAGCACCGTGCGGGTGCCGGAGAGCCGCAGCAGGGCCGGCAGTTCGGCCCGGATGCCGCGCCAAGTCGTCGGCGGGGAAGGGTCCTTGACGTGCAGATCGGGCAGGAGCAGCCCGGCCGCCGCGACGGCGCGGGCGAAGTCGGCGGGCGGGGCGCCGGCGTCGAGCAGGTTGCCGGTGTCCAGGACGAGCCGCAGGGCCGGGTGGCCGACCGCGCGGGCGAGGGCGAGGCTGTCCTCGGCGGCGAGCGGTGACTCGTAGGCGAGTGCCGGCCCGGCCGCGTCGATGTCGTCGCCCAGGGCTTGCAGCAGCCGGACCGTGCCGGCGCGGAGTCGGGGTGTGCTGGGCCGGCTGCGCCGGAAGCCCGGGACGTGCAGGACCCGGGCGCCGAGGTACCGGGCGCAGGCCAGGGCCCGTCGCAGCAGGTCGAGGGCGGCGGGGTTGGCCGTGCCGTCGGGGAGGGCCAGGCCGAGGTCGTTGACGTGGTTCACCGCCAGGACCGGGACCGGCACGGTCCGGACGATCCTTTCGGCGGCGGCGAGTTCGGCGGGGTCGTCGAGGAACGGGCCCCGGTGCGCGCCGCCGAAGTCCAGGTGGAGCGCGTCCGCCCCGGCCGCGAGCGCGGCCCGGGCGGCGGCGGTCCGGTCGTCGGCGATCCGCCACTGCGGTGCGGCCACCGTGAGGGGTGTCACCGTGAGGGGGGTCACCGGCTTCCCCCGGCGCCGAACGTCCGCTCCCGCGGGGGTGCCACCCGGATCGCGGCCTTGAGGACCCGGCGGCCGTCAGCGACCCGCCGCCGCGTGGTCAGGACGGTGTTGACGAGCTCGGCGGCCGCGTGGAGCCCGACCTCGTGCGTGAGGACGTCACGGCCGAGCGCCTCGCGCGGGGCGGTGAGGTGGGCGACGGCCTCGCGCAGGTGGTCGCCGGACACGCCCCGGTGGCCGTGCAGGAGCAGCGGGCCGGTGGGCCGGGCGAGGTCGGTGGCCCGTGGCGGCCACGGCGCGCCACCGCAGTGCTCGGCGCGCACCGCCGTCACGTCGACGGCCCCGGCGGTCAACTCGACCGGGCCGGCGGGCAGTCCGGCGTGCACGTCCACGACCAGCGTGCCCGGCACGTGGCGGTCCACGGCCCGCAGGGCGTCCGGGGTGGCGGTGCGCGGGGTGGCGATCACCACGGCGACCGGTCCGGGCAGGGCGGCCAGGAGGCCAGGCAGTGCGGGGTCGTCCGGGTGGACGGCGCCTTCGCCGTGGCCGGTCAACAGGACGCGCAGGCCCGGCAGTTCGCGGGGCCACAGCTCGGTGGCGAGGCGGCCGACGATGCCGTCCCCCCACACGACCAGCGAGGCCGGGCGCACCAGTCGGAGCGTGCTGCGCAGCCCGTACAGGACGGAGGCGAGCGGTTCGGCCAGCGAGGCGACCCGGGGGCGCACGGCGCTGTCCGGCACCGGGACGACCAGGCCCGCGCGTACCGCCGACGCCGGGATCCGGGTGAGCTCCGCCCACAGGCCGGGCAGGTTGTGCCCGAGCAGGAACGACGGGTCGTCCGGGTGCGTGGGGTTCACGGTGACGGGCGTGCCCGGGGCGAGCCCGGTGTCGCCCGGCTCGACGACGTACGCGACGCCCTCGTGGCCCAGCACCGGGGTGGGGTCGTCGCGCAGGCCGCGCAGGATCTGCCAGTCGGTGCCGCAGATGCCGGCCACGGCGGGGGCGAGCAGCGCGTCGCCGGGCCGTAGCGCGGGAGTGGGCACCTCGGCGACGTCGACGAGGGTGCGGCCGTGGCGGTCGGGGGCGCGGCGCACCAGCGCCTTGTACGCGGCGGCGCTCACCGGGCCGTCCTCGGCGGCCAGTTGCCGATGCACTCGGCGCCGCGCAGCGCGTCCACGTCGCCGGGCCCGCACACCACCAGGCGGTCGTCGAGCCAGGCCCGGCTGTAGCCGCGGGCGGCGTACGAGGTGGAGGCGGCCAGGCGGCGGCGCAGTTCGGCGGCGTAGCGAGCGCCGAGGCCCTCGACGACGCCGCCACCGAGGCCGAGCAGGTCGAGGTGCGGGTCGAGGCACCACAGGGTGCGGATCAGCTGGGCGATCGGCTCCACGCACAGGCCGAGCAGCCGCCGGGCGTCCGGGTCGCCGGCGTCGAGGGCGCCCGGCAGCCAGTCGGCCACCCGGGCGGCGTCCGGCAGGCCCAGCCGCTCGGCGACCCGGACGAGGCCGGGGCCCGAGGACAGCGAGGCGAGGTGGCCGGGCCCGCCGCACTCGCAGAGCAGCCCGGCCAGCTCCGGCGGGCAGGCGGCGGTCAGGTGTCCGACCTCGCCCTGAAGTCCCCACTCGTCGACGGGGATGACCGTCCGCTCCAGGTCGGCGGTGCGCAGCGCGATGCCGCTGCTGACGGTCAGGTAGGCGACGCGCCGGGTGCCGGGGCGGGTGTGGTGGACGGAGAAGTCGGCGAGGGCGGCGGTGACGTCGTTGACGAGGGTCCAGGTGACGTCCGGCCGGTGTTCCCGCAGGGCGGTCAGGAGGTCGTACGGTTCGTCCGCCGCGCCCCACAGCGGGGCCGAGCCGTGGACGACGCCGGTGAGGTGGTCGATGGCCGCGCCGAAGGAGACCGCGGCCCTGGCGCCGGGCGGGGCGGCGGAGCCGAGCAGTTCGACCATGTCGCGCCGGAGGTCCGCGACCGCCCGTTCCGGGTGGCGCAGCCGACTGGGCGCGGGCACCCGCTCGACCGGGCTCCCCGGGCCGCCCGCGCGCCAGCGCACCCAGGTGCCGCCGACGTCGGCGGCGAGCGTGGCCGTGGCCACGGCCGTCCGCCCGGTCATCGCCGCACCGGCCGTCCGCCGGCGACGGGCTCCGGCACGGTGAGCGTCACGCCGGGGCGGGACGGGTCGGCCGGGGCCACGGAGAAGCCGCGGAAGTCGGGGTGCCGCTGCGCCTCGTGGTCGTGGTCGGCGCAGGCGCCGATGACCACCGTGCGCGCGCCGGAGGCCAGTGCGGCGCGGATGCCGGCGGGGGAGTCCTCGAAGACGACGGTCTCCCGCGCCTCCCGGCCGAGCCGCTCCGCGGCCAGCAGGTAGCCCTGCGGGTCGGGCTTGCCGCGGGTGACGTCGTCGGCGCTGACCAGCAGTTCCGGCACGGGCAGCCCGGCCGCGCCGAGCCGCACCTCGGCCAGCCGCCGGCTCGCGGAGGTGACGACCGCCCAGGAGCCGGGCCCCAGCGCGGCGAGGAGCGCGGCGGCGCCCGGGACCGCCGTGATGCCGGTGGTCTCCGACTCCTCGTGCGCGACCAGCCGGCGCGTCTCGGCCGCCGCGAGCGGCGCGTCGGCGACGAAGCGGTGCACGGTCTCGCGGGTGGGGCGGCCGTGGGCGAAGGCGAGGACCTCGGCGAGGTCCAGCCCGTGCCGCCCGCAGAAGTCCGCCCAGGTGGACTCGACCAGGGCGGTCGAGTCCACCAGCGTTCCGTCCATGTCGAACAGCAGTGTGTGCGCCTGGAGCAGTGGCACGGGTTCTCCTCAACGTGGTGCTCGGGGCAGTGAGTGGGGTGCGATCAGGCGCGCTGTGAGGCCGGCGGACGGGACTGGGACGCCGGGAGGGCGTCCCGGACCGGTGTCCAGCTGCGGTCCTCGTGCACGACCAGCGCCTCGCCCGCGTACGGCACCCCGCGCGTGCGGGCGAGTTCGGCCGCGAGCGGCCCGAAGTGCGCGGGCGTCATGTAGTCGCCGTAGTCGAAGCCGGCCGGGCGCCGGGCGCGGATGCCGGGGGTGTCGACCATCCCGGCGGGCAGCGCCTGGACGAAGGTCACCTCGGCCGGATCGGTCTCCTGGGCGACGGAGCGGACCAGCGAGTCGGCGGCGGCCTTGGTCGCGGCGTAGCCGGACCGGTTCGGGCCGGCGTTGTAGACCACCTCGGACGAGATGTGCAGGAACAGTCCGGGGCCGGCCGCTCGCAGGGCGGGCAGCGTCTCCTTCAGGGTCCACGCCAGCCCGTGCACGTTGACGGCGAACTGGTCCAGCCAGTCGCCCTCGCGGACGTCCGCGAAGGGCTCGCGGCGGTCGGTGAAGTAGACGGCCGAGTAGCAGACGAGGTCGACCCGGGGCGGGATCGCGGAGCGCAGGGCGGCCCGCGCCGCGTCGCCGTCGCGCAGGTCGAGCGAGTGCCAGGCGAGCAGGTCGGCGCCGGGCCCGGCGGGGCGGGAGCGGCTGAGGACGTGGGTCTCGACGCCCTGGGCGGCCCACGCGTCGGCGATGCCGCGGCCGATGCCGGTGGACCCGCCGACCACGACGGCGGTGACGGGCCGGGCCGCGGGGGCGCTCACGCGCTCACCCGCGCGTAGCCGGCCGGGGTGTGTCCGGCTATCGCGGCCTTGCGCCGCAACAGGTCGGTGGCGGCCCGGAGTTCGGCCGGAGTGACGTCGTTGACGAAGTGGTGCCGGCCGATCCCGACGGGCAGTGGCAGCCGCTGGTGGCCGTCGCGGTGGCGGACGGTGTCGAGCAGGGCGGCCTCCAGGAGGGCGGGGTCTTCCAGGACGTCGTTCCACACGGGCAGGCCGAGCGCGCCGGCCACGCGGTGGATGCGGTCGGCGTCCGCCTCGCAGAGGTCGCCGCGCAGGGTGGCCAGCGCGGTGGTGAGGGCCATGTCGATCATGACGGCCTCGCCGTGCAGGAGTTCGGGCAGCGCGTGCATCTCGACGGTCGGGCTGAAGGTGTGCCCGTAGTCCACGCACCGCTCCAGATGGGACTCCCACAGGTTGGGCTGGAGCTCTTCGAGCATGAGGTGGATGGCCTCGGCGACGATGGCGTCCGACGCGGCGGCCAGCTCCCCGGTGGAGCCCTGGAGCCGGTCCGCGTGCACGGCGGCGCCCCAGGACTCCAGCAGCGCGAACAGCTCCTCGGAGCGGATGAGCGCCATCTTCATGATCTCGGCGAGGCCGTTGCTGATGTGCCGTGGTGCGAGGCTGCGCAGGAAGGTGCGGTCCAGGAAGGTGGCCGTCGCCGGGGCGTAGGTGCCCAGGCGGTTCTTGCCGAGGCCGTAGTTGACGCCGGTCTTGACGCCGACCCCGGCGTCGACCAGGCCGATCAGCGTGGTGGGGATGCGGATGTACGGGGTCCCGCGCCGGTAGAGGCTGGCGGCGAAGCCGACGATGTCGGTGAGCACGCCGCCGCCGATGGCGAGGACCGGCTCGCGGCGGCGGTCGATGCCGAAGTCGTTCATGGCGTCGACCACGCGCAGGACGGACTCCCACTCCTTGACGGGTTCGTCCGCCCGCAGCGCCACCATCGTCACCGCGATGCGGTGGTACGCGAAGTAGTCGCGGATCCGGCCGCCGTAGAGCTTGTCGACGTTCTCGTCGATGACGACGAGCCGGCGGTCCCCGGCGCGCAGCGGCGCGTCCGGGCAGCCGTCGAGGAGGGCCGTGTTGTCGAGCGCGAACAGGTGGTCGGAGCTGACGACGTGGTAGCGCACCTGGCGGACGGCCTCCACCGTCCACGCCGGGCCGCCGGCCCGGTTGTCGTCGACGCTGTGCCGCAGGCCCTGGCTGAAAGACGTACCGCTGCGCATGTCTCCTCCGGATTCGGAAGGGGTTCGGGCGGTCCTGCGCCCCGGGTTCCCGGGGCCCCCGCGCCCCGGGTGGCCGGGGCGACGCAGGACCTTCCCACAGGACGATTGTCTCTGTGGCGATCGCAAACGCCAGTATATTAGCACTAGCTGCCACTATATTGGCAGGTGTGTTGATGAGGTGGCGCTGGTGTTAGACTTCGAGAACCTCGGCGACTTCACAGGCGAAGCGCTCGCGTCTACCCTGCCGTCACCGAACGTCGCGCCGAGTCGTCCCGACCCGAGGCGCCGGAGCTCAGGGAGAGGGACATGGCCACGTTGGCGGAACGCCTCAACGCGTGGTTCGCGGATGCAGCCACCACGGACACCGTGGGACGCCGCCGGGAACCCTCCACGTCCGAGGTCGCCCAGGCGATCTCCGAGGACCCGTCCCACGACGTCACCATCTCCAGGAGTTACCTGGCCGCGCTGCGCAACGGCTCGCAGACCAACCCCACGATCAGCGTGCTCGCCGCGATCGTGCAGTACTTCCGCGCCCGCCCGATGACCCTCCCGGTCTCGGTGGGCGCGCTCATCAACGAGGAGACGGCCGCCGACGCGGCCGACGACCCGGCCTGGGCCTCCGTCCTCGCCGACCGGCAGGTGCGCTCGATCGCGATGCGGGCCGGCGGGATGACCCCGGAGGTCCGCGAGCAGCTTCTGTCGATCATGGACGCGCTGGACGCCCCGAGGGCTCCGGCGCCGAGTCCCGGGGAGGACACCGCACGATGAAGGCCGTGGGGATCACGCGCACCGGAGGCCCGGAGGTACTCGGCCTCCTCGACCTGCCCGAACCGGACGGGGACGGACTCGTCATCCGGGTGGCGGCCGCCGCCGTCAACCCCGTCGATCTCGCCACCCGTTCGGGCCTGATCCCCACCGCCCTCCCGGCCGTCCTCGGCTGGGACCTCGCCGGCACCGTCGCCCACGCGCCCGCCGGCTGCGGCTACGCCGCCGGCGACCGCGTCATGGCGATGACCGCCCAACTGGGCACCGGCGTCGGCAGCATGGCGGAGTACGTCCGCTTCGATCCCGAGTACGTCGTCCGCGTGCCGAGCGCCCTGGATCTCGTCGACGCGGCCGCCCTGCCGCTGGCCGGCGTCACCGCCGTCCAGGCGCTGCGCCGCACCCCCGTCCGGGCCGGCCGCCGGGTGCTGCTGGTCGGCGCCCGGGGCAGCCTCGGCGGACAGCTCGCCGCCCGGCTGCTCGACGAGCCGGACACCACCACCGACCTCCTCGTCCGCCCCGGCGACGCCGAGGCCTGCCAAGCGCTGCGCCTGGGCCGCCCGGGCGGGGGAGCGGTGCTGACCGATCCGGCGCGCGTCGAGGCGAAGGCCTACGACATCGTGGTGGACGCCGGCGGCGCCCCGGACCTCATCGAGGCGGTGTGCCCGGGCGGCACCTTCCTCACCCTCGTCCCGTTCGACGCGCCCGACCCGGCCCGGCGCCCGGACGTGGAGTTCGTGCTCCACGGCGTGGAGCTCAACCGCGCGGACCTGGCCGAGGTGGCCGAGCGCGCCGCCCTCGACGCCGGAGTGCGGCCGCGGACCACCGTCCTCCCGTTCGCCGACGCGCACGAGGCGCACCGGCGGTTGGAGGCCGGCGGATTCCGGGGCAAGTTCGTCCTGGTCCCGTAGGGCCTGCCGCGGGCCGGTGCGCCGGGCGGCGCACCGGCCCCGGCGGCTACGCGGCGCCCGCGCGCTGGGCCCGCAGCGCCCGCAGTTCGCGGGAGATCTCGATCAGGCCGACGAGGTCGCTCTCGTAGTCGTCGGAGGCCTCGCGGGGTCCGGGGATGAACAGCGCGTTCGTCTTCGGCGCCGCCTCGCCCAGCGACTGGGCCCCGTACAGGAGCAGCGCGCGGTCGATGATCCGGGCCGCCGCCCGCGGGTCCTTCGGCAGGCCGTCCCCGCCGTCCGCCAACTCGTCGGCGGCGAGCCGGAGGTAGGGGCCGAGTCGGGTCAGGCCGTCCCGGCACTCGACGTAACGCCGGTACGTGGCCGAGGCGTAGTCCGCGACGGGCCCCAACTGCCGCCCGACGAAGCTCCGCTGGTCGAGGACCAGCTCGGGGTAGAAAGCCGCCACCCGCTGCCACAGCGCCTCCAGGCCGTGGTACTGCGCGCGGTGGTCGCGCCGGTCCCGCCGCAGCTGGAACAGGCCCACGAAGAACGGCAGGCTCAGCCCCGCGCACACCACGATCGTGGCGGCGATGCCGAAGCCGAAGTCCTCGTCGTACGTCACCGGCGTCCCGGGGGCGCGCATCCCCGGCAGATTGACCCACAGCACGCGGAAGACGCAGCTCAGGTCCAGCCCGATCAGGCCGGCGGCGATGACCGCCAGGGACCACCTGCGCAGCGGGTGCCCGGCACGCGAGTGCCGCAGGGCGAGCAGCGCGCAGGCGGCGTACCCGGAGAACAGGAAGGCGTTGCCGAGGTCGTAGAACACCCGCACCCGCCAGTCCACCAGGTAGTGGCTGGTGAGGGTGTGGTTGCGCAGCGGCTGCGGCAGCAGGACGGTCATCGTGACCATGCCCGCCAGGCAGGCCGCGCACAGCAGCACCTCCCACGAACGCCCGGCCGTACGACGGTTGATCGGGCGCTCGCGCAGGAACGAGACCATGAGGCAGAGCCCGACCAGGACCAGCGCGTTGTAGCTGCACTTCGCGACACCGGCGGTCGTGCGCCGGTCCACCAGGGCGATCAGGCGCGGCTGCGCCAGCAGGTTGCCCAGCCCCATGAACAGCAGTGACAGGCTCAGGTGCAGCCGCATGGGATCGCGGAAGCGGCGGCGGACGAGCGCGGGCAGCGTCCAGAGGGTACCGGCGAGCAGCGTGACGATGGCGACGCAGTCGAACGCCCTCACGTCAGCCCGTCGGTCAGGACCAGGCTGTTGTACACCGACGGCTGCCAGGGCTCGTCGATGCCGTAGCGCTGCGCCCGGCGGCCCAGCGTGATGGCGTGCCGCATGATCGTGGAGGCGATGACCTCGGCGTCCCGCTCGTCCCGGTCGGAGTAACACCCGTGCGGCCCCGCCTCGGTGGGCCGTCCGCCGGCGAGGTCGTACGCGACGATGTGGCCGACCTCGTGCAGGATGATGTGCGCCTGGTGGGCCTTGGTGGTGTGGGACTGGTAGACGATGGCGTCCTCGTGCGGGCGCGAGATCAGCATCCCGAACGGCCCGTCGACCGGCAGCTCCCACGGCATCAGCCGGATCGGCGTGCCCCGGTCCTCGCCGAGCCGCTCGCACAGCTCCGCCGGGTCGAGCGGCACCGGCAGCTCCAGCCGTCGCATCAACCGGCGGCTGTGGGCCTGCAGCTGGGCGTCCCGGCTCCGGCCCTGGCGCGAGTCCCTCAATCGCCGATAGGAGTTCCGTACACGCCTGCTGAGCATTGCTTTCCCCCGCGTTGATCTCTTTAGGCCGTGCCCAACCTACGTCAGCAAGTGGGTCGCACCCAGGTTTCCCGGTCGAACGTAACGAAAACGTAACGCCATGTAATGTGCAGAGCAACCCGATTCGCCCTCCGCTGTGGTGTGCATCCGCACCACGCCCGTCGAGCAGGGGTTTTGGCCGCAGCCGAGAGGAAGACCGGTGCCCCGGCCACGCGTTCGTGGCCGGGGCACCGGCGTCACGGAGTACCGGCGTGCCGGGGTACCGGCTCAGCGGGCGGCGCCGGCCAGGCCGGTGAGCCGCTGCGCCACCTCCGCCGGACCGGGCATCGCCGCGATCTCGGCGCTGACCTCCCGCGCCGCCCGGCGCAGCCCCTCGTCGGTGAGCAGCCGCTCCAGCAGCGCGGGGCCGATCTCCTCGGCACCCGCCCGCAGCCCCGCGCCACGGGCGTGCACGGCGTCCGCGGTGATGAAGCGGTCGGAGCCGTCGGGCAGCACGAGCTGCGGCACGCCCGCGTCCAGCGCGCCGAGCGCGCTGGCGCTGCCGCCGTGGTGGATCGCCGCCGCGCAGGTGTCCAGCAGCGCCCGCCACGGCACCCAGCCGTACGCGTGGACGTTGTCCGGCAGCGTGCCGAGGGTGGTCAGGTCGAGTTCGCCGGTGGCCAGCACGAAGTCCGCGTCGAGGCCGGCCGCCGCCGCGATCACCCGCTCGACCCTGGTCAGGCCGTCGGTCTTGGGCGGCACGGTGCCGAGGGTCACCGCGACGCGCGGGCGGCCGGCGGGTGCGGCCAGCGGCGCGGGCACACCGCCCTCGCCGTTGTACGAGACGGGCCGCATCGAGCAGCCGTACAGGTCGCCGCCCGTCGTGCTGGGCGGCGCGAGGTCGATGGTCTCGGCCGGCTCGGGCAGCCGGTCGATCCCGTGCCGCGCGAACGTGTCCGCCATCTCGGCGAGCATGAGCGCGCGCAGCTTCGGGGTGCGGACGAAGCCCAGGTCGTGCTGGACGGCGGGCACGCCCAGGCGGGCCGCCGCGAGCAGGGCCACCGGGAACTGGTACTCATACACGACGAGGTCCGGGCGCCACCGTGCGGCGAGCTCGACCGTCTCGTCGGCCACCCGGCTGTTGACGTGGGCGGCGAGCGGGACGAACGCCTCGCGGTCGGCCGAGTTGGTCGCGATCACCCGCTCCATCAGGTCGGGCCGCCGGGTGCGGCCGGCCTCCCTGATCTCCTTGCGCCAGTCGACGCCCGGGGCGATCGGCAGGTACGGCAGCCCGGACGCGGCGACCGGCTCGCCACCGTCCATCGAGGCCACCGCGACCTCGTGGCCGAGCTCGCGCATCGCCCTGGCCAGCGGGACCAGCGGGAAGAGGTGGCCGAAGCCGGGGGCGCCGGCGAACAGTACGCGCATCGGGGGTACCTCGGTCGTCGGGACGGGCGGGATCATGCGCCGGCCCGGTTCAGGGCGGCTTCCAGGCCGTTCAGCACGGCGTTGCAGTCGCGCTGCAGGGTGGCGGCGTCGACGGCCGTCAGCAGGTAGACGCCGAGCCAGTTGCGCGACCCCGCGGCCGGGTCGAAGGCCGGGACGGGCTCGCCCTCGGGCAGGGTGAAGGCGGGCACGGCCTCGATGGTGCTGCCCGGCGACAGCAGGGCCTGCCAGTCCACGGCCCGCGGGTTCCAGACCGGCCTGCTCCGCCAGGGCGTCCCGGCCGCGTCGGCCGCAACGACGGCCACCGACGCGGCGGCCCTGACCCCGTGGGTCGGCATGGCCGCGGGGTAGTCGACGCACTCGCCGAGCAGCTGCCGCACCAGCATGCCGATCGGGTCCAGCCCGAAGACCTCGTGGACCTGGCGGGTCGTCAGCAGCCCGCCGAACCTCGCGGCGGTCTCGATGACCACCAGCCCGCCGTCCGCCATCAGCTTCAGCTCGGTGTGCGTGCCGCAGTTCTCCAGCCCGAGCGCGTCGACGGCCTGCCGCGAGACCTCCTCGATCCGGCGTTGCAGCGGCACCGGGAGCACGGTGGGGGAGGTGCTGGCCACCTCGACGAAGGACGGCACGGTCGGCAGCTTGGCGGTGATCGCGAGCGGGTGGTAGACGCCGTCCGCGACGATCCCCTCGACGCTCACGTAGTCGCCGTAGCCGGGCTCCTCGTACCAGCCCCCGGTGGAGCCCTGCGCGATCTCCTCGACCAGCCGGTCCCGGTCGGTGTCCGCGGCGTAGAGCTCGTTCATGCCGACCCGGCTCCCGGCCCGAAGCCCGCGCTCGATCTCCTCCCATGCCGGTGCGGCGTCCTCGGGCGCCTCCAGCACGATCTGGGCGACCGACCCGGCGCCCCAGGCCGGCTTGAGCAGCAGCGGAGGCGTGAAGGCGGCCAGCGCGGCCTCCAGGTCCGCGAGGCTGTCGACCCGGCGGAACGCGGGTATCGGCACGCCGGCCGCGGCCCACGCCTCCCGCATCAGCCGCTTGTCCCGGGCGCGGAGGATCCCCTCGCCGGCGCCGGCCAGCCCGAGCCGGCCCGCCGCGTGCGCGACGGCCAGCACCGCGAACTCCGAGAGGGTCAGCACCGCGTCGGCACCGACGGCCTTCGCGTGCTCCACGATCAGGTCGACGAGCTCGTCGCCGCGCGGCGCGTCCGGCACGAGCTCGATGCTCGTACAGCTGGGGCGCCACACCTCCTCGGCGGTCGTGGGCAGCGGGGCCAGCGCGAGGACGTGCAGCTCACCGCAGGCGGCGATGCGCGGGAAGGCGTACTCGAGCGGGGCTCCGCCCTTGACGTAGACGTACAGGATCTTGTTCAACTTCTCTTCTCCAGAGGAAAGTTCATGCGACATGTGGCGTGTCTGCGGCCTGCGGGCATGCGGGAGCCGCCTCGCGCGGGCCTGCGCGGGGTGTCGGACGGGGGAGGCGTCAGCCGGCGGCGTGGAAGGGGCGCACCTGCAACAGGCTGATCCGGTCGCCCTCGACCGCCCACTCGACGTCGACCGGGGCGCCGTACGCCTCGTCGGGCGAGAAGTGCGACTGCAGCAGTCGGCTGATCAGGGCCAGCCGGCCCAGGACGTCCTTGGTCGCGGCGTCCAGGTCGGCGGTGGCCGAGCCCAGCGAGACCGTGCGGCTGCCGCCCTCCATCGTGTTGCACAGGTACTGGATCGGGGCGCACCGGCCGGAGACGACGTCGGTCACCGAACGCGGCGAGATGTTGAGGAGGACGTTGCGGAAGTCCCGCGGGCTCAGCGGGTTGCAGCTGACCAGCACGCCGCCGACGGTGGCGCCCACCTGCTCCTGGACGATCACGCCCATGCGGCAGCGCTCCGGCGGGATGCCGGCCTGGCTGCGCAGCAGCACCGCGCGCGGCGACAGCAGCGACGCCCACACCTCGCGGACCGCGTCGAGGACGGCGCCGCCCGTGCCGTCGACGTTCGCCACCGACTCGTACAGTCCGGCGGCCGAGAAGCCGTGCAGGTCCTCGGCGTTGGAGGAGCTGCGGACGACCACGACGGGCGCGCCGTACAGGTGCCGGTCCACCGCCCGGTCGATCTCGGCGCGGACCGGCCCGGGCACCGGGACGGTGCGGATCAGCCGCTGCGCCTCCAGGCAGAGCTCCTCGACCCCGCCGGCCGAAGTCCCGTCCGACAGCGCCGAATCGAGCGCCGCGAGGGCGCCCCGGAGCTCCGCCGAGGAGTCGAGGAAGCGCTGGTGGAGGGAGAAGGGCAGCACGATCCCGCGCGGCACCTGGGCGTACTCCTTCACCAACTGATGCGCCGCTGCGTCGAGTTCGAACTCGTCCGCGTCCTCGGGGAGGTCGAGCTGCCGGGCCAGGTAGCGCAGCAGGTTGTCCCGCGGCGGCCGGGGCACGCGGTAGAAGCCGAGCCAGCGCGGCGAGCCGTGCTGCAGCAGGTGGGTGAGCTCACCGAGGCCCGCGGCCTTGGTGCCGAACCGGACGTGGTCGTCGGCGCGCAGGTCGGACAGCGGCGCGATCGGCGTGGGCGCGAGGTCGGGCACGTCCACGACGACGCGGTCCTGCGCTTCGGCGGGCCGCGCTTCCCCGGCGCCGCCCGGCCGCGCGGCCTCCAGCAGGAAGTCCTCGCCGTCCGCGTCGACCCGGTAGTGCACCCACCGCCCGGCCAGTGCGGCGCGCTCGATCCGCTCGACGGCGCCGACGCCGACGGCGTTGGGGATCCGCCAGCCGGCGGCCATCACGTTGATGTGGGAGAGCGGCGTGGTGTGCTCGGTGTGGATGATGCCGGACACCCGGGGTATGTCCTCGGGCACCCGCGGCATCACCACGATGTCGTGCCACGCCAGCGGCTCGGGATCGTTCCGGTACTCCTCCTCCGACCGGAACACCCGCAGCCGCCCGTGCGCGGCCCCGGCGGTGAGCGGCACGAACGCGGCCGTGGAGTAGAGCTCGTGGGACAGCACGCGCGGCATCTCGCTCTCCGGGATGCGGGCGACGTAGCCCTCCTGCCGGTGGTTGGCCGGCTTGAGGACCAGCGGCAGCGCCGGGTCGACGTGCGCCCGCACCCGCTGGAAGAAGAACCGCAGCATCTCCTGGGACATGGTGTCGACGTCGACGGTTTCCAGGGACAGGAAATCGCCGGGGAGCGCGTGGTGGGTGTGGTTCGTGTGGTGTGCGAGGGTGCCGAGATAGAAGCGGCGATCGGGATTCCGGTAAACGTCGTCGTTGAACGCGTCGAGTCCGCGGGCCAGTTCGTCGACCGGCATTCCGAGGATCTCGCCCGCGATGTACCGGACGTGCAGGGTGGCGTCGGCGCTGTCGATGAAGTGGAGCACCGACTCCTGACGGTCGAGCACCACCTTCACGTAGGGGTAGCCCCCGACCTGCCCGGCGAGCCGGGAGAACTCCCGGAGCGTGAGCTGTCCATCTGGAAGGCAGGGCCGCGTGGTCGCTTCGTTGCGATCCGAACGGGGAATGCGCACAGTTCAGCCATTCGTCATCGTGTACACGATCATGTGTAGTTGGTGCAGAAGGGTGGTACGGCTACGTACACAGTGCCATCGAATATGAAGGTTTGACGAATGATCAAGTGACATCAGGCCAACGCGGATCGTTTCGGCCAGATTTCGGCCGCCGAAAAATGATGTGACCCTCGCCGCTGTGGCAAGGGTCACATCGGTGATGCGCGATCAAACGCATCCGAAATTATTGATTTCCACACGATTCGCTGATGCGTGGCGCCGTCGCGGGCGGGTCAGCCCTCCACGTCGTACGCCACGGTGACCGGCGCGTGGTCCGACCACCGCTCGGCGTGGGTGTCGGCCCGCTCCACCCGGGCGTCGGTGGCCCGGGCGGCCAGAGCGGGCGTGGCGACCTGGAGGTCGATGCGCCAGCCGGAGTCGTTGTCGAAGGCGCGGCCGCGGTAGGACCACCAGGAGTAGGGGCCGGTGCGGTCGGGGTGCAGGGCGCGGACGACGTCGACGTAGCCGGCCTCGTCGTAGACGCGGGAGAGCCAGGCGCGCTCCTCGGGGAGGAAGCCCGCGGACTTCTGGTTGGCCTTCCAGTTCTTGAGGTCCTCGGCGCGGTGCGCGATGTTCCAGTCGCCGCAGACGACGACCTCGCGGCCGTCGGCGGCGGCGCGGGCGCGCAGGGCGGTGAGGTGGACGAGGAACTCCGCCATGAAGCGTTCCTTTTCGTCCTGGCGCTCGGTGCCGACCTCGCCGGAAGGGAGGTAGAGGCTGGCGACGGTGAGACCCGGGAGGTCGATTTCCAGGTACCTGCCCGAATCGTCGAATTCCTCCGACCCGAATCCGATCGCCGTCCGCTGCGGCTCCGTGCGGGACAGGACGGCGACGCCGGCCCGGCCCTTGGCGACCGACGGGGCCCAGACCGCGTGCCAGCCGTCCAGGTCGCGCAGTTCGACGGGCAGCTGGCCGGGCTCGGAGCGCACCTCCTGCAGGCAGATGACGTCCGCCTCGGTGGCGGCCAGCCACTCGATGAAGCCCTTCTTGGCGGCGGCCCGGATTCCGTTCACGTTCACACTCGTCACCACGATCACCCGGGCAGCCTACCGAGCGGACGCGCACGGCCCGCGCCGTGACGCGCTCCGGCACGCAATGACGTGAACGCGGCATGAAGTCCCGCGACGGTCGCACCAAGCCGTGCCATTGGTCTTGACCATCTCCGCGAGATGCCCCTAGGGTCGCTTACTGCAAGGACCTTTAATAAAGAAGGACGGATAAAGGCCCGCTCTCCCACCTGCCGCAACAGCGGACAGCGGGCCCGCGATCCGCCCCTCTTCTCAGCCCGCCACCGTGGCCGGGCGGACTCGACAGGGTGGAGGACACGGTGGGGACGACAGGGCAGCTCACGTCGGTACCGGAACCGAAGTACTGGCACCTGCGCACGGTGCTGCTCCGCGCCATCGACTCGGAGTTCTCCACCGGCCAGGTACTGCCCAACGAGCGCGAGCTCGCCGCCCGCTTCGGCGTCGCCCGCGCGACGCTGCGCCAGGCGCTCGACCAGCTGGAGCTGGAGGGCCGCCTGGTCCGCCGTCGCGGCATCGGCACCCTGATCGCCGCCCCGCGCGTCGGCGTGCCGGTCAACCGGCAGGAGGAGGGCTGGCCCGGTGTCGGGCGCAGCCAGGCCTGGCGCACGGTGGACTGCACCACCGCCCCGGCCTCCCCGCGGCTCGCGAAGCACCTGGGCATCGCCGAGGGCGCCACCGTGCACACCGTGCGCCGGGTCCGGCTGGTCGAGGGCCGGGCGGTGGCCACCGAGTCGCTCCACGTGCCCGCCTCCGCGCTGCCGCACCTGCCCGGCTTCCGCGCCGAGAGCGACCGCGCCCGTTCGGTGCTGCGCCAGCTGGAGCGACTGGAGGTCGACGGCGAGTCCCGCGCGGTCGAGCTGGGCGTCGCCGAGGCCGACGAGGCCGTCCTGCTGGAGCGCCCGCCCGGTTCACCGGTGCTGGTGATGACCACCCAGTACGCCTCGGCGGGCCGCCTGGTGGCGCTGGCCGTCGCGACCTACCGGGCCGACACCTGCAAGCTCACCTTCGGCGAGGCCGGCCTCGTCGAGGTCACCCCGGTCGCCGCCGCCCCCTCCTCCGGGGTGCGCACCGCCTCCTGAGCCGCCGCGGCCCCTGAAGTGCGGCGGCTCCCGGAACCACATCGCACTCACCCTCAGACCGAGGCCCGGACGCCCCACAGGCGTCCGGGCCTCGGTCGTCGGTCGTCGGGCCGGCCGGAGGCGTCAGACCCGGGGCGGGTCGACGGCGAAGAGCTGCTCCTCGACGTGGTCCAGGGCGACGCGCAGGGCGCCCATCGCGACGACCTCCGAGCCGAGCGCGGCCAGGGCCACCTCGGGCGCGCGGAGGGTGAACTCGGCCAGCCGCTCGCGCAGCGGCTCCAGGACGCCGTCGAGCCCGGCGGCCCACCCGCCGACCACCACGAGCCGCGGGTCGATCGCGAGGACGAGGGCGGCGACGGACTGCACGAGGCGGGTCAGGAAGCGGTCCATGGCGACCTTGGCCACCTCGTCGCCCTCGCGCGCGAGCCGCAGGACGCGGGCGACGGCCGCCTCGTCGAGCGGGTTGAGGGGCTTGCCGGTGGTGGACAGGAGCCGCTCGGGGGTGACCTCCTGGCCCAGCAGGTGCAGCGCGCCGATCTCGCCGGCCGCGCCGCCGTACCCGCGGTGCAGGCGGCCGTTGATGAGCGAGCCGGCGCCGGGGCTGAGACCGGCCATGACGAAGACGACGTCGTCGGCGCCGACCGCCGCGCCCTGCCAGTGCTCGGCGATCGCGGCGAGGTTGGCGTCGTTCTCGATCAGCACGGGGCAGCGGAAGGAGCGGCGCAGCCGCACGCCGAGGTCGAGGCCGGTCCAGCCGGGCATCGCGGTGCCGAGCCGGATGGTCCCCTCGCGGTCGACGATGCCGGGCGTGCCGATGCCGACGGCCCACAGGTTGTCGCGCGAGATGCCGGCCTTGCGCAGTACCTCGGCGACGGCGGTGCGGACGGCGGCGAGCCGGTCCTCGGCCTCCAGCGTCTCGTCGACGGGCTTGAAGTGACTGCCCACCACCTCGCCGGTGAGGTCGGCGAGGATGACGCGGACGTCGTGCACGCCGATCTCGACGCCGAGGATGTGCCCGGCCTCGGCACGGAAGCGGAACCAGCGGGCGGGGCGGCCGCGGCGGCCGGGGCCCGGCTGGCCGTCCTCCTTGGGCTGGTCGACCTCGGCGACGAGCCCGGTGTCGACGAGTCCCTCGATGACGCCCTCGACGGTGGGCCGGGAGAGCCCGGTCTCGCCGACGAGCTGAGTGAGGGTCACGGCATGGCCGGCCCGCAACGCCCGGAGCGTGACCGCCGCGTTGATCCGCCGCAGCAGTGAGGAGTCCCCGCCGGTGAGCCGATCCGCCAACACGATGCCCTTCGCCGTTCGCGCGACTGCCCTGGCGCGCGGTGTCGAGTCCGCGGGGACCGCCATCGCCCCGCGAGGTTGTGCCGCCCGGGTCCGAGGCCGCCGACGGCGGGAAAGCCGCCTGCAGCACGGCCGGGAGGCAAGCCGGATGCTACCCGCGCCCGGTGCCGGCGGGCGAGGATCCCCGCAGCTCATCCCCGCTTCGGTATCGAAATGGTACGCATCGGGTGGCGGTGCGTGATCCGGGCTTCACCGCTCGGCCACGAAACGCTCACCGTGGGGCCGCCGGGGCCGCCGGTGCCCGTGGGCCCACCCGGCTCGGTCGTGGGCGCGGCCGAGGGAGCCGACGCTTCGCCGGGCGCCGATGGACAGCGCGGACAGCGCGGAGCCGATCGAGCCGACGGAGGCGAACGAGCCGATGGAGCCCACGGACCCGAACGAGCCGATCGAACCGACGGACCCGAACGAGCCGATCGAACCGACGGACAGGAAGGAGCCCACCGAGCCGATCGACAGGATCGACCCGACCGAGCCGATCGAGAGCAGTGAACCGAGCGACGCGAGCGAGGCGATCGACGCGAGCGGGTCCGCATGCCGGGAGGACTGGGCCATGGCCTTGATCGTAGCGGTGACGACGGCGGCGGCTCGGGGCGCGCGGGGCCCAGGGTGAGTGGGCCCCCGGGCGCGCGGGCTCAGGGCACGCGGGCGACGAACAGCTGCTGGCCGAGAAGGCCCATCGGGTGCCCGTCCTCGGGCAGCGCGAGGACGGTGGCGCAGCCCGCCGCCGTCAGCGCCGCGCGCCACTCCTCGGCGGGTGCGGGTGCGGTTGCCGGCGCTGCGGCGGCGAGGGCGTCGGGTTCGGCGGTGACGAGGACGTCGAGCTGCTCGTCGATCGCCGCGACGAGCAGCAACCGGCCGCCGGGCGCCAGCAGGCGGACGAGCTCGGCGACGGTGGCGTCCGGGTCGCCGGCGCCGGTGGCGACGACGACGTCGAAGCGGCTGCCGTCGGGCAGCGGGTGGTGGTCGACGACCTGGCGGGGGCGGGCGGACAGGGCGCGGGCGATCGCGGTGTCGGTGCCGTCGCCGTCGCCGAGCTCCAGGACCCGCAGCGGCGCGGGCCCTTGGTGCGCCTCGGCCATGCCGCGGACGAGCGAGCCGAGCGCCGCGCCGAAGTAGCCGCGGGCGGCGGACCAGCGCAGCGGGGGGACGGCCGGGCGGGGCGGCTCCTGGCCGGTGACCTGCCGGGGCAGGCGCAGGGTGGCGCGCCGGACCCGGTCGAGGGCCGCGGCCTGGCCGAGCCCGTCGGCCCAGGCGTCGGCGGCCGGGCGCCAGCTCTCGCGGACCTCGGCGGCGGCGAGCGGCGGCGCGCCGAAGTAGCGGCCGTCGTGGCGGGCTATCAGGCCGTGCCGGGCGAGGGCGTCGAGCCAGCGCAGGACCTGGGGGCGGTAGACGGGGGTGGCGACGACGGAGTCGAGGACCTCGGCCTCGGTGTGCCCGGTGGCGGGGTCGGTGAGGACGCCGTACTGCTGGAGGGTCAGCAGGAGCGAGCTGAGAACGGCGTGGTCGAGGTGCGCGCCGAAGTCGCGGACCTGCTCGGCGGTGATGCCGATGGCGTGCTTCCAGGCGGCGGTCGCGGCGGTGTCGGCGGCGGCGCGCAGCCGGTGCTCGGCGGCCTCGGCGTCGCTGTGCGGCTCGCGCAGGTGGGCGACGACGGCGCCGAGCGCGTCGACGGCGGCGTAGACGTCGTCCTGGCGGGGCTCGGGGCCGACGTGCAGGACGAGGCGCAGCGCGGAGAGGTCGTGGGCGGCGAGGCCGGGCGCGCGGGTGAGGCGCCAGAGCAGGTCGGAGGGCAGCGTGAGGTGGGTGGTGCCGGTGGCGGCGAGGGCCCTGAGCTGCTCCTCGGGGCACTGGTCGGGGTCGGCGCAGTGGACGGTGCCGCCGGCCAGCAGGGTGGCGAGGGCGAGTTCGACGGCGAGGTCGGTGGCCGGGTGGAGCAGGGTGTGGCGGATGGGTGCCGGGCCGAGGACGCCCGCCCAGTGCCGCAGCCGCTGCTCGGTGGCGCGGGCGGTGTTCGCGGGCATCGCGGAGTGTGAGCCGACCGCGGCGGCGACGGCTGCGGGCAGTCCGCCGGGCGGGGAGACGCCGAGCAGCAGGCCGATGCCGCTGATCGAGCGGCCGCCGGCGACGACGGCGGGCCGGTCGCCGAGTTCGCGCAGCGCGCTGACCAGGGCGGTGGACGTGGGCAAGGTGATCACTCCGGGGGGCAGGGGAAGCCGGACTACTGAACCATGCGGGGGAGCCGGCCGAGGGCCGCTCCGGGTAAAAATTCGTAATGATTGTCATATCGGCTCGTCGCCTACGCCGCGGGGATCCCGTCGCGAACGGGTCGGAGCGGCGCGATCCGGATGGACCCTCCGGAGTCGATCCGATGCCTTGACAGCCGCCGCGCGTCCTGGATTACTGACCCTGGGGCCGCCCGGCCGAACGATCGGTCGGGGCGGCCACGGGGGCCGGCCGACCCGCGAAGGAGCGACGATGACCAGCAGCGCGTCCGAACCAGCCGGGGCCGCCGCGCCGAAGCGCCTCGGCGAGCCCGTCCCGCCCGGACGGTTGGACGCCGGCGAGCGGATGACGGTCGCCGAACTGCGCGCCCACCAGCTCGACCGCCTCCGGGCCACCCTGCGGCACGCGTACGACAACGTGGAGCTGTACCGCCGCAAGTTCGACGCCGCCGGGGTCGGGCCCGGGGACTGCCGCAGCCTCGCGGACCTCGCCCGCTTCCCGTTCACCACCAAGGCCGACCTGCGCGAGGGCTACCCGTTCGGCCTGTTCGCCGTCCCGATGGAGCGGGTCCGCCGGATCCACGCCTCCAGCGGCACCACCGGGCGCCCGACCGTCGTCGGCTACACCGAGAACGACCTGTCGATGTGGGCGGACGTCGTCGCCCGCTCGATCCGCGCGGCCGGCGGCCGGGCCGGGCACAAGGTGCACATCGCGTACGGCTACGGGCTGTTCACCGGCGGCCTCGGCGCGCACTACGGCGCCGAGCGGGCGGGCTGCACGGTGATCCCGGCCTCCGGCGGCATGACGGCGCGGCAGGTGCAGATCATCCAGGACTTCCGGCCCGAGATCATCATGGTCACGCCGTCCTACATGCTCACGCTGCTGGACGAGTTCGAGAAGCAGGGGATCGACCCGCGCGGCACGTCGCTGCGGATCGGGATCTTCGGGGCGGAGCCGTGGACGGAGGAGATGCGGCGCGAGATCGAGGACCGGCTCGACCTGCACGCCGTCGACATCTACGGGCTCTCCGAGGTGGTCGGGCCCGGCATCGCGCAGGAGTGCGTGGAGACCAAGGACGGCCTGCACGTCTGGGAGGACCACTTCTATCCGGAGATCGTCGACCCGCTGGCCGATCAGCCGGGGGCGGACGCGGTACTGGGCGAGGGTGAGGGTGGCGAGCTGGTGTTCACCTCGCTCACCAAGGAGGCGCTGCCCGTCATCCGCTACCGCACGCGCGACCTCAGCCGACTGCTGCCGGGCACCGCACGGCCGGCGTTCCGGCGGATGGAGAAGGTCACCGGGCGCAGTGACGACATGATCATCCTGCGCGGGGTGAACCTCTTCCCGACCCAGATCGAGGAGATCCTGCTGCGCACCCCGGGCGTCGCGCCGCACTTCCAGCTACGGCTGGGCCGGCAGGGGCGGCTGGACGTCATGGCGGTGCGGGTCGAGGCGCGGCCGGACGCGCCCGCCGAGGTGCGCGCGGCGGCGCAGGCGGCGATCGTCCGGGCGGTGAAGGACGGGGTCGGTGTGACGGTCACGGCGGAGGTGGTCGAGCCGTACACACTGGAGCGCTCGGTCGGGAAGATCAGGCGGATCGTCGACGAGCGCGGTTGAGGACCGCGGCGACGGGGCAGGGCGCGGCGGAGGCGGACGGCAGTCCGGGGGGTGTGCCGTACGCCTCCGCGGCGTCTACAGCAATGTAGACGTCAGTCGGCGGACCGTCCAGCCCCGGCCCGGCGCGTCCGGGCCCGGGCCGCGCCGGCGGACAGGGCGAGGGCCACCGCCATGGCGACGGCCAGCCCCGCGCTCACCCGGCCGGTGCCGAGGTCCAGGCCGCCCCGCTGGTGGCTCACGCCGGCCCAGTCCGCGAACGAGGCGCCGAGCGGGCGGGTGAGCACGTAGGCCCACCAGAAGCCCGCCACCGGGCCCACCCAGCGGGCCTTCGCGGCGACCGCCGGGACGGCGATCAGCACGGCGAAGCCGACGCCCGCGACCAGGTAGCCGAGCTCCAGCGTGGCCGCCGTCAGGTCGCCCACGGCGGTGCCCAGGGCGAAGGTCAGCAGCACGGCCGCCCAGTAGAAGAGCTCCCGGCGCAGCCCGGTGACCCGGTCGATCGCCAGGGAGCCCTCCACCCGGTGCCACACCACGAACAGGGCCGCCAGCGCCACCGCCAGCGAGCCCGCCGACAGGGCGTACGGCACACCGAGCGCGACGTGCGCCACGTCGGCGACCATCGTGCCGAAGACGCTCACCATGACGACGACGGCCCAGTACACGCCGGGCACGCAGCGGCGCAGCCGCAGCTGGACCGCGATGGCGGCCACGAACAGCAGGCCGGCGCCGCCCACCGCGGGGACCGGCCCGGCGACGCGGGCGAGGAAGTCGGAGAGCACCTCGCCCAGGCCGGTGGTGAGGACCTTGATCAGCCAGAACCAGCCGTCCACCGGCGGGACCTTGTTCGCCCGCGCGGGCCGGCCGGTGCGTTCGTCCGGCCGGGTCAGCGTCGAGTGCTGGGCCACGTCAGCGTCCCGGGGCGGCGACGACCGTGTTGCCGGTCAGCTCGCCGCTCGCGCCGTCCACCGTCACCCGGTGCCGGACGCCGTCCTGGCCGAGGACGACGACGGACCACGCGGCGCCGCCGTCCTGCGCGGTGACCCGCCGCAGCGACTCGGCCCGGCCACCGGGGACGGCGCCCTGCGCCTTCTCCAGTGCGGCGGACGCGGCGACGGACGGGAGCGGGGCGGGGGCGCCGCCGGTCTGGCCCTCGCCGCCCCGGCCCTCGCCGCCCCGGCCGTCCTGACCGCCCTGGCCGTCGAAGCCCTGACGGCCGCCGTGGTTGCGGTGGCCCCGGCCGCCGTGGCCGCCCTCGCGGTCCCCGGTGCCGTGCCCGCCCCGGCCGCCGAGCTCGCCGGAGCCGTCCTCGGACCAGTTCATCGCCTGCCCGTGGTCGCCGCCGTGCCCGCCGTGCCCCTCGTTCAGGGCCGCCAGCGCAACCCCGCCCGCGGCGCCGACCAGCGCGACCGCGGCCACGCCGGCGGCTATCCGGCGCTCCTGCCCGGCCGCCCAGGCGCGCACCCGGGCCGTCCGGCGCCGCTTGGGCGCCGGCGGCACCTCCTCGGCGCCGGGGAGCGGGCCGGCCCCGGGGCCGAACTTCGAGGGCGCGGGGCCGAGCTCGGGGTCGGAGTCCGGGCCCTGCGGGAACGGGGTGCTGGACGACGGGGAGTCGGTCATCGGGGCTCTCCTTGCGTGGCGTGCTCCGCGCGCCCGGTACCGCCCGGGCCGCGCGGGGCGATCATGGCGGACCGTTCCTGAACCTGCGCTTAAGGTCGCCGAAGATCGCCACGGACCACCTGGCACCCTGAACGGATGCACATTCTCGTCGTCGAGGACGAACAGCGGATGGCCACGGCGCTGCGCCGCGGCCTGGAGGCGGACGGCCACACCGTCGACACCGCCCACAACGGGCCCGAAGGCCTCGCCCTCGCCGGCCGCCACCCCTACGACGTGATCCTGCTCGACATCATGCTGCCCGGCCTCAACGGCTACCGGGTCTGCGCGCGCCTGCGCGCCGACGGCTGCCGCGCCGGGATCCTCGTGCTCACCGCCAAGGACGGCGAGTGGGACGAGGCCGAGGCCCTCGACACCGGCGCCGACGACTACCTGGCCAAGCCCTTCTCCTTCGTCGTGCTGCTCGCCCGCCTGCGCGCCCTGCACCGGCGCGTCGACCCGCAGCGGCCCCGCCTGCACACCCTCGGCGACCTCGTCGTCGACGCCAACGCCCGCACCTGCACCCGGGCCGGCACCCCCACCCACCTCACCGCGCGCGAGTTCGCCATCCTGGAGCACCTCGCCGCCCGCGCCGGGACGGTCGTCTCCAAGCGCGAGATCCTCGACCACGTCTGGGACGCCGACCACGACGCCGATCCCAGCGTCGTCGAGGTCCACATCCACGCGCTGCGCCGCAAGATCGACGCCCCCTTCGGCCGGGCCGCCCTGCAGACCATGCGCGGAGCCGGCTACCGCCTCGACCCGGCCGGCGGCTGACGTGCCCCACCGCGAACCCTTCGTCCCGCGCTCCGCCCGCCGGCTCCTCCCGCGCACCGTCCGCGCCCGGGCCACCGCCGCGGCCGGCACGGTGCTCGGCGCGGCCCTCGCCCTCTCCAGCGCCGGGCTGCTCGCCGTCCTGCACGCCGACCTCGTCGCCTCCGCCGCCTCGGCCACCCGCCAGCAGGCCGAGACCGTCGCCCAGCTCGCCGCGCAGGGCCGCCTCACCCCCGTCCTGCACACCGGCCACGGCACCGACTTCCTCCAGGTCGTCGACGCCCGCGGCACCGTCCTCGCCGCCAGCCCCAACCTGGCCGGGCACCCCGCGATCACCCCCGACGGGCGCACCGGCTCGCACACCACCGACGACGTCGACCCGCTCCTCGACCACCATCGCCAGCGCGTCACCGCCGTCACCGGCGACACCCCCGCCGGGCCCGTCACCGTCTACGCCGGCGCCTCGCTGCGCGCCGCCGACGAGGCGCTCGACATCACCCGGGCCGGGCTCGCCGTAGCCTGCCCGCTGCTGCTGCTCACCGGCGTCGTCGTCACCTGGAAGGTCACCGGGAACGCGCTGCGCCCGGTCGAGGCGATCCGCGCCGAGGTCGATGCCATCACCGGGCAGGACCTGCACCGCCGGGTGCCCGAACCCGGCACCGCCGACGAGATCGCCCGGCTCGCCGCCACCATGAACGCGATGCTCGACCGGCTGGAGGCCTCCGGACGGCGCCAGCGCCAGTTCATCGCCGACGCCTCGCACGAACTGCGCAGCCCCCTCGCCGTGCTGCGCACCCAGCTGGAGGTCGCCGACACCCACCCCGACCCGGCGGTGCGGGCCGAGCTGGTGCACGGCGCGCTCCAGGACACCGACCGGCTGCAGAGCCTCGCCACCGACCTGCTGCTCCTCGCCCGCCTCGACGCCGGCGGCGCCGAGGAGCGGCCGCGCCGGCGCGTCGACCTCACCGCGCTGGTCGCCGACACCGTGCTCGGCCGCTCGCCCGGCCGGCACCGGCGCACCACCGACCTCGCCCCGGGCGTCGCCGTGGACGGCATCCCGCTGTGGCTCGGCCGGCTGCTCACCAACCTGCTCGACAACGCCGAGCGGCACGCGGGCGGCGTCGTCCACGTGCGCCTGGCCGCGGACCGCGCCCGGGGCGTGGCCGTGCTGGACGTCGAGGACGACGGCCCGGGCATCCCGCCCGCCGACCACGAGCGGGTCTTCGAGCGCTTCACCCGCCTCGACGACGCCCGCAGCCGCGACGAGGGCGGCAGCGGCCTCGGCCTGCCGATCGCCCGCGACATCGCCCGCCACCACGGCGGCACGCTGGCCGTCGCCCCGACGGCCGCGGGCACCCGCCTCACGGCGCAGCTGCCGCTGGCCGGCGAGCCGCAGTGGTTTTCGACGCCGGATACCCATTCGGCGCACTTGCGGTCGTGGGAGCGGCCCGCGTTTCCCAGACTCGGAGAACAGGGGGTGGACTCAACCGGAGAGGCAACCCCATGAGCATCAGGCTTCGCCGCGTCCTCGCGGTGACCGCAGTGGTATCCCTCGGCCTCGGCGCGGCGTCCTGCGGCAGCGCCAAGCAGTCGTCGTCCGGCGGCGGTTCCTCCGGCGGCGCCAGCGCGAGCGGCTCCGCGGCGGTCGGCGCGGTGAAGATCGGCCTGCTGCTGCCGGAGAGCAAGACCACCCGCTACGAGCAGTTCGACCGCCCCCTGATCGAGTCGAAGATCAAGCAGTTGGCGCCGGACGCCCAGATCGACTACTACAACGCCAACCAGGACGCGACGCTCCAGCAGACCCAGGTGGACACCGCCCTCACCAAGGGCGACAAGGTGCTGATCCTGGACGCGGTGGACGCCAAGTCGATCCAGTCCTCCGTCCAGAAGGCCCACGACGCCGGCGTCAAGGTGCTCGCGTACGACCGCCTGGCCCAGGGGCCCGTCGACGCGTACGTGTCGTTCGACAACCACAAGGTCGGTCAACTCCAGGGCCAGGCCCTGGTGGCGGCGGTGGGCGGCAAGGCGAGCGCCGGCTCGATCATCATGATCAACGGCTCGCCCACCGACCCCAACGCCGCCGACTTCAAGGCGGGCGCGCACAGCGCGATCGACGGCAAGCTGAAGATCGGCAAGGAGTACGACACGCCCCAGTGGGACCCGGCCACCGCCAACCAGGAGGCGGCCGCCGGGATCACCGCGATCGGCGCCAACAACGTCGTCGGCGTCTACTCCGCCAACGACGGCATGGCCGCCGGCATCGCGACCGCACTGAAGGCGGCCGGCCTGAGCGTCCCGCTCACCGGGCAGGACGCCCAGCTCGACGCCATCCAGCGGATCCTGATCGGCACCCAGACCATGACGATCTACAAGCCGTTCAAGCCGGAGACCGACATCGCCGGCGAGATGGCGGTCGCGCTCGCCGGCGGCGGGACGCCGGCGCCCAGTGTCGCGCCGACCACCGCCACCAACGGCAGCGGCCACAAGACGCTGGCCAACCTGATCACTCCGGTCGTGGTCACCAAGGACAACGTCAAGACCACAGTCGTCCAGGACGGCCTCTACACCGTCGCCCAGATCTGCACGCCGGACTACGCCGCCGCCTGCCAGTCGGCCGGCCTGCAGTAGCACCGGCTCCCAGCGGAGCGGTCCCGACACGAATACGCCCCGCCCCCACTCCGGGGGCGGGGCAAGGGAGTTGGTCACTGTGGCAGGTGAGACCGTACTCGCCCTGCGCGGGGTCTCCAAGCGGTTCGGCGCCGTCCAGGCGCTCACCGACATCGAACTGGAGGTGCACGCCGGGGAAGTGCTCGCACTGGTCGGCGACAACGGCGCCGGCAAGTCCACCCTGGTGAAGTCGATCGCGGGGGTCCACCAGCCGGACGAAGGCGCGATCGAGTGGAAGGGCCGGCCGGTGACCATCCACCGCCCGCAGGACGCCCAGCAGTTGGGCATCGCGACGGTCTACCAGGACCTCGCACTGTGCGACAACCTCGACGTGGTCGGCAACCTCTTCCTCGGCCGCGAGATCCGGCGCTTCGGCATCCTCGACGAGGTCGCGATGGAGAAGCGCTCGCGCGAGCTGCTCGACACGCTCTCCATCCGCATCCCCAGCGTGCGGATCCCGGTCGCCTCCCTCTCCGGCGGCCAGCGCCAGGTGGTCGCGATCGCCCGCGCGCTGATCGGTTCGCCCAAGGTCGTCATGCTCGACGAACCCACCGCCGCCCTCGGCGTCGAGCAGACCGCGCAGGTCCTCGACCTGGTCGAGCGACTGCGCGACCAGGACCACGGCGTGATCCTCATCAGCCACAACATGGCGGACGTGATGGCGGTGGCGGACACCGTCGCGGTGCTGCGCCTGGGCCGCAACAACGGCGTCTTCGACAAGCGCTACACCAACCAGGAACAGATCATCTCGGCCATCACCGGTGCCACGGACAACGCCGTGACCCGCCGGAAGGCCCGCGGCGAGGAGGGTTCCCAGTGAGCGAGCACATTCCCGGGAGCCCGCAGGGCGGCGAGCCCGAACGCCACCACGTCCCGCTGCCCGAGGACAGCATGCCCAGGGGCGGCGTCAACGCGCCGGTCCCGGTCGCCCCCGAGGCGATCCCCGCGGTCGACCCGCGGCTGATCGTGCGCCAGGAGGGCATCAAGGGCTACCTCGGCGAGTTCCGCCGACGGCTCAGCAGCGGCGAACTCGGCTCGCTGCCCGTGGTGCTCGCCCTGATCGTGATCTGGGCGGTGTTCGGCAGCCTCGACAGCAGCTTCCTGTCGGCGCAGAACCTCTCCAACCTGTCCCAGCAGATCGTCGGCACCGGCATGATCGCGATCGGCGTCGTGTTCGTGCTGCTGCTCGGCGAGATCGACCTGTCGGTCGGCTCGGTCAGTGGTCTGTGTGCGGCGTTGTACGCCGTCCTCGAAGTCACCCACGGGGTCAACCAGTGGGTCGCGCTCCTGGTCGCCCTCGTGGGCGGCGCGGTCGTCGGCCTCATCCAGGGCGTGTTCTTCGCCAAGGTCGGCGTCCCGGCGTTCGTCGTCACCCTGGCCGGTAACCTCGGCTGGAACGGCCTGATGCTCCAGGTGCTCGGTGCCACCGGCACCGTCAACCTGTCCGGCACGGACATCGTCTCCCGGCTCTACAGCACGATCTACGGCCAGGAGATCGCCGCGTACGGCACGGCCGCCATCGGCGTCGCGCTGTTCGTGGTCGCCTCGCTGGTCGACACGCGCCGGCGCCGCGCGGCAGGGGTCCCGTACCGGCCGACGACCGACCTCGTGCTGCGGACCGTCCTGCTCGCGATCGTCGCCTTCCTCGCCGCCTACACGCTCAACCAGTACAAGGGCCTGCCGCTCGCGCTGCTGATCTTCCTGATCTTCATCGTGGTGCTGGACTTCGTGCTGCGCCGCACCAGCTACGGCCGGCAGGTGTTCGCACTCGGCGGCAACATCGAGGGCGCCCGGCGCGCGGGCATCAACGTGTCGTGGATCCGGATCAGCGTCTTCAGCATCTGCTCCACCATGGCGGCCGTCGGCGGCCTCTTCCTGGCCGCGCAGATCCAGTCCGCCAGCCAGACCTCCGGCGGCGGCAACCTGCTGATGAACGCGATCGCGGCGGCCGTCATCGGCGGCACCAGCCTCTTCGGCGGGCGCGGCAAGACCTGGTCGGCCCTGCTGGGTGCACTGGTGATCGGCTCGATCCAGTCCGGGATGAACATCGAGGGCCTCAGCAACGCGATCCAGTTCATGATCACCGGCGCGGTGCTGCTCGCCGCCGTCGTCGTCGACTCGCTCGCCCGGCGCACCCAGAAGGCCGCCGGACGCGCATGACCACGGGCCCCGCGGCTCTATGCTGCGGGGCATGCCGAGTGAGCTGCGCCTCCACCAGCCGACCAGCCGTCCTTGTTCCGGCGATCTCGCCTTCATCCTCCGCGAGACCGCGCTGACGCCCGTCCCGTTCGTCCCCGAGATCCGCCTGCACATGGCGGACGACGCGATCGCCCTCTGGGAGACCACCGAGAAGGCGCGCGGC
Organism: Streptomyces sp. SP17BM10; assembly: GCF_036322405.1. Classification (NCBI taxonomy): domain Bacteria; kingdom Bacillati; phylum Actinomycetota; class Actinomycetes; order Kitasatosporales; family Streptomycetaceae; genus Streptomyces; species Streptomyces sp. SP17BM10. Next base: position 200,344 of record NZ_JAQYXB010000623.1, on the reverse strand, counting down.
GAGGCCGGGATGCCGCCGCCGTTCTGGGCGTTCGCCTGGGCCGGCGGCGTCGCCGTCACCCGGTACGTGCTGGACCACCCCGAACTCGTCGCCGGGCGCGGGGTGCTGGACGTCGCCGCCGGGTCGGGCGTGGTGGGCGTGGCCGCCGCGCTGAGCGGCGCCGCGTGGGTGCGGGCCGCCGAGATCGACGCCTACGCGGTGGCGGCGATCGAGCTCAACGCGGAGGCCAACGGCGTCCGGGTGGAGGGCGCCCTGGTGGACCTGGTCGACGGCGACGGCGCCCCGGCGGACGTCGTCCTCGCCGGCGACGTGTTCTACGAACGGGCCATGGCCGCCCGGTTCCTGCCCTTCCTCGAACGGGCCGCCGCCCGCGGCGCCACCGTCATCGTCGGGGACCCCGGCCGCGCCTACCTGCCCCGCGAGCGGTTCACCGCCGTGGCCGCGTACGAGGTGCCGGTGGTCGCCGACCTGGAGGACGCCTCCGTCAAGACGACGACGGTGTGGCGGCTCGGGGCGTAGCGCCCGGCAGGTGGAATTCCCGGTGGCGGGGCGATCGGGCCTGCTAGACACGGGTCATGACCGACGACATCGCCCTGCGCACCGCCACCCCCGACGAGATACCCGCGCTGCTCGCGCTCTGGGCCGCCGCGGCCAAGGGCACCAGCATCTCCGACGACGAGGCCGGCGTGGCCGCCCTGCTCGCGCGCGACCCGCACTGCCTCATCGTCGCCACCCCGGCCGGCGACCCGGGCACCCTGCTCGGCACCGTCATCGCCGGCTGGGACGGCTGGCGCGCCCACCTGTACCGCCTCGCCGTCGACCCCGCCCACCGCCGCCGGGGCATCGGCGCCGCCCTGCTCGCCGCCGCCGAGGAGCGCCTGGCCGCGCTCGGCGCCCGCCGGATCGACGCGATGGTCCTGGACGGGAACGAACTCGGCCACCGCACCTGGAAGGCCGCCGGCTACGCCCCGGAACCGCAGTGGAGCCGCTGGGTCAAGCCACTGGCCGGCTGAACCCCCGCCCGCCCGGTGTCCGGTCGGGGTGCGTTCATGATCAGCGCCTGAGGGGCGGGAGCCGTTCCCCGGCCGGCCGGTGCCGCTGCTCCGAGGACCGGTCAGGCGCGCAGGGCGGCGAGCCAGGCCTCGACGGCGCCGGCCTCGCGGGGGAGGGCGGCGGAGAGGTTCTCGTTGCCGTCCTCGGTGACGAGGATGTCGTCCTCGATGCGCACGCCGATGCCGCGGTACTCCTCGGGGACGGTCAGGTCGTCCTCCTGGAAGTAGATGCCCGGCTCGACGGTGAGCACCATGCCCGGCCTGAGCGGACCGTCGACGTGGTCCTCGGTGCGGGAGTGGGCGCAGTCGTGGACGTCGATGCCGAGCATGTGGCCGGTGCCGGCCAGGGTGAAGCGGCGGTGCAAGCCGAGCTCGTAGACCTTCTCGGCGCTGAGGTCGCCGAACAGGCCCCAGGAGGTGAGGTGTTCGGCGAGCACCCGCTGGGCGGCGTGGTGGAAGTCGCGGAACGCACCGCCGGGCCGCACCGCGGCGATGCCGGCCTCCTGCGCCGCGTAGACGGCGTCGTAGACCTTGCGCTGGAGCGGGTCGAAGCGCCCGCTGACGGGGAGGGTGCGGGTGATGTCGGCGGTGTAGAGCTCGTTGGTCTCCACGCCCGCGTCGAGGAGCAGGAGTTCGCCGGGCTTCGCGCGGCCGTCGTTGCGCACCCAGTGCATGGTGGTGGCGTGCGGGCCGGCCGCGGCGATGGTGCCGTAGCCGACGTCGTTGCCCTCGACCCGGGCGCGGACGAAGAACGTGCCCTCGATCAGGCGCTCGGCGGTCTCGGTGTCGGTGCCGAGCACCCGGACGACGTCCTCGAAGCCGCGGGCGGTGGCCGCGCACGCGAAGCGCAGCTCGGCGATCTCGAACTCGTCCTTCACCAGGCGCAGTCCGGACAGGAAGACCTTGAACTCCTCGTCGCGCTCCGCCGTGACACCGTCGCCGAGCGCCTCCTCCACCCCGGCGTCGTGGCCGCGCAGGACACGGACGGGGCCGGTGACGGCGCGCAGGTCGGCCCGCACCGCGCGGACGTCGCGGCAGGGCAGGCCCAGCAGGCGCTCGTTCTCGGTGAGGCTGTTGCGGCGGCCGTCCCACAGCTCGCCGTGGTTGTCGAGCCAGAACTCGCCGTTGCCGCGGTCGGAGCGGTCGCGGACGTAGAGGGTGGCGCCGCCGGCGGGGGAGAGGACGAGCACGCCGTCCTGGGACCGGTCGCCGGTGAGGTAGACGTAGTCGGAGGACGGGCGGAACGGGTAGTCCGTGTCGTTGGCGCGGACCTTGGGGTTGCCGGCCGGGACGACGAGCGTCTCGCCCGGGAAGGCGGCGGCGAGTTCGGCGCGGCGGCGGGCGGTGTGCGCGGCCTGCGGGATCGGCGTGAGGTCGCCGCGCTCGGTGTCGGCCCAGCCGTGGCGCATGTTCTCGGCGAGTTCGTCGGTGACGCCGCGGGTGAGGCCGTTCTTGCGGTACGTGATGGTGTCGGCCGGCCGGGACTCGGTGGGCTGGGTGGGCTCGGTCACTGCCGCCTCCTGGGTCGGGGTGGGGTCGGAACACGCCGGACCGGCGCGCACTGCTGCGACCGGCGCCTCGCGTCCCGTACGGTATACCGAACGAAGGTCGGAGAGAAGGGGATACGAGTGGCCGACTCCGAGGGATCCGTCCGGGGCGTGCTCGCCGCCAACCTGAAGCGCGTGCGGGCCGCGCGCGGCCTCTCCCTGTCCGAGCTGTCGAGGCGGGCCGGGATCGGCAAGGCGACGCTCTCCCAGCTGGAGTCCGGCGCCGGGAACCCGACCCTGGAGACGGTGTTCGGGCTGGCCCGGGTGCTCGGCGTGCCGATCTCCGACCTGGTCGAGGGCGCGCCCGGCGGCGGCGTCACGGTGGTCCGCGCGGCCGATGTCGAGCCGCTCAGCGGGGTCGGCGTCGACCTGCGGCCGCTGCGCCGGATCGAGGCCGGGGACTCGGTGGTCGAGGTGTACGACCAGCGGGTCAGGCCCGGCGGCACGCAGGACTCGGCCGGCCACGCGGGCACCGAGCACACCGTCGTCCAGGCGGGCCGGCTCGGGGTGCGGGTCAACGGGTGCGAGGTCGAGCTGGAGCCGGGTGACTACGTCGGCTTCGACGCCTCGCTGCCGCACGCGTACACCGCGCTGGACGGGGAGGCGGTGCGCTCGGTGCTGCTCCTGCACTTCCGGGCGGAGCAGCGCCTGCACGTGGCGGACGCGCTGGAGCACTGAGCCCGGACCGTTCGCTCAAGCGAACGCCCGGGCCGGTAGCGCGGCCGGGCGGCGGGAAGCCTCTCGGGCTCCCCGCCGCCCGGCCGCGCTCAGGAGCGGTCCGCCGTCCGGGCCTCGGCGCCGACCGGTGCCGCCGGAGCGGTGGTCGGCGCCGGGGCCCGGCTGCTCCGGTTGAACAGGACGATCGAGGCCACGATGACCGCGAACCCGATGACCTCGGAGAGGGTCGGCCGCTGGTCCAGCATCGGCCAGGCGATCAGTCCCGCGGCGATCGGCACCCCGTAGAAGTACGACGCCACCCGGTCCGCGCTCTCCGACCGCATCAGCACGAACAGCAGGCTGAGCGCGCCGATCGAGACGCCGACCGACATCCACAGCTCCGACAGGACGAGGTCCCTGGTCCAGTGGACGACACCGGTCTCGAAGACCAGGGCGCCGGCCAGCATGACGACGGCCGACGAGCCGGACTGGAGGAAGCCGTTGATCAGCGGATGCGTACCGGGGTTCTTCATCTGGTAGTAGAACTGCCCGGTGGACAGCCCGATCAGCCCGAGGAAGTCGAAGGCGACGTTGGTCAGGGTGAGCCCCGACGACGACGCCAGTCCCTGATACACGGTCAGGGCCACTCCGGCCAGTCCTCCGGCGAGCGCCAGCACCGACAGTGGGCGGACCTTCCGGGCGGTCGCGACGGAGACCATCAGCCAGACCAGGATCGGCTGGAGCGCGATGATCAGCGCGGACACCGCAGGGGTCATGCCGTAGTACAGCGCGTAGAACACCCCGGTGGAGAACACGCCTTGCAGCAGGATGCCGCTCAGGACGAGGTGGACGTAGGCCGAGCGCGTGCGCGGCCACGGGATTCTCAGGCAGACGACCAGGGCGAACAAGACGACCGCGGTGCCGCCGAACCGGATGGCCAGATAGGCGAAGGGCTCCGCGTAGGGGAGGCCGAACCGGCCGCCCACGAAACCCGATCCGTAGATGGTGACGAACACCAGCGCGATCAGCGAGACCTTGAGGCTCTTGTTCTTCCCGGACACTAGCGCATGCCTGCCTTGGAGCCGGCCGTGAGCACGGCGGTCTGCGGGTGGACGACGTCCGGCGCCTCGTCGGTGCCGGTGGGCCGCTCGGTCAGCCGGTCGGTCAACTCGTACTCGTTGACCAGGGCGAGGATCTCGTTCTTCAGCACCGCGACGGCCCTCGGGTAGTCGGCGTCGGCCACCGCGAGCCGCTCGCTCGGCGCGGCCGAGCGCGAGGCCTTCTCCAGGGCGCCGATCCCGTACATCCGGGACAGGATGCGGCCCAGGATCACGATCTTGTCCTGGGACGGCGCGGCGGTGATGTGGTTGAAGTTGATGTCGGTCAGGTGGAAGAACGCGTCCTCCAGGTACCCGAACCGGCCGACGAACTCCAGCGGGGAGCGCAGCCCGGAGTCCCGGAACTCGCGCAGGAACAGGTTGGCCAGGTGCTGGCACAGCAGGTCGTTGGTGCCGTCGAAGATGGTGTAGACCCGCGCGTCCAGCAGGGCGTACGCGGCGATGTTGTCCGGCGCGCCCATGCGGTAGCCCTCGCCGCCGCACAGCTGCTGGTAGTCGAGGGCCGACTCCAGCATGAGCTCGGAGGAGAGCACCTTGGTGGCCAGGGAGGCGAACATGCTGCCCTCCATGTCCGTCCGGTAGTCCTCGTCGAGCATCAGGTGCCGGTACAGCGCGTTGCACACGACGGAGTTCTGCTTGATCCGGCCGACCTTGTACTTCACGTAGTCGATGTCGTGCAGCGTGCCGTCGCCGATCTGCCGGCCGTCGACGTGGCGCAGCGTCTCGGCGGTCAGCCGGCGCAGGAAGCCGCTGGACATGGCGGCCTTGCTGAACCGCGACGCGCAGAGGATCTCGGCGGCGTCGCCGAGGCCCGGCCGGGTCTTGGTGAGCCGGTAGTGGCCGGGCACCCGGATGTCGAGGGTGTTCAGCCCGTAGCCCAGGTTCTTCAGGCCGAGGCTGTCGTAGACCTCGGTGGTCTCGAAGCCGCCGTCGGAGCGCTTGTGGGCGAAGTAGGCGAACTCCTTGCGCCGGGGGTGCTTGGCGCAGACGATCCACCAGTCGGCCTGCTCGCTGAAGGCCTGCCAGTGCTTGACCCCGGTGATGCGGTAGCCGTCGCCGTCGGGCTCGTAGGTGGTCCGCATGCGGGCGAGGTTCGACCCGCTGGTCGGCTCGGTGAAGGCGAGGCCGCCGATGACCGGGTTGTTGGCGAAGTCCTCGAAGACCTCCTTCTTGAGCGCCTCGTCGCCGCTGGAGGCGACGTTGCGCAGGAAGAGGACCGTGACGATCATCGTGTACATGCCCATGGGCAGGTTGCGCTCGGACATGATCTCGATGATCTCGCACATCTCCCGGTGGCTCTCCCGGCCGCCGTACGCGCGGGGGATGGCCGGCAGGTAGATGCCGAGCTCGATCAGTTCCCGGAGCCGGTCCTTGGACAGCGGCTCCTGTGGCAGGACGGCGCTGTCGAAGGCGCCGATCCCGCGCTGGAAATTGTCGAGGAAAGCGGCGGAGTCGAGCTCGGTTAACTGGTTCCGTGAAATGCTCAAGGTGGTTTCCCCGTTTCGTCGGTAGCCGTGCTGGTGCGGCTCGTCAGAGCGCCGCGAGTTCTTCGCGGACGTGGTCCGGAATGCGCGCGGTGGCATTGGCCTGGTAATCGAAGTGGATCATCACGGTCGTCCCGCGGGCCACCTCGGCGCCGTTCTGCCGGGCGACCTGCTCGATGGTGATCGACGTGGTGCCGATCTTCGCGACCTTCGTCTCGATGACGACGTCGGCGGAGGCCAGGATCTGCTTGGTGAAGTCGATCTCGTAGCGGCGGAGGATGAGCGCGAGGTCGCGCATGTTCTCCTCCTTGCTGAACAGCCGGAAGATCGGCATGCGGCCGTGCTCGAACCACACCGGAACGGCCGAGTTGGTCACGTGGCCGAGGACGTCCACCTCGGAGAAGCGCGGCGAGATTGCGACGTTCACATTCAACTCCTAGGACGTCCGACTGTTCGGTGGTCAACAGTCTGCCACTGCTGATCTTCCGTCAATCGGCGTACCGGTGCGCGAGTTGATGTGAACTCGACCACAAATGCCGGTCCTGACCGGCCACTTGGGCCGGTCCTTCCGGATTGGTCCGGTGTTGTCCGGCCTTGGGCTCTCTCAGTAGTAGTGGCGCAGCCGGGGCCAGAGTTCGGACCAGGGGGCGACCGTGCCGGTGCACAGGACGACGGGGGCGTGCTGCTCGCCGTTGGCGAGGCCGTGGCCGTTGTCGACGCGGGCCACCTCGTGGCAGCCGGTGAAGGCGCGTTCCACCTCGGGGTAGGGGGCGGGGTGGAGCAGGAGGACGGGGCCGTCGGCGGAGTCCGGGGGCGGGCCCCAGTCGGCGAAGGACATGTGGCCGGAGTGGGGCGCGGGCAGGCCGTAGCGGGCGCCGTAGCGGGCGAGGGCGCCGGCCTCGCCGTAGTTGCTCGTGAAGACGACGGCCCGGGAGCGGAGTTCGGGCGGGACGGCGGACCAGCCGGTGCCCGCGGCGGCGGCGAGTTCGGGCCAGCCGACCTGCTCGGCCTGCTCGGGGTAGATCCAGCTCACCAGCGGCAGCTGCCGGGCGGGCAGCACGGGCAGGGTGATCACCACGTTCACCAGGGCGCCCAGGGCCAGCCACGCAGCGAACTTCACCGGCCGGCCGGAGCCCTGACGCCGTACCGCCGGTTCGCAACCGGCGGCGGTCAGGACGAGGAGCAGCGGCATCGCGTAGTAGGGCTTGCCACCGCTGAGCAGGACGACGAGGCACAGGGCGGGGTAGGCCACCGCGAAGGGCTTCGCCCAGGCGAGGGCGGCGTCGTGCCACAGGCGGCGGAAGCCGGCGACCCAGACGGGGACGAGCACGGGGGAGAGGTACAGCAGCTGCATCGGCACGAACGTGAGCCGGTTGGCCAGGCCGTCCTTGTCGCTGATGCCGCCCGCTACGGTCAGCTGCGGCCAGCCGTGGGCGGCCTGCCACCACAGGTCGGGCAGGGCGACGGCCATCGCGAGCAGCGCGCCCGCCGGGGCCCATCGGCCGCGCAGCACCCGGCGGGGGCCGCACCACCGGATGGCCGGGAGCAGGACGGCGGCGAGGAGCAGCACGAGGTCCTTGTTGAGCAGCGCTATGCCGGTGGCGGCGCCGATGGCGAGCCACCAGCGGCGGTCCCCGGTGCGCAGCAGCCGCAGCGTGAGCAGGCTGACGGCCAGCCAGGCGGCGAGGTCGAAGGTGACGGTGGAGAGCATGTGCCCGACGCCGAGCACGACCGCGGAGCAGGCCGCCGCGCACGCGGCGAGGAGCTGGGCGGGCCGGCCGCCGCCCAGTTCCCGGGCGATCAGGGCCACCAGGACGACGGTGGCGGCGCACAGCAGCACCGCGACGGCCCGCAGGCCGGTCGGGCTGTCGCCGAAGAGGGCCGTCGAGGCGCGGCCCAGCAGCGGGGTGAGCGGCGGCTGGTCGGTGTAGCCCCAGGCGGGGTGGCGTCCGGCGACGAGGAAGTAGAGCTCGTCGCGGTGGAAGCCGTAGCGCCCGGAAAGCAGGAGCTGGAGCGCGCCGACCACGCCCGCGACGGCGAGCACCGGTCGGGCGGCGAAGCGCGGCAGTGCCGGCGCGTGCGTGTCGTCGTCCCCGGCCGTCCGGCCCGGGACATCCCCCCGAATGTCCACCTCGTGAGTGTCGCAGGTGGGGCGCGGCGCGGGAAGGGGGTGGCCGGCGTCCCCCGGGGCGGCCCCCGGGGGACGGGCGGTGCCTCAGAGGCGCTCGGGGACGGGGTTGCCGACCTCTTCGATGGCGCGGCGCACGGGGACCTTCACGAGTACGACGAAGCCGATCACGAAGAAGATCAGCAGCGAGATGATGGCCAGCCGGTAGCTGCCGGTGACCTGGTAGGCGAGGCCGAAGACCAGCGGGCCCATCCAGCTGGTGCCGCGGTCGCTGACCTTGTAGACGCTGAAGTACTCGGCCTCCCGGCCGGCCGGGATCATGTGCGAGAACAGCGAGCGGGACAGTGCCTGGCTGCCGCCGAGCACGAGGCCGATCATGCACGCGAGGGCGTAGAACCAGGCGGGCTGGTGGGCCGGCATGAAGTAGCCGAGGGCGAGGGTGACGACCCAGCCGACCAGCGAGCCGAGGACGGTCTTCTTGGCGCCGTACCGGCGGGCGATCCGGCCGAGCAGCAGCGCGCCGCCGATCGCGACGACCTGGACCATCAGGACGGCGGCGACCAGCGAGGTCTGGTCCATGCCCAGCTCCTCGCTGCCGTACAGCGAGGCCTGCGAGACGACGGTCTGGATGCCGTCGTTGTAGCAGAGGAACGCCCCGAGGAAGAGCAGGGTCTTGGGGTAGCGGCGCATGCCGCGCAGGGTGTTCGCGAGCTCGCGCAGGCTGCCGGCGGTGGGCTTGCCGTCGGCCCCGGCGCCGGTGCGCGCGGGGGCGACGCCGGCCCGGGAGGGCAGCCGGAACAGCGGGACGAGGGTGAACAGGGCCCACCAGAGCCCGGCCGAGGCCAGGCAGATCCGCACGGCGGTGCCCTCGGACAGGCCCAGCGCCTCGTGGCCCTCGAACAGCGCGAGGTTGGCGATCAGCAGGAGGCCGCCGCCCGCGTAGCCGTACGCCCACCCCTTGGACGAGACGGCGTCCCGCTCGTCGGGCTTGGCGAGGCCCGGCAGGTAGGCGTAGGAGAGGGCGACCGACACCGCGTACGCGATGTTGGCCACCACCAGCAGCCCGCCGCCGAGGAGGTAGCGGTCGCCGTCGAGGAAGAACATGCCCATGGTGGCGAGCGCGCCGAGGTAGGCGAAGCCGCACATGAGCTCCTTGTGTCGCCCGGTGCGGTCGGCGACGGTGCCGGCCAGCAGCATCGCCGCGACCGAGATCAGCACCGAGAAGGAGACGGTGTACGGGAAGAAGGAGCCCGCGCGGACGGTGAGGCCCAGCGGGTGGACGTCACCGTGGGCGTCGGCGGCCTTGTTGGCGACCGTCGTCAGGTACGGACCGAGGAACACCGTCAGGACGGTCGCCGAGAAGGCCGCGTTGGCCCAGTCGTTGATGTACCAGCCGAAGCGCACGCGGTTCAGCGCACGGTCGTCGGTGGCCGTGGCCGGGGTGTCCGGCGCCGGGTGGTCCGGCAGGTCGGTCGCGGTGTTCATGGGTTCCAATCACCGTGCTCGGGCCGCGCCGCCGTCCATCCAGCAGCCGCGTTCGCTGAGGACGTCCCGCAGGACGTCGATGCGATCCGCCATGATGCCATCCACACCCAGGTCGAGTAGAGCCCTGATCCGTGTGGGATCGTCCACAGTCCAGACGTGAACGTGCAGGCCGAGGCGGTGCGCGGCCCGCACGAAGGCCCGGTCGACGAGCCGGACGCCGCGGTGGCGCTCGGGCACCTGGGCGCAGATCCCGGCGTACGGCGCCCCGCGTCCGGGCAGCAGCGGGCCGGCCAGCGAGCGCAGCCGCAGCCGCGCGACCTCGCGCGGGCCGAGCGAGGTGGCCAGGCGCGGGCCGGCGGCGGCGCGGACGGCGTCGAGGCGGGCGTCGGAGAAGCCGCCGACGCAGACCCGGTCCCAGGCGCCGGTGCGGCGGACCGCCTCGACCAGCGGCGCGACGGCCGGGGCGGCCTTGACGTCGATGTTGAAGCGGGCGTCGGGGAAGGCGCCGAGCAGGTCCTCCAGCAGCGGGATCGGCTCGGTGCCGCCGATCCGGGCCTGCCGCACGGCGCTCCAGGGCTGGTCGGCGACGGCGCCGGTGCGGTCGGTGACGCGGTCGAGCCGACTGTCGTGGAAGGCGACCAGGACGCCGTCGGAGGTCGCGTGGACGTCCGTCTCCAGGTAGCGGTAGCCGAGCGCGACGGCGGCCTCGAACGCGGCGAGCGAGTTCTCCGGGCGGCCGAGGTCGCCGCCGCGGTGCGCGAAGGCGAGGGGTCCCCGCTGGTCGAGGAAGGGGTGCAACGCGGCCTCCGGTGTCGTTCTGCTGGTCGCGCGTTACAGTATTACGCATCCTGTCAAGCAGTAATGGGGGCTCGGGTCCTCGGTAGGGCGGGGCGGGAAACGCCGCAGGGGCCGTCCCGACGGCGGTCGGGACGGCCCCTGCGGGGGACACGTCGGTCGGGCGGCCCGGACTCAGTCGTCCAGGACCATCGCCTCGGCGCAGGCGGCGATGGTCAGGATCAGGGCGTCGTCCTGGCCGGGGACGATCTTGACGGAGTAGTGCTCGCTCAGCAGCGACCACTCGCGCGAGATGTGCGCGATCTCCTGCTCGCCGTACGTGATGGCGTACTGGTGGTCGGTGATGTTGCCGGTGACGTGGATCTCCGCGCCGTTCTCGAAGGTCACCGTGAACTTGTAGACCAGCGGCGAGAAGAGCGCCTTCTTCACCGTCGCGACGGTCTGCTCGCCGCGCTTGATGTAGCGGATGTCGCGGAGCGTCATGATCTTCTCGGAGATCCGGTAGAGCTCGTTGCCCTCGGAGTCCTGCAGCGCGATCGCGCCGCTGAAGCTGAACAGCTTCTCGTCGACCTGGAAGACGCGCTCGCCGCCGCGCTTGATCCAGAAGTCGTGGGTGGGCGAGAAGAACTTCTCGTCGATGTCGTAGACGACGCCCTCGGGCACCGGCTGGTGGCCGTTCATGAGCTTCTGGCCGAGGTCCATCAGGAAGTCGTCGTGGTGCTCGCCCTGGCCCTGGCGCTGCTCGTCGCCGAACAGCTCCTGCGCGATGCCGAGCAGGCCGCCGAACTCGTTGCTCATGTTCTTTCGTCCCCATCTGATGGTGCGTTGGCGGGCACGATCCTAGGGACGGGAGCGGGCCGCGAGACAGCTTTCCGGGCCTCTGTTGCACAATCCGCACAGAACGGCCGGTTGGCTGTTGCGGAGGCGAAATCCCTGGTCAGAGGGGGTGTGTGCGAACGGCCCTTGGTGTGGCGTCAGGCAGTGGGGAGGTCCGCCGCAAGGGCCTGCGGGAAGGTCTCCGGGAGGGTCGGCAGCTCGGCGGCGCTGGCCAGGACACGGGCGTGCGGGTGGCCGGCGAAGGCGGCGCGCGGGAGCTCGCCGGTGAGGACCCCGACGACGACCCCGGCCCCGGCGTTGGTGCCCGCCTCGACGTCGACGATGGTGTCGCCGGCGGCCAGGACGCGGCGGGTGTCGATGACGCCGGTCTTCTCCATCGCCCGGTGGATCATGTGCGGCGCCGGGCGGCCGCGCGGGACCTCGTCCGAGGTGACGACGGCGTCCAGGTTCCCGCCCTCCCCGGTGGACCAGCCGAGCGACTCCAGCAGCGGGTGGGCGACGTCGGCGCTGAAGCCGGTGGTGAGGGCGACCTTGATGCCGCGGCGGCGCAGCTCGGCCAGCGCGTCTTCGACGCCCTCGATCGCCTGCGGCGGCCTGGCCCGGTAGGCCTCGCGCAGGAAGGCGGCGAAGGCCTCGTAACCGTCCTCGACGAGCTCCGGGGTGGGGGTGCCGCCGCCGAGGCGGACGAGGGCGGCGATGGCCTCGCGCTTGTCGGTGCCCATCCAGGTCTGCAGGTCCTCGTCGGAGACCGGCACGCCGGTGCGCTCGACGGCGGTGCGCAGCGCCCGGTAGACGGCGCCCGACTCGTTGACGGTGGTGCCGGCCATGTCCAGGGCGGCGAGCTCGATCACGGTGAATCAGTCCTCTTCGGTGCGGTAGCGGCCGATGGTGGTGCGGCCTTCGACGGTGTTCTCGATGGTGAACGTGGCCATGGCGGGGAGGTACCGGTCGTCGGCGTCCTCCAGCGGTACGCCCCGGCTCGACGTGGTCAGCCGGCGCACGCGCAGCAGCGGGTCGCCGATGCCGATGTCCAGGTGCTCGGCGTCCTCGGGGGAGGCGGCGACGGCGTCGATGGTGTGCCGGGCGTGGTGCAGGTCGACCTCGCGGCGCAGCAGTTCCTCGTAGATGGAGCCGGTGTCCGGGTCGAAGTCGAACAGGGCGCGACCGACCTCGTGGACGAAGGTCGAGCGCTCCAGCATGGCCGGGGCGCCGTCCAGCAGCCGCAGCCGGACGAGTTCGACCACCGGCTCGCCCTCGGCGATGCCGAGCCGGGCCGCCGAGTCGGGGGAGGCCCGGCGGCGGGCCACCTCGATCGTCGACTGCCCGGGCTCGCGGCCGATGCCGCGGGCCCACTGGGTGAACGACAGGAAGGTGGCGAACGGCTGGGAGGGCGCCGCGCGGCGGGCGACCGGCGGCTTGCCGCGGCCGCCGACGAGGCTGCCCTCGCGGCGCAGCAGGGCCAGGGCCTGGCGGACCGGGCCCCGGGAGGTGCCGAACTCGGCGCAGAGCTGGGACTCGCTGGGCACCGGGCGGCCCTCGGGCCACTCCCCGGAGTCGATGCGGCGCTGGAACTCGACGCCGAGCCGCTGGTGCAGCGGGACGTCCTCGGGAGCGCGGTCCAGCGGACGGTCACTTGTCTTCACAAGCTGACTATGGCACCTCGGGGTGTGACTTCTCAAGGCGGTGCCACCTGGCGATCTCCCGGAAAGGCCAGGTGTTTTCGGTGATCGTCGGGCAGGTGAACAGGCGGTGACTTGTACAGACATCTCTTGACGATCGCCTGGACGAACCCGGAACCTGGAGCCATGAGCAGCCCTGCATCCGCCCCCGCCCCCGCCGTCACCCGATCGCCCGCCGCGTCGCGCAGCGACCTCGTGATCGTCGGCGCCGGCATCGTCGGCCTCGCCCACGCCTTCGAGGCGCTCGCCAACGGGCTCTCCGTCACCGTCGTCGAGCGCGACCGGGAGCCCGTCGGGGCGTCGGTCCGCAACTTCGGCCACTGCTGCGTCACCGCCCAGGAGGGCGACCTGCTCGGCCTCGCCCGGCGCTCCCGGGCCGGCTGGCTGCGCGCCGCGCGGGCCGCCGGGTTCTGGGCCGCCGAGGCCGGCGCCCTCGTGGTCGCCCGCTCGGCCACCGAGGCGGCCGTCCTGGAGGAACTGCACGCCGAGCGCGGGGGCCGGGCCGTCGTGCTGCGCACCGCCGCCGGGACGGCGCAGGCGCTCGGGCGGGCGCCCGGCGCGGCCGGGGACCTCGTGGGCGGCGCGTTCCTGCCCGACGACCTGCGGGTCGACCCGCGCGAGGCGACGCCCGCGCTCGCCCGCTGGACCGAGCGGCAGCCGGGCGCGCGCATCCTGTGGGGCACCGCCGTCACCGGCGTCGAGTCCGGCACGGTGCACACCACGCGCGGCCCGGTCCACGGCGAGCGGATCCTGGTGTGCGTCGGCCACGACGTGGACTACCTGTTCCCCGACCTCGCCGAGGAGCACGAGGTCCGGCGCTGCCGGCTGACGATGGCACGGGCCGTCGCCCCGGAGGGGTTCCGCACCGACTCGGCGGTGCTGACCGCCACCTCGATGCTGCGCTATGACGCCTTCACCGCGCAGCCGTCCGCGGCCCGGCTGCGCGAGGAGGTCGTCGGGCACAGCCCGGAGCTGCTGGGGATCGGCGCCAACGTGATGTTCACGCGGCTGCCCGACGGCTCGGTGCTCGTCGGCGACTCGCACCACTACGACGCCACCACGCCGCCGTTCATCGACGAGCGCACCTTCGAGCTGCTGACCGGCGCGGTCGCCGACGTCCTCGGGGTCGAGCGGCTGCGGGTCCTGGAGCGCTGGCAGGGCGTCTACGCCAGCAGCGACCGCGGCCCGCTGCTGGTGCGCGACCTCGCGCCGGGCGTGCGGGTGCTGTCCGTCACCTCGGGCATCGGCATGACGCTCTCCTTCGGCCTCGCCGCCGCGACCTTCGACGGCACGCTCGCCGCCACGGGCTGACGCGGCACCCGGGCCGGGCGTTCCGGGCGTGCGCCGCAGGACCTGTCGAGTCAGGTCCTGCGGCGCCTTTCGGTGCTGCCCGGCCCCTGGTGCGGCCCGCGGGGCGGCGTCACAATGCGGGCATGCGGAGATGGCTCGCGGTCGTGGTGGTCGAACTGGCGGGGCTGGCCGCGGTGGTGGCGTGCGGCGGGCCGGGCGCGGCACCGGCGCCGCCCCCGACCCGCGCGTCGACGGTTCCGCCCGGCGGCGCCCTGGAGGACTGCGTCCTGAGCATCGCGCCCTGGCTCCAGATGGCCGTCGACGGGGGCAAGGACCTGGGCGACTACCAGGAGATGGGGCTGTCCAACGCCCAGGGCAGCGCGCTCCGGGAGCTCCAGCGGCAGGCGGCCGCGCTGAAGGCGCAGGGACCGCTGCCGTCCGGCTGGGTCGCGACGGAGGTCCGGCGCTCCTGCGAGTCGATCGTCGCGGCGAAGGCCGCCGAGACGTCGCGTCCGCCCGGTTGGCCGTGACGTGCGCGGGTGCGGGGCCCGGCGGCGCGGGCCCCGCACTGCTTGCGTCGTGGCGTCCAGTCGTGGCGTCAGTTGTGGCGTCCAGTCGTGGCGTCGGTGAGCGCTGGGGCGGGGCTCCCGGTGGCTCGCCCCACTTGTCTCGACGAGTTTCCTGACCGGCTCGTGAACAGTTGGCCACCGGATCCCGCCGCCGTCCGGGTGGCCGTGGCCCCGTTCAGCGGGCGGGGCGCCAGGTGGCGTCGAGTCGCGTCGGCCCGTCGACGGTGGCGGCGGGGTGCCACTGGGCGCGCAGCGCGGCCCGGCGCGCCGACGCCGGCTCCTTGCCCATGGCCTGGAGGACGGTGCTGTCGAGCGGGCTCGCGGCCAGGCGCTCGACCGCCGCGCGGAACGCGGCGCGCAGCCCGCGTCCCCGTCGGCCGGCGGCGGGGACCGCGGAGTGGAACGCAGCGATGACGGACATGCGGATCACCTCCGGAACGACCTGCGGACCTGCAGGTACGGGACAGCCTGCACCGCCGCGGCGGCCCGCAGTCGGTGCTTGACGCCTTGCTGGCGCGGCCCTGACGCGTTGCTGACGCGGGGTCGGCGGTGGCCGGCCGCGGGGTGTCGGGCCGTACCCACCGTGCGTGCGCCGGGGAGGGTGCGTCGGGTGGTGCGCGCGTTCCGCGCTCCCGTTCGCTTCGGTGCGGCCGGATTCCGCCGTGGATCAGGGGCCGCGACCGGGAACGGGGCAGGAGCGGGTCCACCGTCCGTGCACGGAGACCCGTCAGCGGCGGGGCGGATGGGACCCGGGGAATAGACCGGTGGCACGTGCGGTCACACCGGCCCCTCCGCGGAATCGCTTCCCTGGAACCGGACGGCTACCTACCGTGACCACATTTCGGTCGAAGGGGTCGGAACCGGTTGCCCGCGGCAGAGTCGGGCCGGAAGAGTGGGCACCGCCGGCAAGCACTCCCGTCCAAGTCCCCGTGAAGTTGAACGAGAGGAAACCGTCATGACCGACGTCTACGAGACCCCGATGCTGATCGAGCTCGGCGAGTTCGCCGCCCTCACCCAGGGCTTCCTGATCGGCGACCTCTTCGACGGCCACGGCTTCTTCCTCATCTGAGGGGCCGTCCAGTGAGCGGTCACCGGCGGACCTGGTTCGTGGTCCTGCCGGACAACGAAGCCGCGTCCGCGGTGGCCGCGGGGCAGGGCACGGCCGAGCGCCGTGCCCTGCGCCACCCCGGCGGACGCCCCTGGATCGTCGGTGCGTGGCCGGCCGACGAGGAGCCGGTGGTCGTGCAGGCCGGGCCGGTGGCCCTCGCCGTGTTCGGCACCGCGGACACCGACGCGGACCGGCTGCTCCGCAGCGCCGGGCGGATCCGCGACCCCTACGACGTGCTCGCCCTCGCCCGGGAACTCCCGGGCAGCTTCCACCTCGTCGCCACCGTGCGCGGCACCGTCGTCGCCCGAGGCTCGCTCTCCGGGCTGCGCCGGCTGCACCTCGCCGAGCTCGACGGCGTGCCCGTCCTGGCCGACCGGGCCGACACCCTCGCGGCGCTCACCCGCCGCACGCCCTCCCTCGACCGGCTCGCCCTGCGGCTCGCCCACCCCCTGCCGCACCCCCTCGACCGCTTGCCGCTGTGGCCCGGCATCACCCCCGTGCCCCCGCACCACGCGGCCCTGCTCGCGCCCGACCGCCCGGCCCGCACGCTCGCCCACTGGCAGCCGCCCGCCCCCGACCGGCCGCGGGCCGAAGCCGCGACCGCGCTCGGCGACGCGCTGCGCCGGGCCGTCGACGCCCGCACGCACACCGGCGGCCTCGTCGCCGCCGACCTGTCCGGCGGCCTCGACTCCACCCCGCTGTGCTTCCTCGCCGCCCGCGGACCCGCCGAGCTGCTCACCGTCACCCTCGGCTCGTCCGACCCGCACCACGACGACGCCGCGTGGGCCGACCGCGCCGCCCGGCACCTGCCCGGCGAACGGCTCGTCCTGCCGCCCGACGCCCTGCCCGCGATGTTCGCCGCCGTCGACACCCCCGGACCCCAGGGCGACGAGCCGTTCGCCTGGACCCGCACCAGGGCCCGTGACGAGGCCGTCGCCCGGCTGCTCGCGGCACGCGGCGCCCGGACCCGGATCAGCGGCGAGGGCGGCGACGAGGTCCTCCAGGTGCTGCCCTCCTACCTGCGCCTCCTCGCCGCCCGCCGGCCCGCCACCGCCGCGCGCCACTTGCGCGGCCACCGGGCCCGGCTGCGCTGGGGCCTGTCGGCGGCGCTGCGCGCCCTCGCCGACGCCCGCCCGTACCCGGCCTGGCTCGCCCACGCCGCCGACCGGCTCACCCACCCCGGGCCGCCGACCACCCAACTCCTCGGCTGGGGGCCGGAAGTGCGGCTCGCGCCCTGGATCACGCCGCAGGCCGCCGACCTCGTCCGCGAGCAGCTGCGGGCCGTCCCCGCCGCCGCCGCCGTCCCGCTCGCACCCGAACACGCCCAGCACCAGGTGCTGTCCATGGTCCGCCACAGCGCCGGCGCCATGCGGCAGCTGATCGAGGCCACCGCGGCCGAGGGCACGCCCTACACCGTGCCGTTCCTGGACGACCACGTGATCGACGCCTGCCTGGCCGCCGAACCCGACCTGCGCGGAACGCCGTTCGAGTACAAGCCGCTGCTCACCGCAGCCGTCGCCCCGGACGTCCCCGAGGAGCTCCTGCGCCGCACCGGCAAGGGCGACTTCAGCCCCGACGCCCACCAGGGCCTGGCCCGCCACCGCCCCGAACTCGCCGCCCTCGCCGAGGACAGTGCGCTCGCCCGGGCCGGCCTCGTCGACCCGCAGGCCCTGCGTCGGGTGTGCCTCGGGCTCTACCCGCCCGGCACGTCGTACGCGGCGCTGGACGCCACACTCGCGTGCGAGCACTGGCTGCGCGCGCACGAGTCGGCACACGTCTCCGTTTCCTGACGTTCCACCGGATCTCTCAAGGAGTCAGCATGGCCGTGGAGTTGCGCCCCGATGTGACCCTCACCGCGACCGGGAGCGGCGCCGTCGTGCTGGACGAGCGCTCCGGCCGCTACTTCCAGCTGAACCGCACCGGACTGCACATCCTGCGCTCCCTGCTCGACGGGCGGACGGCGGAGGAGATCGCCGCCGAGCTCAGCGAGCGCTACCCCGTCACCACCGCCCAGGTCCACACCGACATCGACGCGCTGCGGGACAGCCTGCGCACGGCCGGGTTGGTGAGCGGATGAGCCTGCACACACATGCCTCGCGGGCCGGCCGGCCGCCGTGGCACCGGCGGCCGGCCGCGCTCGCGGCGATCGGGGCGGCCCGGCTGATCGAGCGGATGCCGCCGGCCCGGATCCGCCGCCTCCTGCTGCGCCTGCGCGGTGGCGCCCGCCCGGCAACCGCCGACGAGGCGCTGGCCGCCCGGCAGGCCGTGGTGGCGCTCAGCATGCGCTGCGCGGGCCAAGGCTGCCTCCAACGGTCCATCGCCGCGGCCCTGTTGTGCCGCTCCCGGGGCACCTGGCCGACCTGGCGCACGGGCGTGCGCACCGAGCCGTTCCGCGCACACGCGTGGATCGAGGCCGACGGCGCACCGGTGGACGAGCCCGCCGAACTCGCCCACTTCCACCCGCTGATGACCGTGGCGCCGCGACACTGACCGCGGCGACACCGCGCGGTTCCGGCTCACCATGCACCCGACGAGGCGCGTGGTGCGCACCTGGGTCTCCGAGCGCACCAGCGACCTGAGCACCCGCAGCGTGCGGGCCCACCGGGTCGAGACCGGGCCCTTCGAGTACACGAAGATCTTCTGGGAGTACCGGCAGACCCCGGAGGGCGTGCACATGCGCTGGGTGCAGGACTTCCACGTGCGGGACGAACTCCCCTTCGGGGACGAGGAGATGGCCGAGCACCTGACCGCCGACACGCTCGCCCAGATGCGGGCCGTCAAGGAACGGATCGAGGCCGCCGCCGGAGCGTGACCCGGGCCTCAGGCCGCGCCCGCACCGGCACCCGGGCCGGTGCGGGCGCGCAGGCGGCGCAGCATGCGGGCGTCCTGGAAGCCGACCGCGCGGGCGGCCGTCTCGGTGGTCGCGCCGTGGGCGATGAGGTGTTCGGCGCGCTCGACGCGCAGCTCCTGCTGGTAGCGCAGCGGGGTGCGGCCGGTGGCCTCGGTGAAGTGCCGGGTCAGGGTGCGCTCGCTGACGCCGGAGGCGGCGGCGAGGTCGGCGAGGCCGAGCCGGGTGTCGAAGCGGGCGTCGATGAGGTCCTGGGCGCGGTGGACGGCGTCGACGAGGTGGCCGCGGTGCCGGAGCATCGCGCTGGCCTGCTGCTCGTCGCCGTTGCGCCGGGCGTAGACGACCATCTCGCGGGCGATCCGGGCGGCCGCCGCCGGGCCGTCGCGCACGGCCACGAGGTGCAGCGCGAGGTCGATGCCGCTGGCGATGCCCGCCGACGTGACGACCCGGTCGTCGACGACGTAGAGCACGTCGCGCACGACGCTCGCCCGCCGGTAACGCCGGGCGAGCTCCTCCTGGAGGTCGTGGTGGGTGGTGCAGCGCCGGCCGTCCAGCAGCCCGGCGCGGCCGAGCGCGTCGGCGCCGGCGCACACGCTGGCGACCGTCCCGCCGGCGGCGTGGTGAGCGGCCAGCCGCTCCAGCGCGGCCGCGCTCGGCGCGCCGTCGTGCCGCAGCGTGACCGAGCGCCAGCCGGGGACCAGCAGGAGGTCCGCGGGTGACAGCTCCGGCCACGTCGTGGCGGCCCTCAGCGCGATGCCCTGCGCCGTGGGGACGTCCTCCTGCTCGGCGACGTACGCGCTCTCGTAGCCGAGGCCGTGGTCGGCCGCGGTGGAGAACACCTGGGCCGGCCCGGCGAGGTCCAGCAGGTGCACGTGCGGGACGAGCAGGAAGACGACGCGGGTCACGATCCGGTCAGCTCCTTCACGGTGGTGACGGTGGCGAAGCGGCCGGCCAGAGCGTACTCGGTGCGGGCGATGATGTCGTCCGTGGAGAGGGTGCGCGGGTCGGCGAGGACCTCGGCGAGGCTGCGCCCGGCGGGGGCGTCGCGGTGCTCGATCGGGTGGGTGGCGGTGGCGTCGGTGACGAAGACGACCTCGTAGCCGAGGTCGCTGGCGACCCGGGTCGTGGTCTCGCAGCACTGCTCGGTGCGGATGCCGCTGACGACGACGCCGCCCACGCCGTGCTGGGTGAGCAGCTGCTGGAGGTTGGTCGTGGTGAACGCGTTGTGCGAGGTCTTGGTGACGACGGGCTCGCCCTCGGCGGGCGTCAGGCCGTCGATGAGGTGGACGAAGCCGCGGGCCGGGTCGAAGACCGTGCCGGTGCCGGGCTCGGAGTGCAGGACCCAGACGACGAGGTCGCCGCGGCCGCGGGTGTGCTCGACGAGCTCGTTCACCCGCTCGACGATCGCGGGGTTGGACACGGCGGCCCAGTTCTCGCGCCGGCGGAAGGATTCCTGGACGTCGATGACGAGGAGTGCGTTCTTCATGTCTCGATCATGGTGCCCGGCGGGGGCCCGGGAGTAGGCACCATCGGGCCCCGGTGCGGAACGATCCGGTCACGCGCCGCGGGCCCGCTCCGGGCGGGTCAGGCGCCAGAACAGGTCCACGCCGGTCTCGGACGGGGCGACGCGCTCGGCGGGCAGGCGGCGGTGCTCGGTGAAGCCGAGCCGGGCCGGGACCGCGCCGCTGGCGAGGTTGGCCGGGTCGTGGCAGACCTCGACGTACTCGACGCCGGGCAGCCGGAACGCCTGGTCGACCAGGGCGCGGGTGGCCCGGGTGGCGAGGCCGCGGCCGGTCGCCGCGGGGTGCAGCCAGTAGCCGATCTCGCGGCCCTCGTCCGGGCCGCCCTCGCGCCGGTACAGCGAGCAGGCGCCGACGATGGCGCCGTCCTGCACGATCGCGTAGACGTGGTTGGCGTGGTTCGCCCACTGGTCCTCGCGCCGGGCCAGGAACTCGGCGGTGTACTCCGGGCTGTGCCCGGCCACCCACGGCATGAACGGCCGCAGGTGCTCCAGCGACTCTTCGATGACGCGCAACAGCTCGGGGAGGTCCGCCTGGCCGCGGAAGGCGCGCAGCGTCAGGCCGTCGGCCAGGTCGATCACGGGTTCGGGCAGGTCCATCTCCGGAGGATGCCACGGCCCTCCCGGGCCGCGCACCCCGAATTCGGGGCGTGGGGCGGGGCCGGGAGGGCCGTGGTGAGGAGCCGGGGGCGGCGTCAGCCGTGCGTCACGCACGTGTTGGCGCTGTTCGACCACAGGCCCTGGAGGTCGAAGGTGCCGGTGCTCAGCGTCACGTACGCGTCGAGCTGGACGCAGGCGTCGCCGATCTCGCCGCCGCCGCCGTTCCAGCCGATGCTGGGCCAGAAGTCGGTGACGGTCTCCGCGTACTCGTGGGTCTCGGTGGACTCGATGCCCGAGAGCAGGCGGCCGTCGGTGAAGGTGGTGCAGGCGCCGGCGCCGTTGTCCGGGATGTACGGCAGGTTGGTGTAGGCGAGCTTGCCGTACGACGTCGAGGTGAAGTCGTGCCAGGCGCAGAAGCCGGAGTTGGGGAAGCCGTCCGGGTGCGTCCCGGTGGGGGAGAGCACGACGTACTGGGCGTTGAGGTTCGGCGCCTGGGTGGTGTTGCCGAAGTGCGCGGCGGCCTTGCCGGCCTCGGCGGCGATCTGCGCCGCGGTCGCGTTGGCCGGCGCGGCGGCCGACTTGTCGAACCAGACCCCGGCCAACGGCGAGGTGGCCGGGTGGTTGACGTGGACGCCCTTGGTGCCGCAGGTCACCGTGCCCTTGGGGACGCCCTCGCAGTACTGGTCGAGGATGGTGCCCCAGGTGTCCTGGGCGCCGTAGAGGCCCTTGAACATGTTCTGCATGTCGGTCGCCACCCCGGCCGGGTCGGACGACCACTGGGTGCCCCAGAAGACCAGGTACACCTTGGGAGTGGGGGAGACCACGCCCTGGCTCGCGCTGGACCCGACCTTCAGCGTGTCGGACGTGGCCGCGGCCGCCCGCTGCGAGGCGGCCGCGGCGGGGTCGAGCGGCTTGACGCCGAAGTGGGCGGCCGCGGTGGCGGGTTGCGCCGCCTGGGCGCCGGTGGCCAGCGAGGTGGTCCCGAAGGCCGCCAGAGCCAGCGCCGCGAGGGTGTGGGCGGCGGCCTTGAACGATGTGCGCATGCGTCTGCTCCCGGTTGTGAGGGTGTGGGGAGGGGCGAACTGCCTGCGTGTGGACGGGCGTTCGGATGGAGCCCCGACACCTCACCAGTTCCGGCGGCGCCCGTCCAGACGTGCGGACGCGGCGGCGCGAAGGCTTTGCCGTGCCTATGCCAAACTCTCGTGCGATTCTGGCGGTCGGTCGGGTTTGGGCGACGCGCGGTCGGACCGCCTGCGCCGCACGGACGGTGACGGACGGTCATCGCCGCGTGGGCCAGCCGTCGTCCGGCCACCCGGGGACCGTACGATCAAGCAATGTCTGACATCACGGAAACCACGCCGGGCTGGCTCGCGCCCGAGGAACTCGAGACGACCCGGGCACAGATGCCGATCCTGTACGTCGAGGCCGTGCCCGTGCGGGTCGACGAGTCCGGGGAGGTCACCCAGGTCGGGCTGCTGCTGCGGATCGGTCCGGACGGGACGGTCAGCCGCACCCTGGTCTCCGGGCGCGTGCTGCACCACGAGCGGATCCGCGACGCGCTGCTGCGGCACCTGGAGAAGGACCTCGGTCCGGTGGCGCTGCCGCGGATCCCGGCCTCGCTGCAGCCGTTCACCGTCGCCGAGTACTTCCCGACGCTCGGCATCACCGAGTTCCACGACCCCCGCCAGCACGCGGTGTCGCTCGCCTACGTCGTGCCCGTCTCCGGCGACTGCCGGCCGCGCCAGGACGCGCTCGACCTGGTCTGGTTCAGCCCCGCCGAGGCCGCGTCGCCGCTGGTGCAGCAGGACATGCCGGGCGGCCAGGGGGTGCTCCTCAAGCGGGCGCTGGCGCACGTCGGCTGCCTGGGCTGACGGCGGCGGCGGGCTCCGTACGGAACCGGACGCGGGCCAGGTCCTGCCGGCCGGACTCGACCGGCAGGACCAGCTCGGTCGGTAACTCGACGTCCGCGGACAGGCCGACCAAGTCGGCTTCGGCACGACGACGGTGGGCGTGCGCGCGGCCACCGGACTCGACCGGCCGGAGCCGGTGGTCCGGAGGAGGACCCGGTTCAGCCGACCGTCGGCACCTTGACCTGGTTGAACGCGTAGTAGACGGCGAGCAGCCCGTGGACGGCGAGGGCCGCGGGGGCGGAGAGGAACGCCAGGCCGACGGTGAGCGGGTAGACCACCATGCCCACCTCGAACCGCCACCGGGTGGCGCGCGCCGCCGCGAGGTCGACCCGCGCGTCGAAGCAGCGGCCGGTGCGCGTCGCGTGGTTCCAGAACAGCGAGAACAGCACGGCGTGCCCGACCATCACCCCGCCGTACACGGCCGCGGCGACGTTCGCGGCCGAGCCGTTGCGCAGGTTCTGCGCGACCAGCGCGGTCGGGAACGGCAGCGCCGAGACCAGCATGAGCAGGAGCAGGTTGACGAACAGCAGCGTGCGGTCCACCCGGGCCAGGTGCGCGAACAGGGTGTGGTGGTTGACCCAGATGACCCCGATCACCAGGAAGCTCACCGCGTACGCGAAGTAGGACGGCCACTGCGCGCCGAGCGCCCGCCACAGTTCGGCCGCGTCGTGGCCCTGCGGGACCTTGATCTCCAGGATCAGCAGCGTGATCGCGATCGCGAACACCCCGTCGCTGAACGCCTCGACCCGGCCCGTGTCCGTCGTCGCCACCGGCCGCGCCGGCTCCACCGTCTCCACCGGCCGAGGATCCCAGCCGGGGGCGGGCACCCGGCGGCGCAACGCCGTGGCCCCGCCGGAGCGCAGCGGCGGTCCGAATGACCCGCTCACCATACTTTTCCTGTCGCGGTGGTCACGGTGAGTCACATCTGATAGAGATCGCACACCCGACCTACGTCGGTGCCTGACCGTGCCCCGCGCCACAGGAGGACGAGCCATGCACCTGGAGATCACCCCGATCGACGCGCTGCGCCGCGCGGCCGCCCGCCCCCTCGCCGGCCCGGCCCTGCACTACGAGGAATCCGCCATCGGGTACCCGGAGCTCCTGGACCGCGCGGGCCGCCTCGCCGAGGTGCTCGCCGCGGGCGGGGTGACGGCCGGTCGGCAGGTCGCCTACCTGGGGCTCAACAGCCCGACGCTGCTCACCGCGTACCTCGCCTGCGGGTGGCTGGGCGCCGTCTTCGTCCCGGTGGACCACCGGCTCGGCGCGGCGGAGACCGGGGAGGTGCTGCGGGACTGCGAGGTGCACACCGTCGTCGCCGAGCCGGGGCACGCGGCACTCGTCGGCCCGGTGCCGGGCATTCGCCTGCTGCTCGTCGACGACGACCCCGCCGCACCCGTCACGGACGCGCCCGGCCCGCACTGGACGCCGCTCGCCGCCGCGCTCGCCGCCGCCCCCCAGCCGCCGCGCGAACCGGCCCCGCTGGACGCCGACGACCTCGCCGTCCTGCTCCACACCCCGGGCACCACGGGCCCCCCGAAGGCCGTCCGGCTCACGCACGGCAACCTCTGGTGGAGCGGCGCCAACGTCGACGCGGCGATGGTCACGCGCGAGGAGGACGTCAACCTGGTCGTCACCCCGCTGTCCCACGTCGGCGGGCTCGCCGGCTTCACGCTGCGCGGCCTCGGCCACGGCGGCACCACCGTCGTCCGCCGCGGCTTCGACCCGGAGCGGACGCTGCGCGACCTCGTCGAGCTGGGGGTCAACACGTTCTTCGCCACCCCGTCGGTCTTCGCGGCCCTCGCCCGGCTGCCCGGCTTCGCCGCCGCCGACCTGTCCGCGCTGCGCGGCGCCGTCGTGGCGGGCGCCCCGGTGCCGGCGCGGCTGGTGCGCGACTACGCGGCGCGCGGGGTGATGCTGCAACAGGCGTGGGCGCTCACGGAGACGGCGTGCTTCGCCGCGTACCTGCCGCCGGAGCTGGCCGTCGCGAAGGCGGGCTCGGCCGGCCGGCCGATGCCGTTCACCCGGCTGCGGATCGTCGACCCGGACTCGGGCGCGGACGTGTCCGGGCCGGACGAGCCCGGCGAGGTGTGGGTGAGCGGGAAGCACCTCTCGCCGGGCTACTGGCGCGGGGAGGAGGCCCTGCGGGACGGCGACGGGTGGTTCCGCACGGGGGACCTCGGCCGGCTGGACGCCGACGGCTGCCTGTACCTGGTCGACCGGCTGGCGCACGCGGTCGTCCGGGACGGCGGGACCGTCCACCCGGCCGAGGTCGAGCGCGCGCTCGCCGGCTGCCCCGGCCTGCGGGAGCTCGCCGTCGTCGGGGCGCCGCACGACGAGGGCGGCGAGGCCGTCGCGGCGGTGGCCGTCGCGGAGCCGGGCAGCGCCCCGACACTCGACGCGCTGCGGGAGTTCGGCGCCGCGCGGCTCGCTCCGCACGCGCTCCCCGTGCGGCTGCACCTCGTCGACGCGATCCCGCGCAACAGCGCCGGCACGGCGGACCCGGCCGCCCTGCGCCGCCTGCTGGCGGACGCGCCCCCGCCCCTCCTGCGACCGGCGGGCGTCTCGTCCGGGTCGGGCGGGACGAACGCGCGGTCCCGCGCGGCAGGCGAGTTGAACGGGTTCGCCCCGCTCGTCGTGTCCGCGCGGACCCCCGGAGCGCTGGCGTCGCAGGCCCGGCGGCTGGCCGACGCGCTGGACGGTGGCCTGCGCCCGCAGGACGCGGCACTCTCGGCACTCGACGGTCGGGCCCCGTTCGAGCACCGGGCCGTCGTGGCGGCGGCCTGCCCGGACGCCGTCCGCACGGCGCTGCGGGCGCTGGCCACGGGCGACCAGGCGCCCGGTCTCGTCACCGGCGCCGCGCCGGCGGACCGGCCGGACGGCGGCGTGGTCTTCGTCTTCCCCGGCCAGGGCAGCCAATGGGCGGGAATGGGGAGGGAGTTGTGGCATGACGAGCCGGTGTTCGCGGAGCGGATGGCGCAGTGCGGGCGGGCACTGGCCCCGCACGTGGGCTGGTCGCTGGTGGACGTCGTGCACGGCGTCGGCGGCGCCCCGCCGGTGCAGCGGGCGGACGTCGCCCAACCGGTGACGTTTGCGGTGATGGTCTCGCTCGCGGCCCTGTGGGAGGCGTACGGTGTCCGCCCGGCGGCCGTGCTGGGCCACTCGCAGGGCGAGATCGCGGCGGCCTGCGTCGCGGGCGCGCTGTCCCTGGAGGACGCCGCTCGGACGGTCGCGCTGCGCAGCCGCGCCATCGCCGACCGGCTGGTGGGCCGGGGCGGCATGGTGTCCGTGCCGCTGCCCGAGGGCCGGGTGCGGGACTGGATCCGCGCGTGCGGGGACGGTGTCGAGGTCAGTGCGGTGAACGGGCCGGAGCGCACGGTGGTGGGCGGGGAGAGCGCGGCGCTCGGCGCCTTCCACGCCGAGCTGGTGGGGCGCGGCATCGACGTGCGGATGGTCCCGGTCGACTACGCGTCGCACACCGCGCAGGTCGCGGGGGTCGAGCGCGACCTCTTCGAACTCATCGGCGACGTCCGGGCGTCGGCGCCGACGGTGCCGTGGTTCTCGACCGTCGACGGGGCGTGGGTGACCGGCCCGGTCGACGCCGGGTACTGGTACCGCAACCTGCGCGAACCGGTGCTGCTGGACCCGGCGGTGCGGGCGCTGGCGGGCCAGGGGTTCACCGACTTCGTGGAGGTCAGCGCGCACCCGGTGATGACGACGGCGATCGGGGCGACGCTGGCCGACGCGGGTGTGGCCGCCGGAGTCCCCGTGGTGTGCGGCACGCTGGCGCGGGGCGAGGGCGGCCGGGAGCGGTTCGCCCGCTCGCTCGCGGAGGCGTTCGTCCGGGGCGCCCCGGTGGACTGGACGCCGATGCTCCCGGGCATCCGGTCGGCGGAGCCCGGCGATCGGGCCGAGGCCGTCCTTGGGAGCGGTGACGGTCCACAGCCCTGACGCCGCGTCGTTCTCGACGGACAGCGGGACGGCGTCGTTGATCATCGGCCTTCCCCTCGAAGCGCTTCGCACCTGACGGTCGAGTATCGGGACCGTTCGGATGCGGGCACGGCTCAGCCCCCGTTGTAGTCGGTGGCCGCGAGGACGGCGAGGCGGGTGCGGTCGGGGGAGAGGGCGGCGAGGCCGAGGTCCCACAGGTCGCAGTTGAACCAGTCCGTCCAGGCCCGGAAGCCGTACCAGGAGCAGGCGGCGACCCGTCGTTCGACCTCGGCGGGCGTCGCGTCGCCGGGGGCGCCGGCCAGGGCGGCCAGCGACCGCCAGGCGGCGAGGCGGCCGTGGGCGCCGTACCACCACTCGTTCTGGTGGCCGCCGCCGCTGGAGGCCGCGGCGAAGAGCTGGCGCCACGCCTCGGCGGGGGTGGTCGCGACGACGGCGAGGTTCCTGGCACCGGTCAGGCCGTCGAGGCAGTCCAGCGGCAGCGACGCCAGCATCGGATGGAGGGCGTCGGGGTCGACGGGGGCATCGGTGACGTGGACCTGGGCCTCGACCCGGCCGTTGTAGCGCCCGGACCAGCGGTCGACAGCGGTGGTCAGGGCGAAGTCGAGGTCGTTGGCGCGCACCGCCGGGACGGGCGCGGGGCCGTTCGGCAGTTCGTGGCCTTCGGGCAGGCCGTACGCGATGCCGCTCCCCCCGCCGCCCAGCCAGTAGCGGGGCAGCCGAGGCGTGCCCTCCAGCGGGGAGAGCGACCAGGGCAGCCGTGCGAGCGGATGGGCCTGCCAGAACGGCGAGTCCGCCGCCCATGCGGCGGCCTCCGACGGGGGCGTGGCGCCGCGGAGCACGAGCTCGTGGACGAGGCAGGCCCGCAGCTCGTCGGGGGCGTTCCCGTACGCGGCCTCGCCCGGGACGAACACCTGGGCGAGGTCGCGCGGGGACTGGTGGGCGGCGAGCACGGCGGCGGCCCTGCGGTCGGGCCGCTCGGTGGGCGACAGGTCGGCGAAGCCCAGGCGCAGGGCGTGGGCGATGGCGTCGCGCCGGTGGGTGGTGGCGAGTCTCCACAGGAGCAGGGCGAAGAGGCTGTGGTGCTCGGAGCCCTTGTCGCGTGCGCGGAAGCGCGCGTGGACTGCTGTGCCGAGCTCCGCGACGAAGTCCGCGTCGCCCCGCCGGAGGTGCTCGTCGGCCAGGTCGAGGACGTCCCCGATGAGTTCGCGGCCGGCGAGGCCGTCGACCAGCTGTTCGATCGTGTTCCGCACGCGGGCGAGCGTACCGCCCTGGTGGGAGCGGTCGCGGTGCGGGTCACGTCGCTCCGGCCGTACCCGTACGAGCTCGAGCCCGAGGGTCGGTGCGGCCGCTGCACCACGTGCGGCTCGGCGGGCTCGGCGGGCTTGACGCGCTCGGCGGGATTGAGTCGCACGGGCCCGTCGGGACGTATGGGTCAGTGGCGGGGCGGGAGTGCCAGGGGAGGGGGAAGGTGAGTCCGGTGGTCAGCTCGGAAGTGGTGGAGTTCCGCGTCGGGGACCGCGTGTGGGTGTACCGGGACTCGGCGTTCGGGGCGGTCGAGGGGGCCGTGGTCGTCGAGGTCCGGCCGGACGGGCGGCTGCGGGTGGAGTTCACCGACGGGCACCGCGCCGTCCCCCGGGACGGGCACGTCGAGCTGCGGGCGTCGGCCGTCGGGTGACGGCCGACGCCGGGACGGTGCGGGGGCGGAGGCGGGGGAGAGGAGCCAGCACAGGGTGACGCCCCACAGTGGGCCGCCACCCGTGGTCACGCGGTGACCTTGGCGACGAACGCGGCGAGGTTCGCCACTGTGCGCTGGATCTTCTCCTCCACGGTGAGCGACTCGTGCAGCTTGGTGCCGACGTCCCGCTTGCCGCGCACGTAGAGCGAGCACGCGAGGTCGCTGCACATGTACGCGCCCACCGAGTTCCCCTCCTTGCCCGCCCTGCCGGCGCGCGGGGCGACCAGCAGTGAGACGCCGCCCGTGTGCGTCGTCACGCACAGCGAGCAGATGCTGCGCCTGGCCTGCCAGGCGGCCCCGGAGGACGAGCGCAGCGCGACGGCCACCGGGCGGTCGCCGAAGCCGGGGAGCTCGGCGACGAGGTAGGAGCGGTCGGGGGCCTGGGGATCCCGCCAGCCCAGGAAGTCCAAGTCCTCCCAGGGCTGTTCGGCCAAGTCCCGCGGGACGTTCAGGCGCGAGGCCTCGCCCTTGGTGGTGTTGACGAAGGCGGCACGGATCTGTTGTTCGGTCAGCGGCTTCATGGGGATCAACGTAAATTACCTAGGAGCATTAGGCAAATGTATTATTGCTCCAGGAGACCGTGCGAAGCAGGACAGGAAGGGAGCCGCATGGCGCGCGTAGGACTGACCGCCGAACGCCTCACCCGGGCGGGGGCGGAACTCGCCGACGAGGTCGGTTTCGACAAGGTGACCGTCTCGGCGCTCGCACGGCGCTTCGGCGTCAAGGACGCGAGCCTGTACTCGCACGTCAAGAACTCGCAGGACCTCAAGACGCGGATCGCCCTGCTCGCCCTGGAGGAGCTCGCCGACCGGGTGTCCGCCGCCGTCGCCGGGCGGGCCGGCAGGGACGCGCTCACCGCCTTCGCCGACGCCTACCGCGACTACGCCCGCGAGCACCCCGGCCGCTACACCGCCGCCCGGCTCCGGCTGGACCCGGAGACCGCACGCGCCAGCGCCGCCGTCCGGCACTCGCAGATGACGCGCGCGATCCTGCGCGGCTACGACTTCGTGGAGCCGGACGAGACGGACGCCGTCCGGCTCCTGGGCAGCACCTTCCACGGCTACGTCACGCTGGAGACCGGCGGCAGCTTCGCGCACACCCCGCGGGACACCCAGGACACCTGGGCGGCGATCCTCGACGCCCTCGACGCGCTGCTGCGGAACTGGCCGAAGTCCCCCACCGGCGGTTAGCGGGCCGGGACTGCGTCGGGTCGGCGAGGACGAGCTCGTCGAGGTCCCGGCGCACGGCCCATGGGTTTAGGGTCGGGGCAACGGCGGTCGGGGGAGGTGGGGCGGCGGTGCGGATCGGCGAGATGGCGCAGCCGATCGAGGAGTCGACCGCGGTGGCCCGCGGCCTGCCCGCCTTCGAGATCGGCGGGCCCCGGCTCCGGACGCGGCTCACGCCGATCGTCCGGGACGGCGTCGTCGAGCGCGCCGGGCAGGTATCGGACTGGCTGAAGGGAACCCCATGACGGAGCGGACCGGGCGCACGGCGGACGGCAGCGCGGGCGACGCGGACTACGGCGCGATCGGCGGCTCGTACGCCGCCTACCGGCGTCCCGAACCGCGGATCGCCGTCCTGATCGAGCGGGCCCTGGGCGGGGCCCGCACGGTGGTCAACGTCGGCGCCGGGGCCGGTTCGTACGAGTCGGAGGCGTTCGAGGTGACGCCCGTCGAGCCGTCGGCCTCGATGCGCGCGCAGCGGCCCGCGCACCTGCCGGAGGCGGTCGACGCGGTCGCGGAGAGCCTGCCCTTCCCGGACGACGCGTTCGACGGCGCGATGACGACGTTCAGCGTCCACCAGTGGAGCGACGTGAAGGCCGGCCTGCGCGAGCTGCGCCGGGTCACGCGCGGCCCGGTCGTCGTCCTGACCTGCGACCCGGAGCTCGTGCGGGAGTTCTGGCTGTACGAGTACGCGCCGCTGGTGCTGGACACCGAGGCGCGGCGCTACCCGTCCGTCGCCGACATCACCGCGGCCCTGGGCGGCGAGGCCGAGGTCACCGCGGTGCCCATCCCGGCCGACTGCGTCGACGGCTTCAACGAGGCCTACTACGCGCGCCCCGAGATGCTGCTGGACCCGGCCGCCCGGCAGTCCTGCTCGGCGTGGAGCTTCGTCCCGGCGGAGCTGGCCCGCGAGTACACCGACCGCCTGCAGCGGGACCTGGCCTCGGGCGCGTGGGACGCGCGGTACGGCCACCTCCGGCAGCAGCCGGCGCTGGAGGGCTCGCTGGTCCTGATCCGCGCGGTCTGACGCCCCGGGGCCGTTGCCGCTCACTTCCCGGTGGGTGGCAACGGCCCTTGCGCGGCACCGCGGTGGAACGACCGGCGCCGCCGGAGACCCTCCACGGGTGCCGGTGCGGCACGTGACGCCGATCCATCACGCGGCGCCGACCCGTCAAACCTGGTCCGCCGAGCACATGGTGCCGGTCCGTCACATGGTGCCGGAGAACAGCAGGCCGACCAGATTGCCGTCGTCGTCCCGGCCTTCGAGGCAGAGGGCGGACTCGTCGCAGACGCGGAAGGCCAGCACGTTGGCGCCTGTCTTCTCGTTGACCACGACGTCGACCCACGCGGGGACGCGGCCGGCCGCGTCGGCGGCGTCGAGCTCGGCCTCGACGCGCTCCACGAAGGCGCCCAGCTCCTCGACGGACTCCGGCCGGAGGGACCGGTCGCGGAACGCGTCCATGGCGGTCGAGTCCCACAGGAAGCCGACGTCCGGCCCGAGCGGCTGCCAGTCCTCGATGGCGTCCTCCCACTCGGCCCCGGCGATCTCCGCCACGCCGGCCAGCGGGACGAACACCATCTCCACGAGGCTTTCCTCCCGGCCGGTCTCGTGGTCCCGGAAGCGCCGGACGCCGACGTACACGGGGTGCGAACCCGGCGGCACGTCGCCGCAGACGCTCCACTCGGGCGGTGCCGGGCAGCTGAACACCACGCCCTCGACGACCTTCAGGTCACCGATGCGGTGGAACTCGGTGGGCTCGCCCTGGACGTACTCGTCGGCGAGGTTCCGCAGCAGTTCGTTGATCTCCATGGCCGCACATCCTGGCGCACCCCACCGACAGTCAGGTCGGCGGGGCGGGCGTCACAGCCGGTCGTAGACGGCCGACAGCCGCTGGAGCACCTCGGCGGCGCGGTCGAGGGCGTCCGCGTCGTAGTCGGACAGGTCGGCGTGCAGGGCGTCGGCGAGCGCCTGCTGGCGCTGACGGTGCCGCTCGCGGCCGGCCTCGGTGAGGGCGACCACGACGGAGCGCTTGTCCTCGGGCGGCCGGGTCCGGGTCACGTACCCGGCCGCGACCAGGCCGTTGACCAGTTGGGTCGTGGCGGCGCCGGTGGTCTCGGTGCCGGCTGCGAGCCCGCTGATCGTCAGCGGGCCCTGGTCGGCGAGCGTGCGCAGGGCGCGGGCGTGGGTGAGGGAGAGGGCGCCCGGGGTGCGGGTGGCGCGGCCGCGCAGGCGTGCGTCGGCGGCGCTGAGGCGGTAGGCGGCCCGGGCGAGGCGGTCGAGGGCGTCGGCACGCTCGGGGGTGGGCTTCCGGGTCGGCTCGGTCATGTGCGGGTCTCCTCGGCGGGGTCGGCTTGACAGGAGCCTAGCCTAAGTACTTAATGACTAAGTACTTACTTGCTAAGTACTTAGTCAATCGGATCCCCGGATCCGGAGGAGGAGACCGTCATGACCACCCGTTCCACCGGCCAGACCTGGGCCCTCGACGCCGCGCTCGCCCAGGGCGGCTTCGACGCGCTGCACCCCGAGGCCGTCGGCACCATGGAGCAGCTCGGCCACGACCACACCGACTTCGCGAAGGTCTTCGCGCTGGTCAGGAGTGGTGCGATGCTGCCCAAGGCGTGGGCGACCATCGCCGCCCAGGCGGAGGAGCGCGCCGCGCACCACGAGCGCGGCGGCTTCGCCCGGACCGCCGCCGACCTCTACGGCCGGGCCGCGGTGATGTGGGGCCGCGCCCAGTACTCGATCTTCGACGCCGCCGACCCGCGCAAGGCCGCGATGCGCGTGCGCGCCGACCACTGCGTCGAGCGCCTGGGCGCCCTGCGCGACGGCCGGGTGCGGCGCGTCGTCCTCGACTTCGAGGGCGGGCAGATCCACGCGCTGCTGCACCTTCCGGCCGGGCCGGTGGAGAACGCGCCGGCCGTCGTCCTCGGCCCGGGGATGGACATGATCAAGGAGGACTACATCTGGGCGGCCGAGCGCTACTACACCTCGCGCGGAATCGTCGCGCTGTCCATCGAGGGCCCGGGCCAGGGCGAGACGCGCGCCGGCGGCCTCACCGTCGACCTCACCAACTACGAGCGCGCGATCGGCCGTTACCTCGACCACCTGGCCGCGCTGCCGGAGGTCGACGCGGCCCGGATCGGCATGTTCGGCATCTCGATGAGCGGATACTGGGGCTCGCGCGCCGCCGCCACCGACGGCCGTCTGGCCGCGCTCGCCGCGTTCGAGGCCGTCACGGGCGACTTCGCGACCATCTTCGAGCGGGCCCAGCCGACCTTCAAGAGCAACTACATGTACATGGCCGGGTACACCGACGAGGAGGCCTTCGACCGCGAGCTCGTCCGCCACCTGCCGCTCGGTGACCTGGTGGCCCGGATCACCTGCCCGGTGCTCTACGGCATCGGCGAGTTCGACGAGCTGACCGACCTCGGGCAGGCGCTGGAGAGCTTCGAGAAGGTCCGGGCGCCCAAGGAACTGCGGGTCTACGAGGACGAGTTCCACCCGCTCGGCGGTGTGGCGGCCGAGGTCTTCCGGTTCGGCGCCGAGTGGCTGGAGCGGGCGTTGGCGGGCGAGTTCGCGACGCCAGGGCGGGACGTGCGGCACTACGTCCGCCGCGACGGCAGCACGGTGGACGGCAGCGCCGACCCGACGTGGTGGCTCGGCGCCGCGCCGGCGCGCCTCGACGCGGTCCGGCGCGGCTGAGGGGGCGGCGGAGGGGGCGGCGGAGGGGAGCGGTCGGGCTGGGCGGGCACGACGGTGGACGGCCTTGCCGCGTGCTCGGCATCGCGCTCGGCGCCGTCCTGGCGGTGGTCGTCGCCCAGGGCTCGTGGCCGGGTTCTCCACCCACCTCGGCGCGATGCTGCTCCGTCCTCCGGTCCGCCCGGTGAGAGGATGACCGGGACCCGTTGACCGCACAACCGCCGAGGGGGACCGGATGGGCCTGGACGTCGTCCCGTTCGAGGGGCGGTTGGTGGAGCCGGCGGCGGTGCTGCTCGCCGGGGGCCGCCCGGACGGTGCGCCGGACCTCGCCGACCCGGCCGTGGCCCGTCGCCTCGTGGCGGCGTGGCAGGGCACCGGGCCCGCCGTGGCCGCCGTCGAGGGCGGGGAACTCGTCGGGTTCCTGGCGGCGTCGGTCGACGGCGTCCCCGGGCCCCAACGGGCGTCGGTCCGGCTCCAGCAGCACGCCGCCGTCGCCGGCCGGAAGCGCGAGGTCTACCGCCGGCTCTACTCCGCCCTGGCGGGTGAACTCGCCGCCGTGGGGCGGTTCGAGCACACGATCGCCGTCCCGGCCGCCGACGGGGAGGTCACCACGGCGCTGTTCGAACTCGGCTTCGGCATCGACCAGATCAAGGGCCTGCGGTCCGCACGCGCATCCTCGGGAGAGGCCACGCGACTGCGCGAGGCCGGGCCGGCGGACCTCCGCAGACTCCTCGAACTCACCGTGGAACTCCAGCAGTTCCACGCCACCTCGCCGATCCTCCGGCCCGCGCTCCTTGACGTCCCCGCGATCCGTAACGGCTTCCTGGCCGCCCTCGGCGACGACCGGCACCTGATCCTCGTCGCCGAGGAACACGGGCACGTCGTCGGCATGATGCAGGCCGAGCCGGACAAGCGGAACCACTCCGCGGCGGTGATCGGCATCGCCTCGGTCTCCGCGTGCGCCCGGTCGCGGGGCCTGGGCACGGCGCTGCTGGCCGGAGTGTCGGACTGGGCCGCCCGCCGGGGCTTCGCGAACGTCGCCGCCGGCTGGTCGTCCGCGAACCCGGTGAGCGACGCCTTCTGGCGCGGGCGCGGCTTCACCCCGATCGGCTACACACTCACGCGCCTGATCGACGCCCGCGTCGCCTGGGCCGGCAGCGGGCTGAGCTACGCCCACCACCTGCCGGACGGCCCGGCGCTCCCGTCGTGACGAACCCCGTTCGCCCGGAAGGGAATTGGGCTGGCCTGACGGACCGGGTCCGGTCCCAGGTCCGGTCCCAGGTCAGGTTCAGGTCGGCGGATCCCAGCCGGGACCGTCCTCCGTCCCGATCCACACCCGCTGTCCCGCCCCCGAAACGGTGATCCCGAAGCCTTCCTGGTGCGGCTCACCCTCCTTCTGCCACGCCTCGATCGCGCTCTCCACCTGGTCCCAGAGGCGGAACGGGCCGCGCTGTACGACCGTCCAACCACCGTCCGGGGTGGGCATGGTGCGGGCCCGGGAGCCGGTGGCCACGTCGGAGAGGATCCGTTGCCCGGCGACCCCATCCGTTCGGCCGAGGGAGCCGCGAGCTGGGCGACCCGGGCGCCGGTCCACGTGCCGGTGATCTCGAGGTCGATCCGCGTCCGGCGCTCGTCCCCGGGGAGCACCGAGAGGCTCTGGCGAGGCGGCCGGTCGTGCGGCCGGGCGACAGGAGAACGTCGTTGCCCGGCGTCGAGGCTGCGTGAGAGCATCGAGGTTCATTTGATCTATCCGCCGAGATCTGCAGGTGGCAGGTACCGCTGATGTACACAACGGGGCCAATTGAGGCGTGCATCGAGGATGCGGACAACATCCTCGTTGCGCCTTCGACGTTGCACGAGGATGACGTGGTTCGGGACTTCTTCGGATCCGTGATCACACCGGAGGAGCTTGCCGCCGGTTCGCTCGACCTTGCACGGAAGACCGTCTACCTGTGTGGCGACACATCCCGGATCAGTGGAGACCAACTGCGGTCGGCTGCCCGGGTTCTCGTCGTTCGGGAGCTCTCGCAGGTCTTCCGCGAGGATGTCGAGGAGCCTTGGGAGTTCATCGGCCTCGGACGGGTTCCCGTCCGTGTCCATGGTGTCGGCGTGTACTTCCGTCGCTTCTTCGAACTCGACGGGGATCACTTCGGGCGGATCAGTGCGGAGCACGAGTTCCAGTCGCTGACGGAGTCCACCAAACCCGGGTCGGCCCATCGCAGCGGGATCTATCTGACGCCCGTCACGGAGGACGGTGACGAGCTGCACTTCCGGCTGCTCCGGTGCTCCACGAATCTCTCGGGGCCGACCGAGAGCTTCCGCGCGACGGACACGCACATCGTCGAGGCGCTGAACCGTGAGGCCGCCGGCGTCTTCCGGGGCCACGCGCCGCTCAACCACGTCCTCGCGCAGATCTACCACAACACCTCTGCCACGGCGGAGCGCAAGCAGTCCAAGGCCAAGATCTCGTCCCACGCGGACAAGACCAAGGACATGCCCGCCAACGGCATCATGGCCTTCTGCACCTTCTATGACGGGCTCGACCGGCTGCGGCCGCTGGACGAGGACGGCTTCGACTACGGGGTGAAGGGTGTCAGTGGGCTGACCAAGCTTCACTTCCGCCTGAAGGGGGCGGCTGAAGGACGCGACGGGCGCGCGCTGCCCGCGCAGTTCACGGTGACTCTTTATCCCGGGTCCGTGTTCTTCATGCCGCTGTCCACCAACCGCCTTTACACGCACGAGATCCGGCCCTCGGCGTTGTCTGCCGAGCTGCTTCCGACCCGGCTGGGATACGTCGTGCGCTGTTCGAGCGCCGAAGCCGTTCACAAGAACGGGGAGACGTTCCTGAAGAAGGCGGGTGAGCTGGTGAAGTTGGGGCCGGCGACCGAGGAGGGCATGGACGAGCTGCGTAGGCTGTACGCCGAGGAGAACAGGAGCTCGTCGTTCATCGACTACGGCGACCGGTTCCTGTTCAGCATGAATGCGGGGGACTACCGTGCGCCCCGGGTCTAGGATCGCGGACGAGGTTCTCACGGTCGATTTGTCGATCGAGGAGGATCTGTTTGCGGAACTGTCCGCGTCGACTCGTTGGGAGGACGTGGGGAAGGGGCGACGCGGAGCCGTCCTTGCCAGGGTGGATGGGGCTGGCGGTGTGCCGCTGGTGCGGACCACCACTCGGTATGACAGTCCGGCGCAGCGATTCCGGGATGGGCACGAGCGGCTGGCTCAGCGGGTTCAGGAGTGTGTGGGGAGCTCGGTCGGGTTCAACAACGCGCTGATCGAGTGCTACACGAACGCCTATAGGACGATGGGTGGCCATTCGGACCAGGCCCTCGACCTGGACGGTGAGTCGGTGATCGCCGTCTATTCCTGCTATCGGGATCCCGGGGCGGGCTCGCTGAGGAAGCTGATCTTCGAGTCGAAGGGGTCGGGAGGGGAGACGTTCGAGATCCCCTTGGCTCACGACAGTGTCGTCGCGTTCTCTGTTGAAGCCAATCGGCGGCTCAGGCACCGGATTGTCTTGGACGCGAGTGGCGCGGTCGCGGACAACCAGTGGTTGGGCGTGACCTTCCGGACGTCAAAGACCTTGGTGCAGTATCGGGACGGACATGCGTATCTCCCGGAGGGGGAGCGCCTGGCGTTGGCCGACGATGAGCAGCGGAGTGAGTTCTACGGGCTGCGGCGGAGAGAGAACCAGGAGACGGACTTCGTCTATCCGCCGTTGGCGTACACGATCAGCGAGAGTGATCTGATGCCGCCCGTGTGAGCGGGAGGGGCCGCCCCGCGAGTCTCGCAGGGCGGCCCGAGGTTTTCAGGGAGTGGTGGGGAAGTCGCCCGCCTGGATACCTGCGACGAACGCCTGCCACGCCTCGGGGCTGAAACCGAGGGCCGGCCCGTGGGGGTCCTTGCTGTCCCGGACGGCGATGGCGCCCTTGTGAGCCTCGGCGATCTCGACGCAGTCACCGCCCGTGGTGTTGCTGTAGCTGCTCTTGCGCCACTTCATGCTGTGTACTCCTTTGCGGCGAGTGTGTGCAGCCAGGCCATGGAGTCTTCTGGAGTCAGTGCCAGCGTGGTGAGCTGGTCGAAAACTGACTCATGCCAGGAGATGTCCGACTGCTTTTCTAGATAGAGGCTGCTGGTGAGCGCTTCGGAGAAGACGATGTCTCCAGGTACCTCCGAGAAGGACAGGATGCGGAAGTTCGTGCCCATCGCCGGGTGAGCACCCGCACTGAAGGGGAGTACCTGGATGGTGACGTTTGATTGTTGAGCCACTTCGATCAGATGGTTGACCTGCTGGCCCATGACATCCGCTCCGCCTACTGGGCGACGAAGAACTGCCTCGGAGACAACAGCGTGCACGGTCAGTGCTGCTGGGTCACGGACGATTTCCTGGCGTTGCATCCTGAGCTTGATTCGGCGCTCGATGGCATCGTCGTCCAGTTGTTTCCACTGGGCGGTGCGGAAGATCTCGCGTGCGTAGCTCGCGGTTTGGAACAGTCCGGGGACCAGCTCGGACTCGTAGGACCGAATCTGGGACGCGTCGGCCTCCAGGCCCACGTACGTCTGGAACCACTCCGGCAAAGTGTCGCCGTAGTCGTGCCACCAGCCACGCTGTGTGCTGCGGCGAGTGAGGGTGATGAACTGGCGCAGTTCGGCCTCATCCGTAACGCCGTACAGTTCGAGCATCGCGCGGACGTCCGATTCCTTCAGCGTCGTCTGACCCGACTCGATGCGCGACACCTTGGTTGCGCTGAACCCGAGTGAGTCCGCTGCCGACTTGGCCTGGAGCTTGGCCCCTTCGCGCAATCGCCGCAGCTCGGAGCCGAGCCTACGGCGCAGCACGGTTGGACTGTCCACTCTCGTCGCTCCCTGTCGGTTGACGTCGAGTCACAGTCTGCCACCTCCCTCCGTGATCACAAGAGTCTTGCGGTTCGGCGCAATTGCGCGGAGATGCGCTTGCGCGACGGGGTCATTGCGGAGCACTCTACAGGGAGTAGTCCGACGGTTCGCCTGAGTGATCAAGGTGGGCTTATTGCCGGGCATTCCTTTGCCTTCGCCCGGGCGCCACCTTCCTCAACCTCTCCTCCCAGAAGGTGACTTCGCCATGTCCATCCACGTGTCCTCCATCTGGCTGCCGCGCAGCCGACGAGCGCCGGCCGAGGCACGGCGGCGGCTCTCCTCGCTGCTCGCCGACGTCCCGAACGGCACCTGCTTCCTCGAACCGGGGCTCCTCGCCGTGTCCGAGCTCGTCACCAACGCCGTCCTCCACGGCACCCCCACCGGCTACCTCATCTACCTCGCGCTGGACGTCTCCCCGTCCCGTCTCCGCATCGAGGTCCACGACGCCCGGGGCGACCACGAGCCCGTCCTCTCCCCGCCCGGCCTCGACGACGAGGCCGGGCGGGGGCTCCAGCTCGTCAAATCCGTCACCGACACGTGGGGTTGCCGCGCCCGCGAGCCCATCGGAAAGATCGTCTGGTGCGAGGTCCTCGCCCGATGAGAGCCGACCACCTCATCGCGGTCGAGATCACCGGCATCCACCGCCCGCCGGTCACCTTCGACCTCACCGCCGCGAACCTCGCCGCCGTCTGGGACGCGATCCGCTTCCTCCCCATGCCCCGCGACCGGCACCAGTTCCTGGAGCGCTACCTCCTCGGCCCCTGCGCCGAGCGCTCCCTCTCCACCTACCTCGCCACCCACTCCGTCTTCTCGATCCCCCTCGGCGCCCACGAGGTCCGCATCCGCTGGGCCACGGCGTAACGATCGCGGAGTCCGGGGCCGGGGACCGGCCGAGGTGCCACCGGTGGTGGGCGAGGCGTGACCCGCTTCGTGCGCCGACCCGGGTTCGTCCCGGGCCGGCGTACGGCGTTGGCGCACGGCGTCCTACGGGTGGTCCGTGTCCGCGCGATCTGAGTAGCCGTACTCATGACACGGCCCGGGACGGCGGGAGATGATCGTCGGATGACCATGATCAAGACGACAGGCGGCCGGTTCGCACTCCCGGCCCTGGTGGGGCTGGCGCTGCTGATCACGGGGTGCGGGACGAAGCACGTGGGGAGCACCACCGCCGGGACGGCCGTGGAGTCCCCGGCGAAGCCGCCCGCCCCCACCGTCCCCGCGGACTTCCCCTGCCCCGGCGAGAGCCCGCGCCCGACGCCCACCGCCGCGACCACCTCCGGCCCGCCCGACAAGTGGACGGAGAACAACGGCTTCAAGATCCCCATCCCCCTCCACGGCCAGGCCCGTTGCGACGGCCTCGCAGCCGTGAAGAAGATCCAGGATGCGCTCGAACCGCAGCGCAAGCGCGGCGACTTCGCCCCCGAGACGGCCCGCACCACGCTCACCGGGCTCGGCTACGCGAAGGTGCGGACGTACCAGAACGGCCCGACCGGCGTCGGCTTCCTCATCGCCGCCGGTCCCAGCCTCTGTCTCGAAGGCACGATGGGCGCGGCCACCACCAGCGGGGAGGCGTTCGCCGGCTACCCCGAGGGCAGCATCGACTGCGAGCGCCCGCGCGGCGGCCACTGACGGTCACCGCCACCGGGCGGGGGCGCCCTTGGTCCGTACCGGTCGAACGGTGGGTCCCGACCCGGGGGCCAACGGGCCCCCTCCGCCTCGGTGTTCGCTGCCGGTCGAGGTGCCGGACCTGGGGAAAGACGCGGTCAACGGGCCGTCAAGTTCGCGCGAACGACCTTGTTGGCGTGGCCCCGGCCACCTACCGTCATCACGCCGAGTCGCCGGGCGGCCGTTCCAGGACCCGGCCGACCCGTCGTTTCCGGACGCAGTGCCCCAGGTTCACCCCAGACCGTAGGAGGCCCTTCCGTTGCGTACCCGCACCCGCACCAGCACCCGCAGAAGACTCGCCCTGCTCCTCGGCCCGGCCCTGCTCGGCCTCTCCCTCCTCTCCCCGTTCTCCTCCTCGGCGGCTACGACCCCCGCACTCCCTCAGGGCACCCAGACCGACGCCGCCTACGCCGCGAGCCAGGCCGCCGCCCACGTGACCAACGTCCTCGCCACCGCCCAGCAGACGAGCTGCTACCGCCCCGAGGTGCCGTACACCGTGAACAGCGGCCCCGCCGGGGCCTACAGCGGCATGACGCCCTGCCCGGCCTCCGGTGCGACGACCGGCGAGGACACGGGAGCCGCCGGCCCGTACGCGACGCAGGCGGGCAGCAACCCGGGCTATCCGGCCGCCACGCCGATGCTCGTCAAGGGCCACTCGGAGTCAGACCTGCGCGTCGACCCGACCGACCCCAACCACCTCATCGGCGCGTCCAAGTGGGTCGTCAGCGCCGAGGGATACAACCACCTGCTGGGCTTCTTCGAGTCCCACGACGGCGGCCGCACCTGGCCGGTCCAGGGCCACATCCCCGGCTACGAGGGCTGGACCGACAACACCGACCCCGTCGGTGCGTTCGACACGTGGGGCAACTACTACTCGCTGCTGCTGCCCTACCAGTTCTTCTACAACGCCGACGGTTCGCACGACTTCAGCGTCGGAACCGCCCGGGAGGCCAACCCGGCCGTCCCGTCGCAGGCCATCTCCCTCGCCGTGCGCCCGCACGGCGCGACCGCCGCGACCCAGTGGACCACCACCCACAACGGCCGGCCGGACTACCTCGCGACGTACGACAGCATCGGCAACGGCCCCGACAAGCAGTGGATCACCATCGACACCACGCCGGGCAGCCCGCACCTCAACCGCGTCTACGCGATGTGGGTGGACTTCCACGACCTCACCCCCGTCCCGTACGTGTCGTACGCCGACGCCCGCCCCGACGGCACGCACACCGACTGGTCCGCCCCGCAGGCGCTCCCCGAGCCGCCGTCCACACCGCAGGGCGCCACCTACCTGCTGCCGCACGTGGCCCCCGACGGCACGGTGTACACGACGCTGACCAACTCCGACCCGGCGCACAAGTTCTGCTGCACCACGATCTTCCTGGACGCCTCGCACGACGGCGGGCGGACGTGGTCCACCGTCTCGACCGTCCGGAGCGGCATCACGCCGCCGCCCGGCTCGTACGCCAACACCACGTTCCGCGACGGCATCGAGGACACCTTCACCCTCGGCACGCAGCCGGTGAACGGCCACTACCCGCTCTACTCCGCGTACGAGGACTACGGCACGGGCGTCGTCAACGTCCTCCTGACCGCCTCCTACGACGGCGGCGCGAGCTGGTCGGCCCCGATCCGGGTCAACGACAACGCCGCGCCCGCCGACGAGTTCCAGCCCAACCTGACGACCGGCCCCGACGGCACCGTCAGCGTCGCCTTCTACGACCGCCGCCTCCCGTGCCCGGCCGCCGGTACCCCCGAGGCGGCGGCAGCCGGGCTCGCGCTCGACACCGCCAACGCCAAGAGCCCCGGCGTCGCGCCCTACGGCGCCGCCGACTACTGCGTCAACACGAGCATCCAGTTCTACGACCCGACGCTGAACCCCGTCGGCCACAACATCCGCCTGAGCGCCCACGCCTTCGACCCGCAGCTCGACTCCCCGGTCGAGGGCTCGTCGACGTTCATCGGCGACTACTTCGGCAACACGATCGCCGGTACGGCGGACTACACCACCTCCGTCAGCACCTACGACGACGGCACCAACCCTAACCACCTCCAGCAGCAGCTCGTCACCTCGATCCGGGTGCCGCGCACACAGTCCTGAGCCGGTTCTGGGGGTGTAGCCAGCTACACCCCCAGAACTGAACCCCCGGTCATTGAGCCGCGTCCACCCCCGCTGGTGGAATTGGATCATGAACGCCTCGCACTTCGCCGTCGAACTCCGGGCGGTCCGCCGCACCTACCGCCGCGGACCCGAACCGGTCGTCGGCCTGGACGAGGTGAGTGTCGGGTTCCCCTTCGGCACCTTCACCGCCGTCATGGGCCCGTCCGGCTCCGGCAAGTCGACCCTCCTGCGGTCGGCCGCCGGCCTGGAGCCCATCGACGGCGGCGACGTGCTCGTCGACGGAAGGGCCCTGAACGGCCTGCGCGACAACGAGCTGACGGTGCTGCGCCGCGAGCGGATCGGCTTCGTCTTCCAGTCCTTCAACCTGCTCCCCGCCCTCACCGCCGCCCAGAACGTGGCGCTCCCCGCCAAGCTGGCGGGCCGCCGCCCCGCCGTGGCGGAGGTCGCCGCCGCCCTGGCCGCCGTCGGCCTCGCCGAGCGCGCCGGGCACCGGCCGGGCGAGCTCTCCGGCGGCCAGCAGCAGCGGGTGGCCATCGCCCGCGCGCTGATCACCCGCCCCGCCGTCCTGCTGGCCGACGAGCCCACCGGCGCGCTCGACACCAAGAGCGGCCGTGAGGTCCTCGGCCTGCTGCGCACCATGGCGGACGATCCGAGCCGGGCCGTCGTGATGGTCAGCCACGACCCGGTCGCCGCCGCCCACGCCGACCGCGTCGTCTTCCTGCGCGACGGACGACTCGCCGGCGCGCTGGAGCAGCCGACCGCCGAGCAGGTCGCCGCCCGGATGACGGCCCTGGAGGCCGTGGCATGCTGAGCCTCGCCGTCGCCACCGTCCGCCTGCGCTGGGCCTCGTTCGTCGGCAGCTTCGTCGCGCTGGCCTGCGGCGTCGCCCTGATCGCCACCTCCATCCTGGTCATCGCCGCCACGGCCGGGGTGCCCGAGCAGGCCCGCCAGCGCTTCGCCGGGGCCCCGGTCCTGGTGACCGCAGCGCAGAGCGTCGACTTCACGAGCGTCCACGGCGACACCCAGCCGACGCCCGTCCCTCTCCAGCCGGGCCTGCCGGCCGCCGTGATCGCCGCCGTCGCCGCGACCGGACGGACCGTCGAGGACCACACCTGCTACGCCCAACTGGCCGACGGCCCGCGTGACCAGGTCGGACGCGCCTGGTCGAGCGCGGCCCTCGGCGGCTACCGGCTGAGCGCCGGCACGGCGCCGACCGCCGACGACCAGGTCGTCATCGGCGGGGGCCGCCCCGAGCAGATCGGGCAGCGGGTCCGGTTCGCCACCGCCGACGGCCCGCACGCCGCGACCGTCTCCGGCGTGACCGAGGCGGAGCCCTTCGAGCACGCCGTCTTCTTCACCGACGCCCGGGCCGCCCGGTCCTGCCCCGCGGTCGGTGTGCTGGCCGCCTTCGGCGACGCCGACGCCGTCCGCGCGGCCGTGGCCGCCACCGGCGGCGCCGACGTCGCCACGGTGCTCACCGGCGCCGACCGCCGCCAGGCCGACCCGCACTACGCCGAGGTCAGCAGCCGGCTGGACGACGTCCAGACCCCGCTCGGCCTCTCCGCCGCGGTCTCCGGCGGCACCGCCGTGTTCGTCGTCGGCGCCACCTTCGCGCTGTCGATCGCCCAGCGCCGCCGCGAACTCGCCCTCCTGCGGCTGATCGGCGCCACCCGCAAGCAGCTGCGCCGCCTGGTCCACCGCGAGGCCCTCGTGGTCGGCGTGCTCGCCTCCGCCGCCGGATGCGCGCTCGGCGCGGCCGGGGCGCCGCCGGCCGGTCACTGGCTGATCGGGCACGGCATGGTCCCGGGCGACTTCACCGTGCCGATCACCTGGTGGGCGCTGCTCGTCGCGGGGCTGATCGGGCTGCTCACCGCGATGAGCGGAGTCCTGTTCTCCTCGCTGAAGGCGGGCCTGGTCAGCCCCGGCGAGGCGCTGGCGCAGGCGGACGTCGAACGGCACTCCCGCGGTGCGCGGGCCTTCCGCTGGGCCGGCGGTCTGCTCGTCCTCGGCGGCGCCGTCGCGGCCCTCGTGATCACCGCCCGGCAGTGGCCCGACGCCGCCGCCAACGCCGCCGACTCGCTCTCCCTGCTGCTGGCCGTCGTCGCCGGGTGCGTCCTGCTGGCGGGCGTGCTC
This sequence comes from Streptomyces sp. SP17BM10, assembly GCF_036322405.1. Lineage (NCBI taxonomy): Bacteria > Bacillati > Actinomycetota > Actinomycetes > Kitasatosporales > Streptomycetaceae > Streptomyces > Streptomyces sp. SP17BM10. The sequence continues at coordinate 156,296 of NZ_JAQYXB010000623.1, read as the reverse complement.
GCCGGGCCGGTGCTCCGGCTGCTCACCGCGCTGCCCGGTGTCGCGTCCCGGCTGCGCGGCCGGCCCGCCGGGGACGGCGGCGGCATCGTCTGGGCCACCGCCCGCCAGGGCGCGCTCACCGCCTTCCGTCGCACCGCCGCGACCACCACCCCGGTGGTGCTGATCGTCGCCTTCGCCGGGTGCCTGCTCGGCAGCCTCGACACCATCGACCGGGCGCAGGCCACCGAGGTCCGCAACCAGCTCGCCGCCACCGACCTCGTCGTCACGCCCGCCGGGGCTCCCGGGCTGAACCGGGCCGTGGTGGACCGCGTCCGTGCCGTGCCCGGCGTGCAGGCCCTCGTCATCACCCCGACCTCCGTCATGGCCGAGCAGGACGGCGAGTCCCTCGCCCCCTTCCGCGCCGCCGCGGCCGACCCCGCCGCACTCGCCGCCGTCGACCGCCTGCCGGTGACCGCGGGCTCCGTCGCCGACCTCGGCCCCGAGACGATCGTGCTCTGCCGCACCTGGCCCGGTTCGCCCGCGGTCGGGCAGCGGGTGGCCGTCCGCCTCGCCGACGGCACCCCCAGGACGCTGCGGGTCGCCGCCGTCCTCGGCACCGGCGCCGAGACCGTCCAGGCCTGGGTCACCGGCCCGAACGCCGTCACCGACGGCGTCGGCGGGCCCGCCCTCGCGAGCCGGATCGACCTGCGGCTGCCGTCCGGCACCGACCGGCAGCGGGCGCAGGCGGCCCTGGCGGAGGCCGTCCACGGGCTCGGGGCGCGGCTCGCCACCCCGCAGGACGTCTGGACCTCCGCCACCAACGCCGACGCGGACGCCGCCTGGAACGCCCTGCTGATGATCCTCGGCCTCGCGATCGCCTACGCGGCCATCGCCCTCGCCAACTCGCTCGTCATGACCGTCACCGACCGCCGGCGCGAACTCGCCCTGCTGCGCCTCGCGGGTGCCACCAAGGCGCAGGTGCTGCGGACCGTCGCCGTCGAGACGCTGATGTGCGTGGCGGCGGGCACGGTGATGGGCCTGCTCGGCACGGCCATCAGCGTCGGTGGCTCCTGGTCGGCCCTCACCCACCTCCTCGGCCCGACGCCCGCCGTCGTGCCCTGGGCCACGCTGGGCGCCCTCGCCGCCGCCTGTGCGGCCGTCGCCCTCACGGCGGCCGTCGTCCCGGCCGCACTCGCCCTGCGGGGCCGGGAGGGCGAGGACATCCTGCGCGGCGCGGCGTGAGGGGGGCTCAGGCGGCGGACGGCCGCAGGGGCTTGCGGACGAGGTACGTGAGGCCGAACCCGGATTCGCTCTCCCGGACGTCCTGGTACCCCCGCCGCAGGTAGAACCGGTGGGCGGTGATGGAGGCACCCGCCTCCATGTGCTCGTGCCCGTCGGCCGCCGCCAGCGCCTCGACGTGGTCCATGAGCAGCCGCCCGATCCCGCGCCCGGCCGCGTCCGGATCGACGAACATGCTGTGGACCTTGTTCCCGTCCCGGGAGACCGTCCCCACGACCCCGCCCTCGTCGGCTATGTAGATGTCGCGCCCGGCGGACAACTCGACGAAGCGCGCGGCCGTGAAGTGCCCGCACATCCGGTCGATGACCTCCACCGGATAGTCCTGGCTGTTCACCTCCCGCAGACAGCGCCGCACGATCTCCGCCACCTGCGGAGCATCGTCGGAGCGGAAGGGCCGGATGGCGATCACCACTGCGCCTCCAGGCAGTCGACCGGACGGAAGTCCCTGCCGAGGGTACGCGGCCGGCCCCGTCGGGCGGGTGGGGGTTTCGGTTCCCGGAACCACTCGATGGTGCCATCCGGGCGGCGTGTCCCTGGGATGCGGGTCCGCTTTGGGGTGGGGTGGTCGGCGTCGCCCACCGACCCGCATCCGATACCGGAGGTACCCGCATGTCCACGTCCACCGTCACCACCGTCCTGACCGTCGACGGCATGAGCTGCGGCCACTGCGAGAAGACGGTCAGCGCCGGGCTGTCGGCCCTGCCCGGTGTCACCGACGTCGTCGCCGACGCGCCCTCGGGCCGCGTCACCGTGGCGTCGGCCGAGCCGCTCGACGAGGCGGCGCTGCGCAGTGCGGTCGACGAGGCCGGGTTCACCTTCGTCAGCCGCGTCTGAGCCCTGCTCCGGCTACCGGCCGTGCCGCCGGTAGCCGGGTCGGAACCGCCGGATCAGCCCGCCTCGGCGTCGGGCAGGGTGCGGCTCGTGTAGACGTGGCCCATCCGGAAGCCGACGCCGCGGACCGTGACGATCCAGCCGCTGTGGCCCAACTTGCCGCGCAGCGAGCTCACGTGGGTGTCGAGCGTGCGGCTGGCGCGCGGGCCGAGCGCGTGGGCGGAGGTGTCGTCCCAGATCTCGCTCATCAGGCGGCGGCGCGAGACGACCGTTCCGGGGTGCCGGGCCAGGTAGTACAGGAGGTCGAACTCCTTGCGCGTGAGCTGGACCGGCCGCCCCCGCAGCCGCACCTCGCGGGTGGCGCCGTCGATGGCGACGTCCCCGACGGTCAGCACCCGCGCCGGGACGCCCGGCACGCCGAGGGCCCGGCCGACGCGCCGCATGATCGCTTCGATCCGGGCGAGCAACTCGTGGAACTCGTACGGCTTGTCGAGGCAGTCGTCCGCACCGGCCCGCAGGCCGCGCACCCGGCCGAGGTCGGCCGTCCGGTCGGTGAAGGCGACGATGGGGGTGTCGCTGATGGTGCGGATGCGCCGGCAGACCTCCAGGCCGTCGATGTCGGGGAGCTCCATGTTGAGCAGCATGATGTCCGTGTCGTCGCAGGACTCCAGTGCCGCTGCGCCGCTGGGGGCGGTCGCGACGTCGTAGCCGTGCCGCTCCAGTCTGGCCGCGAGCGCCCGGGAGACGTTTTCCTGGCCTTCCACGATGAGCACCTGCATGATGCCTTCCAAGGTCGGTGGCGTGGTCGTCGAGTTCGCCGGGAACGTGGTGGGGGAATGCCCGGGAAGCGTCAGCCCGTTCGTGGGCAGGCGTGTCCGCAGGGCCGCCGACGCTACGACGGACCTGCGCGGGACACGTGTCGACGTGCCAAGTCCACGATTCCCCCGTTTCGTGTACTCATCACTTGCGCGGGGCGTGTCCGATCACGTCGACCCGCCGGTGCCAATTCGGCCTGGATCGCGGGAAATCGCTACGCCCTGTAGCCATCCTCCCTGTGTCCTGCCACTGCTGACAACACCCCTGTTACGGGTGTCACACAGGGGGTGTCGTCGATCGGCCGCGATGGCGCGCTTTTCGGTCAGCCTCGGAGGAGCGGCCGAGAGGCACGCCGCGCTCGGGACGGCCCTCGGCCCGCAGACGCGCGCCCGGGCCGCCGCCGTCGCGGGCACGGTCCGTGCGGACGGTGCCCGCGGTGGCGGCGGAGCACCTGGGGGAGCTGGTGAGCGGGGGCGCTGAGCGCGCAGGCGATTACGGCGCCGGAGAGGCCGTGGACGCCGGGACGGGCGGGCCGGTGAGCAGGGTGCCCGCCTCGGAGTAGGGCCAGCCGTTCGGCACACAGCCGTGCATGCCCTTGATCTGCTGCATCATCACGGGCGCGGGCGCGCCGGGCGCGGGGCAGTCGACGTGCCCGTTCCCGAGGATGTGGCCGACCTCGTGGTTGATGGCGAGCGCGTGGTAGAGCTCGGGGCGTCCCGCGTAGAACTGCGTGAGGTCCGTCCAGCGCTTGGCGTTGATGACGACCTGCTTGCCCGCCGCGCAGTTGACCGTGCCGCCGGTGTCCAGCCCGTACTGGCCGCAGATCCGGTCCGTGGACCGCGGGGTGGCCAGGTACACCGTGAAGTCCACCGGGTCGGCGCCCATCCGCTGGAAGGACACGGCGCCGCCCGCCGCCCAGCCCTGCCGGACGTCGTCGAGGACGGCGTCCACGTCGGCCGCGAACTGCTCGGGACGCTGCGGCAACCCGTTCTCGACCCGCACCTTGTAGCGGTACAGGCGCTCGCCGGTGCCGGCGCGGTCGGTGCCGCCGGCGGCCGTGGTGAACGCGAGCGGCTTCGGCTCGTGGTGCCACGGCTGCCACCACAGCAGCCCGCCGGTGAGCGCCGCGACCACCACGAGGGCGAGCAGGCCGGTGCGTATTCGGCCGGGAGTCAGGCGGACGGTTGGCATGGACGGAGACCTCCTGGACGTGTGGTTCTGTCACAGAGGACGCTCTCCGTGACGCTCCCGGTTCACCCGGACGGCCCACCGCACCGGCGGGGTGCGGCGGGCCTGCGCGAGGCTGGTGCGAACCGAGGAGGACCCCCTGATGACCCAGGTCCGCGTGCCGGGCCGCACCGCAGCGCTGGCGCGGGCTGTCGGATCGTACGCGTGGCGCTACGTCCGGAGCGCGCCGGGCACGTTCGTGTGGCTGGCGATCCTGCTGTTCAACTCGCTGCTGCTGGAGCGGGTGAGCCCGACGGTCGCCCACCACATCCTGGAGCGGCGCTCGACCAACCTGCACCACCTGGAGGTCTCGCCGGTGCGGGTGCTGCTCACCAGCGCCCTGTGGATCGCGAGCGGCGGCTGGTGGTTCTACTTCCTGCTGTACAACGTCTTCCACGCCCCCGCCGAACGCTGGCTCGGCACCCTGCGCTGGCTCGGCATCGCCCTGGTCGCGCACATCGGCGCGACGTACATCAGCGAGGGCGCGCTGTACTGGGCGATCCAGAACGGGCTGGCACCGCACAGGGCCGTCTACACCCTCGACTACGGCGTGAGCTACGCCCTCGCGGGCATCGTCGCGGTGCTCACCTACGCCCTCGTGCGGCCGTGGCGCCACGTCTACGGGGCGGGCGTGCTCCTCTTCTACGGCTACGGGATGCTGCACGCCCGGGACTTCACCAGCGTCGGGCACTTCACCGCCGTCCTCATCGGCCTCGCCTGCTACCCGTTCACCCGGGACCGCCCCGCCGCGTTCGACCCGGTCGCGGCCGTCCGCACCGCCTGGCGGCGGGTCCGCGCCCACGGGAGCCCCGGCAGGGCCCGGAGCTTCTAGGATCGGAAACGAGACCGCCTCCGCGAGCGCAGCCAGGAAGGCGGGTGGCGCCGATGACACCGAGGGACGGCCCGTGGCCGCGCTACCTGCGCGTGCTGCCGTGGCTGCTGGTCGGCGGTGGCCTGCTGTGGAACGCCATCGACACGACGAACTACTGGGGCGACCCGATGGTGGCCGCCGCGGCCGTCCTGGCGGGGGCGCTGCTGCCCCTGCGGGACACGCTCGCCGTCGCCGCCGCCAATGTCGCGGGCATCGTCCTGCTGTCCTTCCGCGACGGCACGGCGGGTACCGAGGGCGGCTACCTGGAGCTCACGAACACCGTGTTCGCCGCGCTGCTGGGCGTGTGGATCAACCGGGTCGTCGCCCGCCAGGGGCGGCGGCTGGCGACGGTGCGCAGCGTCGCCGAGGCGGCCCAGCTGGCCGTCCTGCCCGCGCCGCCGGAGCGGGCCGGGGAGCTGGCGATGGCCGCGTGTTACCGGGCGGCCGAGACGGAGGCGCTGATCGGCGGCGACGCGTACGCCGTCCAGGAGACCCCGTACGGCGTGCGGCTGATGATCGCGGACGTGCGGGGCAAGGGCCTGCCGGCGGTCGCGACGATGTCGGTGCTGCTCGGGGCGTTCCGGGAGAACGCCTCGCGCGCCCCGGACCTGGTCGCTCTCGCGGACGCGCTGGAGCTGTCGCTGGCCCGTGAGGGCGCGCACCGCGACGACGAGGTGCGGACGGAGGGGTTCAGCACGGCGCTGCTCGTGGAGTTCCCGGCCGGCGCGGACGCCGTGCACGTGCTGAGCTGCGGCCACCCCGGGCCGTACCTGCTGGGCGACCGGGCCGGCCCCGGTGGCGTGCGGCGCCTGGACGCGGCCGATCCCGGCCTGCCGCTCGGCATGGGTGCGCTGGGCCCGGTCCGCTCCGCGCCGGACCGGTGGCCGTTGCCGGCCGGGCACACGCTGCTCCTGGTCACGGACGGCGTCACCGAGGCCAGGGACGGCGCCGGGCGGTTCTACGACCCGGTGGAGGGCCTCGCCCCGCTGGGCCCGTTCGCCGGCCCGGGGGAGGTGCTGGACGCCCTGGCGCGCGACGTGACGGCCTGGACGGGAGGCCCGCGGGACGACGACATGGCCGTCCTCGCCGTCACTCGTCCATGAGTTCTACCCTGGCCCCGTGAGTGTGCACACGACGCTCGACGACGCCACGGCGGCCGACCACGAAGGCCTGGCGACGCTGGTCCGGCTGCTGGCCGGGCGGGGCGTCGTGGTGCTCAGCGGCGCGGGGCTGTCCACCGAGTCCGGCATCCCCGACTACCGGGGCCCCACCGGCAGCCGGCGCCACCGCGCGCCGATGACGTACCAGGAGTTCACCGGCGGCGAGGCGGCCCGCCGCCGGTACTGGGCGCGCAGCCACACCGGCTGGCGCACGATCGCGGCGGCCGAGCCCAACGCCGGCCACCGGGCGGTGGAGCGGCTGCGCCGTTCGGGCCACGTGGCGGCGGTGATCACCCAGAACGTCGACGGCCTGCACCGCGCCGCCGGCACCCGGGCGGCCGTCGAGCTGCACGGCGGCCTGCACCGGGTGGTGTGCCTGGCGTGCGGGCGCACCAGTGCGCGCGAGGAGCTGGACGGGCGGCTGGAGGAGCTGAACCCGGGCTTCCGCGCGGCGGGGGCGGAGGCCCGCCCGGACGGTGACGCCGAGTTGCCGCAGGAGCTGGTCGACGCGTTCCGGGTAGCGCCCTGCGGGGCGTGCGGCGGGGTGCTCAAACCCGATGTCGTGTTCTTCGGCGAGAGCGTGCCCAAACCCCGGGTCGAGCGCTGCTTCGGGCTGGTCGACGCGGGTCAGGCGCTGGTCGTGCTCGGCTCGTCCCTCACCGTGATGTCGGGCCTGCGCTTCGTGCGGCACGCGGCCCGTGCGGGCACCCCGGTGGCGATCGTCAACCAGGGGCCGACCCGCGGCGACGACCTGGCCGCGGCCAGGATCGGCCTGCCGCTGGGCGGCGTCCTGACGGAGGCCGCGAACCGGGTGGGCTGAACCCGGGGCCGTACTTCGTCCTGTTCGCCAAAAGCCCTGCTTGGGGAGACATCGGCGGCGCTTATGGCCTAACCCACTCCTTCGAGTGAGTTTGTCGGTGTGCAGTTGCCCTGCGTACTGGCGCGTTCACCGATCGGTGACCTCAAACGTCCTCACGCGAACCCGAATCGGCGGCAAGAATCTGACGCATCGTCGGATCAACCGATATTCGGGAGGGGACCGCACGTGACCATCGAGGCCGTCCAGCAGAGTCAGCAGAGTCAGCAGAGCCTCAGCACCTCCGCCGCCCGCAACCTCGCCACCACCACCAAGACCGTGCCGCAGATGCTCGGGATCACCCCGCGCTACCTGCTGCGCGCGCTGCCCTGGGTGGACCTGGAGGCCGGGGTCTTCCGCGTCAACCGCCGCCGAGGCTTCATCCTCGGCGACGGGCTGATCAGCACCTACGTCGACGGCTCCGGCGCCAACCGGGTCATCGCCGAGGACCTGCGCGAACTGGCCTTCCTCAGCCAGGTGGACAGTCCGCTGCTCGCCGCGCTCGCCAGCGCCTTCGTCGAGCGCGAGGTCGCGCCCGGCGAGCTCATCGTCGAGGCGGGCGCCCCGGCCGACCAGCTGCACATCATCGCGTTCGGTCGCGCCGAGAAGCGCGCCACCAACGAGTACGGCGCGGACGCCCTGCTGGCCGTCCTCGGCGAGGGCGACTTCTTCGACGGCGCCGAGTGGGCCAACGGCGCCGACACGACCTACCGGGTCAAGGCCGTCAGCGCGTGCACCGTGCTCTCCGTCGACCGCCGCACGCTCGTCGAACTCGCGGACCGGGAGCCCTCGTTGCGCGCCCAGCTGGACGAGTTCGCCGCCGCGTCGGTGCGGCCGTCGACCGACCGCGAGCACCCGATCGACCTCCAGTCGGGCCACGTCGGCGAGCCGTACCTGCCGGAGACCTTCGTGGACTACGAGGAGAGCCCGCGCGAGTACGAGCTCAGCATCGCGCAGACCGTCCTGCGCGTGCACACCCGTGTCGCGGACGTGTACAACTCCGGCATCGACCAGGTCCAGGCGCAGTTGCGGCTGACCGTCGAGGCGCTGCGCGAGCGCCAGGAGTGGGAGATGCTCAACAACGCCGAGTACGGCCTGCTCAACAACGTCGCCGCGAGCCAGCGCGTGCGCACCCGCAAGGGCGCGCCGACGCCGGACGACATGGACGAACTGCTCGCCCGGGTCTGGAAGCAACCCGCGTTCTTCCTCGCGCACCCGCGCGCCATCGCCGCGTTCGGCCGCGAGTGCACCCGGCGCGGGGTGCCGCCGCAGATCGTCGAGCTGTTCGGCAGCCCGTTCCTCACCTGGCGCGGCGTGCCGCTGCTGCCCTCCGACAAGCTCGACCTCAAGGGCTCGGCGAACTCGGCGCCCGGCACCACCAACATCCTGCTGATGCGCGTCGGCGAGGACCGCCAGGGCGTCGTCGGCCTGCGCCCGGCGAAGGTGCCGGACGAGGTCGAGCCGGGCCTCGCGGTGCGGGCGATGGGCGTCGACCGGCAGGCCATCACCTCGTACCTGGTGACGAGTTACTTCTCCACCGCCGCCCTGGTGGACGACGCGGTCGCGGTGCTCCAGAACGTCGAGGTGTCCACCTACCATGACTACTCCTGACGGATCCGGGCGCGGCTCCGGGGCCCACGGACTGGCGGGGCGGCCGCCGTCGGCGAGCGGCAGGACGGGCACGCGGCTCTACTGGGTGCCGGCCGCCGCGAGCCCGTCCACCGCGGCCGCGCCCGCGATGCCGAGCGCGCCCGTGGTGCCCACCGGCGGGTTCGACGTCGAGGCCGTGCGCCGCGAATTCCCGCAGCTGCACCGGGAGGTGAACGGCCACCCGCTCGTCTGGCTGGACAACGGGGCGACCACCCTCAAGCCCCGCCAGGTCGTCGAGGCCGTCGGCGAGCACTACGCGACGAGCACCTCCAACGTCCACCGCGGCGCCCACACCCTCGCCAGGCAGGCCACCCGGATCTACGAGGAGGGCCGCGCCGAGGCCGCCGAGCTGCTCGGCACCCCGGACCCGGACGAGGTCGTCTTCGTCCGCGGCACCACCGAGGCCGTCAACCTCGTGGCGCAGAGCTGGGGCCGGGCCAACCTCGGCGTCGGCGACGAGATCCTCGTCTCGGCCGCCGAGCACCACTCCAACCTGGTGCCCTGGCAGCTGATCGCGAAGGAGAAGCGGGCCCGGGTCGTGCCCGTCCCGCTGCTCCCCGACGGGCAGCTCGACCAGGACGCCTACCGGGACCTGCTGAGCCACCGCACCAAGTTGGTGGCGCTCACCCACGCGTCCAACGTGCTGGGCACCGTCCCGCCGGTCGCGGAGATGACGGCGCTGGCGCACCGGTACGGCGCGCGGGTGCTGGTCGACGGCGCCCAGGCCGTCAGCCACTTCCCGGTCGACGTCAAGGCGCTGGACGCCGACTTCTACGCCTTCTCGGGGCACAAGGTCTTCGCCCCGACCGGCATCGGCGTCCTCTACGGCAAGCGCGACCTGCTGGAGGCCATGCCCCCGTGGCAGGGTGGCGGTAACATGATCGACTCGGTCTCCTTCGACGAGACGACCTACGCGCCCGTCCCGCACCGCCTGGAGGCCGGCACCGGACACATCGCCGGCGTCGCCGGGCTGCGGGCCGCGCTGCGCTACCTGTCCGGCCTCGACCGGCAGGCCGCCACCGCGCACGAGGAGCAGCTCACCGCCTACGCCACGGCCGCGCTGGCCACCGTGCCGGGGCTCCGGCTGATCGGCGACGCGCCGGGGAAGATCGGCGTGCTGACCTTCCTGCTCGCCGGCGTCGACCCGATGGCCGTCGCGGCGCAGCTCGACCAGCAGGGCATCGCCGTCCGCGCCGGCCACCACTGCGCCCAGCCCGCCCTCGCCGCCTACGGGCTGCAGAGCGCGGTCCGCGCGTCGCTGGCCCTCTACAACACCGTCCAGGACGTGGACAGCCTGGTCGGCGCCCTCCAGGGCGTCCAGGCCACCACGGCCGCCTGACCCGCGAACGGGCGGGCACCACCCCTCCGGTGGTGCCCGCCCGTTCGCCGTGCCCCGACGTGATCGCCGCCCGTCAGCCGCCCGTCAGCCGCCCGAGAGCCCCGGCTCCCGGTGCGGGCGGGCCGGGTTGGCGGCGGTCGTATAGAGGATGCAGAGGAGGAACAGTCCGCCGCCCAGGTGCCAGCCCCCGCAGAAGGCGCTGAAGACCCCGCCCAGGAAGTGCGCCACCGCGACGACGGTCAGCCCCGACACCGCACCGCGCTCCCCGGAGCGCGACCGCAGCACGGACGCGACGACGCCCCACGCGCAGAGCCCCGCCCACAGCAGGCCCAGCACGGGGAAGAGCGCGGTGCCGTAGCGCGCGAAGTCGGTCCCGTCGTCGTCCAGGTAGTCCACGCCGCGCATGCTCCACGCCGAGTACGCGATCCAGAGGCTCAGCAGGATCTCGGCGACCAGCGCGACACGGGCCGCGCCGACGGCGAGCCGCACGGCGCCGGGACGGGGAACTCTCACGGGGCGGTGCGCCTCCTGCGGTCGGGTGGGGGGATCGGCCCGGGGAGCGTAGTGGATATCCAAGTCCAAGTAAAGAAAAGTCCTTCGGTCGGCAATGCCGGCCCGGCGGGCCGGCCCCTCCACGGCGCCAGGACGATCCGCAGTCCCGCGGCGGCCGGAATCGGCAGAGGCACGTTTGTATCCGCCGTGTATCGACGGGCGCGTGATCCGGCATCGGTGCCGGTGCTGCGGCCGGGGTGTCCGATGTCTGCGGTATCGTCCCTTTCACGTCCCCGTCCCCGCCCCGCCGACCGTGAAGGAGGCCTCCGTCCCGTGTCCGACGTCCCCCCGGTCCGGGTGCTGCTGGTCGAGGACGACGAGTTGATGCGGCGGGCGTTCACCGTCGCGCTGGAGCGGTACGGGTACGCGATGACGGCGGCGGCGGACGGGCTGACCGGGCTGGAGCTGTTCCGCGAGCGGGAGTTCGACCTGCTGATCCTGGACGTCATGCTGCCCGGACTGGACGGGATCGGCCTGTGCCGCAGGGTGCGGGAGGCGAGTCTGGTGCCCGTGCTGATGATGTCCGCCCGCGGCGACGGGCTCGACGTCGTCGCGGGGCTGGAGGCCGGGGCGGACGACTACGTGGTCAAGCCCGTCGACACGTACGTGCTCGTCGCGCGCATCCGCTCGCTGCTGCGGCGGGCGACGTACGCGCCGGTGTCGGGGCCGCAGTCGCAGCCGGCATCGGTCGAGCCGGCCGACGAGGTGCTCACCTTCGGGGACCTCGCCATCGACACCGCCGGGATGGTCGTGTCCGTCGCCGGGCGGCCCGTCGCGCTGACGCCGACGGAGCTGAAGGTGCTCCTGGAGTTCGCCGCCCGTCCGGGCGTCGTGCTGGAGCGGCACACCCTGCTGCGCGACGTGTGGGACTACGGCTGGGACGGCGACAGCCGGGTGGTCGACCTGTGCGTGCAGCGGCTGCGCCGCAAGCTGGGGCGGGACCGGATCGAGACCGTCCGGGGCTTCGGCTACAAGCTCAGGCGCTGAGCCCGGTGCACCCGCCCCGACGCCCGGGCCCACGCCGGCCCCGACGCCCGCGCCGTACGTCCCTGCGCTGGAAGATCGCGGCGCTGGCCGCCCTCACCGCCTGCCTGGTCGCGGCGGCCGTCGGTGTGCTGGTGCACGTGTGGACCGCGCAGGACATCCGCGACCGCGCCGACGCGCAGGCCTTCAACACCGTCTACTCCGCCATGGACGTCTACCGCCGCACCGGCGCGCTCGCGGACGGCGCCGAGCTCGACCCCGCCGACCTGCCCGCCCCGCTGCGCGACCCGGCCGACGGCGATCGGCACACGGCCTACGACGGGCGCGTCGACGGCAACCTCGGCCCGAGCGTCTGGGGCGCCCAACGCACCGCCGGGCCGGGCAGCCCGCTGCTCGCCGTGCGCATCAACATGAGCTCCGACCTCCACACCCTGGGCCGCCTCGACGTGACTGTCACGGTCGCCTCGCTGATCGCCCTCGCCGCCGCCGTGCCCGTCGCGGTCTACGGCGCCGGGCTGCTCGGCCGCCGCCTGCACCACGTCTCCGAGACCGCGGGCCGGATCACCGCAGGGGACCTCGACGCCCGCACCGGGCCGGCCGGCGGCCGCGACGAGGTCGCCGACATCGCCGTCGCGGTCGACCTCATGGCCGACAGCCTCGGCCGACGCCTGCGCGCCGAACGGCAGTTCACCGCAGACGTGGCCCACGAACTGCGCACCCCGGTGGGCGGCCTGCTCGCCGCCGCCGACCTCCTGCCGCCCGGCGAGACCGAGGACCTGCTGCGCGCCCGCGTGCGCGACCTGCGCGGCCTGGTCGAGGACCTCCTGGAGATCTCCCGCCTCGACGCGGGCGCCGAACTCCCCGTCCGCACCTCGGTGCCGCTCGGCGCCGTCGTCGCGGAGGCGGTCACGCGCACCGGCCTGGACGCCGAAGTCACCCTGGCGGACCGGGAGTTCCGGGTGGAGACCGATCCGCGCCGACTGGAGCGCATCGTCGGCAACCTCGTCGTCAACGCCCACCGCCACGGCGCCGCCCCGGTGCGCGTCCACGTCGACGGCCGGACGGTCACCGTGCGCGACCACGGCCCCGGCTACCCGCCCGATCTGCTGCTCCACGGCCCGCGCCGCTTCCACACCGGCGCCCGCGAACGCGGCACCGGCCACGGCCTCGGCCTGACCATCGCCCTCGGCCAGGCCCGCCTCCTCGGCGCCGACCTCCGCCTGGACAACGCCCCGGACGGCGGCGCCCTCGCGACCCTCCGCCTGCCGCCGCCCGACTGAGGGCCGGCTACGCGATCGCTACAAACGGGCGCGGCCGTCGATACACGACGGCCCAGGGCTCCGATACGTTCCCCGGACATCCTCTGACGTGCACGTCCCCGCACCGAAGAGGAGCCCCCGTGACACCCGACCCCCTCGCCCCGCACCACGCCCCCGGCCTCGCCGCCACCACCACGGGCCTGACCAAGGTCTACGGCTCCGGCGACACCCGGGTCACCGCCCTCGACGGCGTCAGCATCGGCTTCCGGGAGGGCGAGTTCACCGCGATCATGGGCCCGTCCGGCTGCGGCAAGTCGACCCTGCTGCACTGCGCCGCCGGGCTCGACACCCCCACCTCCGGTTCGGTGCGCATCGGCACCACCGAACTCGGCACGCTCGACGACCGGCAGCTCACCCGGCTGCGCCGGGACCGGATCGGCTTCGTCTTCCAGGCCTTCAACCTCCTGCCGACGCTCACCGCGCTGGAGAACATCACGCTGCCCCTGGCCATCGCCGGGCGCGGCCCCGACCAGCGCTGGTTGGACCGGGTGATCGCCATGGTCGGCCTCGCCGAACGGCTCGGCCACCGGCCCGCGCAGCTGTCCGGCGGGCAGCAGCAGCGCGTCGCGGTCGCCCGCGCCCTGGCCGGGCGGCCCGCCGTGGTGTTCGCGGACGAGCCGACCGGCAACCTCGACTCCCGCGCCGGCACGGAGGTCCTCGGCTTCCTGCGGGACTCCGTCCGCGAACTGGGCCAGACGGTCGTCATGGTCACCCACGACCCGGTCGCCGCCGCCTTCGCGGACCGCGCGGTGTTCCTCTCCGACGGCCGGCTGGTCGACGAGATGGTGCGCCCCACGCCCGACCGCGTGCTGGACGTCATGCAGAGCTTCGACGCGCGCGCCGCCCGCTGACGCCGCCGACCGCCCAGGAAGACACCCATGTTGACTACAGCCCTGCGCAACGTCCTGGCGCACAAGGCCCGGCTGGCCATGACCGTGCTCGCGGTCTGCCTCGGGGTCGCGTTCGTGTCCGGCACCCTCGTGTTCGCGGACTCCACCACCGCGGCCCACCGCGCCGCCGCCACGAAGAACTTCGCCGGCATCGCGCTCACCGTCACCGCCAAGGAACCCGCGCCCGCAAGCGGCGCCGACCAGGGCGGCGGCGTGCTCGACGACGCCCTCGTGCGGACGCTGGCCGACGTGCCCGGCGTCGCCGCCGTCCGCCCGTCCGCCGAAGGCTCGGCCGTCCTGAACGCGGCGGACGGCTCCCCGCTGCGGGTCGGCGCGCGCTGGGCGAACCAGGCCGCCGCCTACGTCCCCGGCAAGGACGGCACGGACGCGCGCTACCCGCTGGCCGAGGGCCGCGCCCCGGCGAACGGCGACGAACTCGCCGTGGACCGCGGCACCGCCGCCGCCGGCCGCCTGAGGATCGGTGACCAGGTCACCGTCGCCACCGACGGGCCGGCCATGACCAAGCGGCTCGTCGGCACCGTCACCACCGACGACACCCGGGTGACGGCCGGCGGCACGCTCGTCCTGTTCGACCGGGCCACGGCCCAGCACCTGTTCGCCACCCCCGGCCACTACACCGGGATCGACCTGGCCGCCGCACCCGGCACCGAGCCGGCCGAACTCGCCCGCCGGGTCTCCGCCGTGCTCCCCGCCGACCGGGCCGAGACCACCACCGGCGCCGCCCAGGCCGCCCAGCAGACGATCCTCGTCGACACCCTCACCCGCGGCTACGAGAAGCTGCCGCTGGTCTTCGCCGGGGTCTCGCTCTTCATCGCCTCGTTCCTCATCGTCAACACCTTCACCATGCTGGTCGCCCGGCGCACCCGCGAGATCGCGCTCCTGCGGGCGATCGGCGCGCAGCGCCGCCAGGTGGCGCGGTCCGTCCTGCTGGAGGCCCTCGTGGTCGGGCTCGCCGCATCGGCGGCCGGGTTCGTGCTGGGTCTCGGCATCGCCGCCGCGCTGCCCGGCCTCCTCGGCGACGGGCTGCCCCGCGGGCCCCTCGTGATCGGCCCGGGGCCCGTCGTGGCGGCACTCGCCGTGGGCGTGGGCGTCACCGTGCTCGCCGCGTGGCTGCCGTCCCGCCGGGCGGCGAGGGTCGCGCCGATCGAGGCGCTGCGGACGGCCGAACAGCCGCCGCCCGCCCACCGGTTGCACCTCCGCGCCGCGGCGGGCCTCGTGCTGGTCGCGCTCGCCGCGGCCCTGCTGGTGTCGCTGCGCGGGGCGAAGGACGCCTCGGAGGCGAACCTGCAGAGCGCGATGCTCGGCTGCGCCGTGCTGGTCTGCGGCCTGATCGCGCTCGCGCCGGTGCTCGCCGCCCCGGTGATCCGGACGTTCGGCCGGCTCACCGGCCGCCTCGGCGTCGCCGGGCGCCTCGCCCGGGAGAACGCGCTGCGCGACCCCCGGCGCACCGCCGCGACCGCCGCCACCCTCATGATCAGCACCGCGCTCGTCACCGGCCTCGCCACCGTCGGGCACAGCGCCGAGCAGGCCCTCGACCGCCGGGCCGCGGCCGGGCTCGCCGCCGACTACGTGATCGGCTCCCGCTCCACCATGGACGGCCTCGACCCGGCCGCCGTCGGGCGGATCGCCGCCACCCCGGGCGTGCGGACGGCGAGCGCCGTCACGGACTCCACCCTGGTGGCCGGCGGCGCGGTCCTGGAGGTCGCGGGCATCGACCCCGACGGCGCGGCCGCCGTCCTGAAGCTGGACGTGACCGGCGGGTCCGTGGCGGACCTCGGCCCGGGCCGGATCGCCGTCTCCGCGACCGTCGCCCGCGAGCACCACCTCGCCCCGGGTGACCGCCTCGACGCCCGCCTGGGCCGCACCCGGGAGGCCCGCCCGTACACCGTCGTGGCCGTCTACCGGGACAACCCGACGGCCCGGGACGTGCTCGCCGCCCGCGCCGAAGTGGCGCGGAACAGCTATCTGCCCGACTCCGTCCAGCGCGTCCTCGTCCGCACCGCCGACGGCACCGCCTCCCCGGCCGTCGAACAGCGGCTGCGCGCGGCCGTCGGCAACAGCCCGCTGGTGAAGGTGCAGGACCGGGCGCAGCTCGTCCGGGAGGCGTCCGGGGTCATGGGCGACCTGCTGGCCGTCCTGTACGGGCTGCTCGCCGTCGGCGCGCTGATCGGCGCGCTCGGCATCGTCAACACGCTGGCCGTGTCCGTCGCCGAACGCACCCGCGAGATCGGCGTCCTGCGCGCCGTCGGCCTGGACCGCGCGGGCGTCCGGCGGATGATCCGCCTGGAGGCGGTGACCGTCGCCGCGTACGGCACCCTCCTCGGACTGGCGGCCGGACTGGCGGGCGCGTGGGCGGTCGGCCCGCTGGCCACCGGCGCGGTGGAGCACTACGAGCCCGCCCTGCCGTGGGGCACGCTGCTCCTCGTGTGCGCGGTCTCGCTCGCGATCGGCGCCCTCGCCTCCGCCGTCCCCGCCCGCAGGGCGGCCTCCCTGGGCCCGCTGGCGGCCGCCGCCGAGGCGTGAGACACGGGTTCCGCCCGCCCCCACCCCCGTCGGGGGCGGGCGGAAGTCTCGACTCCGCTCAGAGGCCCAGGAGTTCGGCGAACGTCCCGCCCAGCACGCGGTCCCGCGGTTCGCCGGGCGGCGTCGCGCGCTCGATCATCGTGCGAGTGACGACCGGGTCGCCGTAGGGGGCGTCCGAGCCGAAGAGCGTCCGGTCGGGCACCTCGCGGATCGCCAGCCGCACCGCGAACACGACGCTCGCCGTGGAAAGCTCGAGGTAGAGGTTCGGCGTCTCCCGGGCCAGCTCGATCGCCTGGAGCCAGTGCAGCCCGCCGAGCTGGCCGAGCACGACCGGCACGCGCGGGTGGCGGCGGGCGAGGTCGGCGAGCGTCGCGATGTCGCCGGCGGTGGTCGGCGCGAAGCCGTGGACGACGACCGGCAGCCCGCCGTGGTCGGAGGCGGCGCGCAGCACCGGCTCGATCAGGCCCGCGCCGTCCGGCGGCGGGGTCAGCTCGCCGATGCCCCGGAAGCCGCGCGCGACGACGTCCCGCTGCACCTCCTCGGCGATCCGCTCGGCGGGCACGTCCAACCGCACCTTGCCGAAGCCGATGAACCGGTCCGGGTGCGCCGCGCACACGGCGGAGAGCTCGTCGACCGCCGCCGCGTGCGCGGCTGCCGCCGAGGCCCCGGCGGACCGCCCGCCGAGCGTGTCGTGCAGGACGCCCATCTCCCGCTTGAAGCCGGCCAGGTCGGTGGCGCGCTCCGGGTGCGGCCGGGTGCCGAAGAGCACGGCGCGGTCGACGCCCGCCTCGTCGAGCAGGGCGAGGTGGCCGTCCACCGGGTCGTGGACATGGCTGTGCGCGTCGATGATCAACGGATTCTCCTGGTCGGTGCCGCCGTGCGGGGACGGGCACTAGTGTTCAAGGCTGACACGGTGGCAAGGTCAAGCCGGACGGGGGAGCGGGGCACGATGAGGATCGGCGAACTGGCGGCGCGCAGCGGTACGAGCGAGCGCCTGATCCGCTACTACGAGCGGGTCGGCCTGCTCACCTCGACCCGCCTCCCCAACGGCTACCGCGACTTCGACCCGTCCGCCGAGCGGACCGTCCGCCAGATCCGTGCCCTCCTCGCGGCCGGCCTCCCGACGCGGACGATCCAGCAGCTCCTGCCCTGCGGCGAACCCGACGGCCCCTTGCGCGCGTGCCCGGGCGTGCTGCGCAAGCTCCGCACCCAGCTCACCGAACTGGACCGCCGAGCAGAGGAGTTGGACCAGGCCCGGCGGGCCCTGCGGCAGGCCATCGCGGCCACCGAGGCAGTCGGCCCGCCCCCGGCGGCGTGACGCGCGGGCGCGGAGCGGTTCCTTAGCGGGACGTTAGATCCCGGCCGCACGCCTTGTCGCCGGTCCCCGCCCGGCTGCACGCTCTGGGGCACCTCACCCGCCCTGGAACACCCGTGGAGTCGCCATGTCGTCATCCGGAACGTCCGCCGTCCCTCCGAAGCCCTCGCGCGAGGAGCGGGCCCGGCGGCGGCTCGCGCTCGTCGGCGGGTCGCTGGGGAACCTCGTCGAGTGGTACGACTGGTTCGTCTACGCCAGCTTCGCGGTGTACTTCGCCGACGACTTCTTCCCCGGCTCGAACTCCACCGCCAAGCTGATGAACACCGCGGGGATCTTCGCCGTCGGCTTCCTGATGCGGCCGGTCGGCGGCTGGCTGCTCGGCCGGGCGGCCGACCGGCGCGGGCGCAAGAGCGCGCTGACGCTGACGGTCACGATGATGTCGGCGGCGGCGGTGCTGATCGCGCTCGCGCCGACGTACGGGCAGGCCGGGTACCTCGGCGCGGCCGTCCTGCTGGTGGCGCGGCTGTTGCAGGGCCTGAGCATCGGCGGCGAGTACGCGGCGAGCGCGACCTACCTGACGGAGGCGTCGGCGCCGAACCGCCGGGGGCTCGGCTCGTCGTTCCAGTACGTGTCGATGACGGTCGGCCAGCTGCTCGGCCTCGGCATCCTCATCGTCATGCAACACACCCTCACCACCAAGGAGTTGCACGCCTGGGGCTGGCGCGTGCCGTTCCTCCTCGGTGCCGTCTTCGCGCTCGTGGTGTTCTGGCTGCGCCGCCGGCTGCCGGAGACGGACGCCTTCACCAAGGAGACCGCCGGCCGGGCGGCCGAGGGCGCCCGGGGCACCCTGCGGGGGCTGTGGGAGCACCGCCGCCAGGCCGCCCTCGTCATGGCGCTGACGCTCGGTGGCACCGTCGCCTACTACACGTACACCACGTACCTCACCAAGTACCTGATCGGCAGCGCCGGTCTGTCCAAGAACACCGCGACGCTGGTCAGCTTCACCGCGCTCGCGGTGTTCGCCGCCGTGCAGCCGCTCGCCGGGCTGCTCTCCGACCGGATCGGGCGCCGGCCGCTGCTCATCACCTTCGCGGTCGGCTGCACCGTGGGCACCTACCCGCTCATGTCCGCGCTCGGCTCGGCGTCGTCGTACTGGTCGGCCCTCGGCCTGTCCGTCGTGGCCCTGCTGATCGTCACCGGCTACACGTCGATCAACGCGGCCGTGAAGGCGGAGCTGTTCCCGACCCGCATCCGCGCCCTCGGCGTGGCCCTCCCGTACGCGCTCGCCAACGCGCTGTTCGGCGGCACGGCCGAGTACGTGGCGCTGTGGTTCAAGAACGGCGGCCACGAGTCCGGGTTCTTCTGGTACGTCTCGGCCTGCGCCCTGGTGTCGCTCGTGACCTACGTCTTCATGCCCGACACCCGCGACGCCGAGCTCGACCCGGCCGGGGCCCAGGGGGCGGACCCGGTCGCCGAGGCCGTACGGTAGTCACCTCACAGGTGGGGAGGACCGCGTGCACGTGCTTCTCGTCGAGGACGACGACCGCATGGCCCAGGCCCTCGCCACCGCCCTCGCGCGGCGCGGCCACACCGTGCGCCGCGTGGTGCGGGCGGCCGACGCGCTGCGGCACGTCCGGGAGGCCGGGTTCGTCCTGCTCGACCTCGGCCTGCCCGACCTGGACGGGCTCGACCTGCTGCGCAAGCTGCGCACGGTCTGCCAGGTGCCGCTGATCGTCGTCACCGCCCGCAGCGAGGAGCGCGACATCGTCCGGGGCCTGCGGGCGGGCGCCGACGACTACGTCATCAAACCGTTCCGGACGGCCGAACTCATGGCCCGCGTCGACACCGTGCGCCGCCGGCTCGGGCGGCCCGCGCCCGCCGACGGCGACGGCGCGCCGGACGGCGCCGGCGACGGGCGGCAGGTGCGCACCGGGGACGTCGAGGTCGACCTCGCGGGCCGGACGGTCACCGTCGGAGGCGCCGAAGTCCGGCTGACCAGGCGTGAGTTCGACGTCCTCGCGCTGCTCGCCGCGCAGCCCGGGGACGTCCGCTCGCGCGAGGAGATCCTCGACCGCATCTGGGGCGACGCCTTCCTCGGCTCCTCGCGCTCCCTGGACGTCCACGTCGCCGGGATCCGCGCCAAGACCGGGCGCGCCGGGCTGGTCCGCACGATCCGCGGCTACGGCTACCAGCTCGGCGACCTGGGGCAGGAACGCGGCACCGGATGAGGCGCCGCCTGCTGGCCGTCCTGACCGCGCTCATCGGAACGGCCGTGCTGCTCCTGTCGCTGCCCCTGGCCGACTCCTACGCCCGCGGCCGGACGGAGCACCTCCTGCTCCAGCGCCGCGCCGACGCCGTCCGTTTCGCCGACCTCGCCAACCGGATCCGCTCCGACGCCGACCGCCACGAGCTGGCCGCCGAACTCACCCGCTACGCCGAGCTCTACGGCGCCGCCGTGACCGTCGTCGACACCTCCGGCGGCATCCTCGGCCGAGCCGGCGCGAGCCCTTCGGGCGCCACCGCGGAGGCGGCGCGCAGCCGGGCCCTCACCGGCCGCTCCACCGAGGCGCTGCCCACGATCCTCCCGTGGGGTCCGGACACCGTGGTGCTCGCGGAACCCCTCGGCCAGGACGAACGCGTCAACGGCGCCGTCCTGTTGAGCGTCCCCACCGCAGCCGCACGCCACGACGTGCTCGTCCGCTGGGCCCTCATCGCCGCGGGCGCCGGCACCGCGTTCGTCGCCGCCGCCCTCGTGGCGGCGGGGCTGGCCCGCTGGCTGCTGCGGCCCGTCGACGAACTCGACCGCGCGGTGGCCGGGTTGGCGGACGGGCGGCTGGAGGCGCGGGCGGTTCTGGACGGTGGGCCGCCCGAACTGCGCAGGGTGCGCCTGCACTTCAACGGCATGGCCCAGGCGGTCGCCGACGCGCTGCGCCGCCAGCGCGACTTCGTCGCCGACGCCTCCCACCAACTCCGCAACCCGCTGGCCACGTTGGTCCTGCAACTGGAGAACGCCGAACCGCACGTGCCGCCCGGCCCCGGCCTCGCGGCGCATGCCCTGGCCCTGGACGAGGCCGACCGGCTGACCGAACTCCTCGACGGCCTGCTCGCGTTGGCGCGGATGGAGTCCGCGTCCGAGCCGCTCGCCGAGCACGACGTGTCGGCGGCGGTGACCGACCGGGTGGCGGCCTGGGCACCGGTGTTCCGCGCCGGCGGCCAGGAGCTGACGGCGGACGTCACCCCCGGCCTGCGCGCGCTCGCCCTGCCCGACGCGGCCGGGCGGGTGCTGGACGCGCTGCTGGACAACGCGGGCAAGTTCGTCCCCGAGGGGGAGCGGATCCACGTCGTGGCCGAGGCCGCGCCCGACGGCCACGGCACGGTCGTCGTGCGGGTGTCCGACACGGGGCCGGGCGTCTCCACCGAGCAACTCCCGCTGCTGTTGCGGCGGTTCACCAGGGCCCCCGAGCACCAGAACGTCCCCGGCACCGGCCTCGGCCTGGCCATCGCCGACGAGCTGGCACGGGCGTGCGGCGGCACCCTGAGCGTCGCGCCGGCGAGCCCGCACGGGCTGAGCGTCGAGTTCCGGCTCCCCGGGGCATGAACGCCCTCAGCCGTAGACCGACCGGTAGTACGCCGCCGCCCCAGGGTGCAGCGGCACCGCCCCGGTGGAGACGGCGAACCTGGGCTCCAGCCGGGCCCCCGCCGTCACGGCCCGCAGCAGCGTCGCCCACCGGTCGAACAGGATCCGCAGCAACTCGCGCACGGCGTCCTCCGGGACCCCCGGCCGGGCCGTCAGGTAGTTGCCGACACCGACCGTGCCGATCGGGCTCCGCAGGCCGTACGCCCCGGCCGGGAGCGTGACCGCCGCGTACACCGGGCCGTACCGCTCGCGCAGCGTTCCGGCGACGTCGTCCAGCGGCACGAACCGCACGGGCAGCTGCGCCGAGAGCCCGGCCACGGCGGGCGTCGGCACGCCGCCGGACCAGAACACCGCGTCCACCTCGCCCGCGCGGAGCGCCGCCAGTGACTCGGCCAGCCCGAGCGTCTCCTCCTGCACCGGCGCCGCGCCGCCGGTGAGCGCCGCCTGCTGGAGCAGCCGTTTCGCCGTCACCTGCAGCCCGGAGCCCGCCGCGCCGGTCGCGACGCGCCGCCCGGCGAGGTCGGCGAGTGCGTGCACGGGCCCGTCGGCGGGCGCGATGAGGTGGATGTAGTTGACGTAGACCCGCGCGAGCGCCGTCACGGCGAGCGGCCGGGCGAAGGTGTCGCGGCCGAGCACCGCGTCCTCGGCGGCGTCCGCGGTGGCGAGCGCGAGGTCGACGGACCCGCCGTCGAGCCGCCGCAGGTTGTCCACGCTGGCCGCGGTGCTCACCGGGGTGACGGACAGCCGCCGGCGGCCGGCCGCCACCGCGTCGGTGAAGGACCGTCCGAAGGCGTTGTACGGCCCGCCCTCGGGCCCGCTCGCCAGCTGCAGCGCCGCCGCCGGGCCGCCCCCGTCCGAGCACCCGGCGAGGACGGCGGCGGCCCCGCCGAGCAGCGCTGCCCGGCGGGTGACGAGCGGCCGGCCGGTCACGGCGTCACGAACGCGTCGCCCTCGGCCCTGAGCGCCGGCAGTACCGGGCGCAGGGCTTCGAGCGGCTGCGAGCGGTCGCCGCCGCCGTCGTGGCGGCGCAGGATGTCGCCGGGCTCCGCGGCCGGCCGCGCCAACGCCCGTCCGTCGCCGGCCCGCTCCGGTCGCCGCATCCCCATGAGCCGTCTCCCCGCGTCCTCGTGCCGGTCCTGCCCCTCGGACGCGACGGCGGCCCGGACCGGTTGCAGTGGTCGCCGTGCGGCCGGGGCGCGTGGACGCGAACCAGGCGCGAGCGGCAGCGTACTCCTGGCGACGATCGGGAAGCCGGCGGGTCCGACTTCCCACGCAGCGCCGTCGCCGCGCACGGCCGTCCTACCCCGCGACGACCGGCTCCGCGCGGAAGGCCTGGTCCAGGTTCTGCTCCACCCACCTGCGCAGGTGGTCGAGCGGGACGGCGGCGCTGCGCCCGAGCTCGGTGAGGGAGTATTCGACGTGCAGCGGGACGGCCGGGTAGACGGTGCGGTCGAGGATGCCGAAGTCCTCCAGGCGGCGCAGCGTCTGGGTCAGCACCTTCGGGCTGATGCCGCCGAGCCGGCGCTGGAGCACGCCGAAGCGCTGCGGGCCGTCCTCCAGGGCGCCGATGGCGAGCGCGGACCACTTGTTGGCCAGCAGGTCGAGCAGGGGGCGGCAGGGGCACTGGGCGGCATAGACGTCATGGTGGTCGTGCTGGCCGCTCGGGCAGGTGGTCGCCATGCTTCGTACTCTCCTCACCTGGATGCTTTCCAAAGGGAAGCAGTGTCCCTTGAAGGTAACCATATCCCTGCGGATAGCGTCCACGACGTCAGGGGGAGGGCCGCCAGCGGCCTCCCCGGGAACGTTTCGCCTCAGGAGTTTTCACATGTCCGCAGACACGATGCGCGCGGTGGTCCAGGACACCTTCGGTGGTCCGGAGGTGCTGCGGGTCCAGCGGGTGCCGCGGCCGGTGCCGCTGCCGACCGAGGTGCTGGTGCGGGTGCACGCGGCCGGGATCAATCCGGTGGACTGGAAGACCCGCGGCGGCACCGGCATGGCCGGCGTGCTCGGTGAGCCGCCGTTCACCCTCGGCTGGGACGTGTCCGGCGTGGTGGAGGAGGTCGGCTTCGGTGTGACCACCCTGGAGCCCGGCGACGAGGTGTACGGCATGCCGTGGTTCCCGCGCGCCGCGGGCGGCTACTCCGAGTACGTCACCGCCCCGGCCCGGCAGTTCGCCCGCAAGCCCGCGACGCTCGACCACGTGCACGCCGCCGCCGTGCCGCTCGCCGCGCTGACCGCCTGGCAGGCCGTCGTCGACACCGCCCGCGTCACGGCCGGGCAGCGCGTCCTGGTGCACGCCGCCGCCGGCGGGGTCGGCCACTTCGCCGTCCAGTTCGCCCGCCACCTCGGCGCCCACGTGATCGCCACCGCGAGCGCCGCCCGCCACGCCTGGCTCGAGCGACTCGGCGCCGCCGAGACCGTCGACTACACGACCACCCGCTTCGAGGACGTCGTCGCGGACGTCGACGTCGTCATCGACCTGGTCGGCGACGGGCACGACGCCACCAGCACCCGCTCCCTCGCGGTGCTGCGCCCCGGGGGGCTGCTGGTCGCCGTCCCGTCCGGCGTCTCCCCGGAGCTGGCGCGGGCCGGCGAGGCGGCGGGCGTGCGCGTGACCCCGTTCCTGGTCGAGCCGGACGGCACCGCGCTGACCGCGATCGCCGGCCTGATCGACGCCGGCGAGGTCGCCGTCGAGGTCGAGGCCACCTACCCGCTGGAGCGCGCCGGCGAGGCGCACACCCGCGGCGAGGCCGGGCGCACCCGCGGCAAGCTCGTGCTGACCGTCACGGACTGACCGCCAGGGCCGCGATCAGGGGTTGTTCAGCGCGTACGAGCGGAAGGTCGCGAGCAGCGGCAGGACCTCGGTCTTGTTCGGGTCCTCCGTGACCGCCCGCATCGCGTCGATCACCACGTGGGCGATGGCCTTCGTCACCACCAGGTCGTCCGGCGGGGCCACCGCGCCCCACACCTTCAGCGCCCGGGTGAGCAGCGCGCTCATCCGGGCGCCGATGTTGGCGCTCACGGCGTCCGACAGCTCGGCGATCTCCTCGTCGCTCATCGTCGAGCGCAGACCGAAGGCGAGCGCCATGAGGGTGTCCATCGCGTGCTCGCCGTACGCGGCCACCAGCGCCGGCAGGGTCCGCTCGTCCGGCCCGCCCGCGGAGAGGGCGGACAGGGCCTCGTCGTCGTCCTTCCACGCCGCCTCCAGGGCGGCCAAGGCCCGGAGGGCCTCGTCTACCGTCAGCCCGCCTGTCATGCCGTCTGTCATGGGGAGAACGGTATTGAGCCGCACCGGCCGGTACGCGGTTCGAGGGCCGACATCACACCTTCGAGCGAAGCCCGGCTCATTTCGGCCAGTGGGCCCGGGTGAAGTGCTCCGCGTCCCACGTGCCGCCCAGTTCCGGGGCCAGCGCGGCGAGCGCCAGCGCGGCGAAGTCGGGGGCGCCACCGGCGCGTTCGGGGAGCGCGCCGAGGAGCGGTGCGCCGGCCGAGCGCGGCAGGTCGGCGAGGTTGCAGCGTTCGGCGAGGCCGGGGTCGGCGGGCCAGGCGCCGACGACGACGCCCGCGAGCGGCAGTGCGCGCGCCGCGAGGGCCTCGGCCGTCAGCGCGACGATGTTGAGCGTGCCGAGCCCGGCCGACGCGATCAGCAGCACCTCGGCGGGCAGGCCGGCGTCCAGCACGGCCCTGGCCTGGTCGGCGAGCGTCCGGCCCTCGTCGTCGTAGCGCACCAGCAGCCCGCCCGCGCCCTCCACCAGGACGAGGTCGTGCTCGGCCGCCAGCTCGCGGACGGCGGCGACGACGTCCGCCGGAGCCAGGCGCGGCATCCCGGCCCGGCGGGCGGCCGTGTCGGGGGCCAGCGGCTCGGGGTAGCGGACGAGCTCACGGACCGTCAGTTCGCCCGCCAGGCGCCGGACTTCGGCCGCGTCCCCGGGCTCGCCGGGCGCGACGCCGGTCTGTCCGGGCTTGAGCACGGCGACGCGCAGGCCGCCGCGCAGGGCCGCCGACGCGACGGCCGCCGTGGCGATCGTCTTGCCGACGTCGGTGTTCGTCCCGGTGACGAACAGGATCCGGGCGCTCATCCCGCCACCGCCGCGGCGACGGACGCTCATCCCGCCACCGCCGCGGCGGTCACGGCGGCCGCGATGCGGGCCACGTCCTCGTCCTGCGTCACGTAGGGGGGCATGGTGTAGATCAGGTCCCGGAAGGGGCGCAGCCAGACGCCCTCGCGGGCGGCGGCCTCGGTGGCGGCGGCGACGTCGACCGGGTGGTCCAACTGCACGACGCCGATGGCGCCCTGGACGCGCACGTCGTGCACGCCGGGCACGTCGGCGGCGGCCGCGAGCCCGTCCTCCAGCCCGGTGCCGATGCGCTTCACCTCGGTCTCCCAGTCCTGGCCGAGCAGCAGGTCGATGGAGGCGTTGGCGACGGCGCAGGCGAGCGGGTTGCCCATGAACGTCGGCCCGTGGGCCAGCACCGGCACCTCGCCGCGGCTGATCCCGTCGGCGACCTCGCTCGTGCACAGCGCGGCGGCCAGCGTCAGGTACCCGCCGGTGATCGCCTTGCCGAGGCACATGACGTCGGGGGAGACGCCCGCGTGGTCGGCGGCGAACAGGGCGCCGCTGCGGCCGAACCCGGTCGCGATCTCGTCGAAGACGAGCAGCACGCCGTGGCGGTCGCAGACGTCGCGCAGCATCCGCAGGTAGGCGGGGGAGTGGAAGCGCATCCCGCCCGCGCCCTGGACGACCGGCTCGACGATGACGGCGGCGAGCTCGTCCGCGTGCCGCTCCACGAGAGCCTCGAACTCCTGGGCGTACGCGGCATCGAGCGGCGCGTCGAACCCCGCCGGCGGCTGCGGCGCGAAGAGCTGTCCGGGCAGCACCCCGCCCCACAGGTGGTGCATGCCGCCGTCGGGGTCGCAGACGGACATCGGGTGGAAGGTGTCCCCGTGGTAGCCGCCGCGCCAGGTCAGCAGCCGGCGCTTCCCGGGGCGGCCGGTGGAGCGCCAGTACTGGAGGCACATCTTCATCGCGACCTCGACCGAGACGGACCCGGAGTCGGCGAGGAAGACGTGCCGCAGCGGCTCGGGCGTGATCTCCACCAGCCGGGCCGCGAGCCGGACGGCGGGCTCGTGGGTGAGCCCGCCGAACATCACGTGGCTCATCCGCCCCAGCTGGTCCCGGACGGCCTCGTCGAGCACCGGGTGCCGGTACCCGTGGACGGCCGCCCACCAGGAGGACATCCCGTCGACGAGCTCCCGGCGCCCGCCCGCGACCGGTTCGGCGAGCCGCAGCCGGACGCCCGAGGCGGACTCCACCACGAACGGGGTGGCGGTGCCGGGCATCGGCCCGTACGGGTGCCAGACGTGGGCGCGGTCGAGCGAGAGCAGCGTGTCCGGGGACAGCTGGGACGACATGACGGGGGTTCTCCTGGGCTGTCGGGCGTGGAGCGTGGGTCCGGCGCCGGCCGGGCGGCCGCGCGGCAGGTGCGCGCGGCCCCGGTGGCGGTGAACCGTCAGGCGTTGGGGGCGAGTTCGGTGCCGGCGCCGCGGCGGCGGACCTTGACCAGGTCGCTGCGCAGGCCGTCCGCGGACTCGGTGGCGGTCTCGGTCGCGACGGCCGTCGCGACGGGCTCCGCGTGGCCGTGCCCGCCGCACGGGCCGCAGCCGCCGCCGCTGCCGCAGGCCGACGCGGCCGAGCCGCAGCCGGAGGCGGCGGGGGTGCTCGTGCCACAGCCCGAGGCGGCCGAGCCGCAGCCGGAGGCGGCGGCGACGTCGGCCCGGTGGCGCGGCAGGGTGGCCTCGCCCGCGCCCTCGACCTCGAAGCCCGCGTCCTTGATCATGTCGAGGTCGGCCTGCCCGGCCTGCCCCTCGCTGGTCAGGTAGTCGCCGAGGAAGATGGAGTTGGCGACGTGCAGGCCGAGCGGCTGCATCGAGCGCAGGTGCACCTCGCGCCCGCCGGCGATCCGCACCTCGGTGTCCGGGTTGACGAAGCGGACCATCGCGAGGATGCGCAGGCAGCGCTGCGGGGTGAGGTTCCACTCCTGGGCGAGCGGCGTGCCCTCGAACGGGATGAGGAAGTTGACCGGGACGGAGTCCGAGCCCAGCTCGCGCAGCGCGAACACCACGTCGACCAGGTCCTCGTCGCTCTCGCCCATGCCCGCGATCAGGCCCGAGCAGGCGGAGAGCCCGGCGCCGTGCGCCTTCTGCACGGTGTCCACCCGGTCCGCGTAGGTGTGGGTGGTGGTGATGTCGCCGTAGGTGCTCTCGGAGGTGTTGAGGTTGTGGTTGTAGGCGTCGGCGCCGGCCGCCTTCAGGCGCTCCGCCTGGTTGTCGGAGAGCAGACCCAGGCAGACGCAGATCTCGACCTCGGGGTCGGCGTCCTTGATGGCCGCCATGGTGTCGGTGACGCGGTCGATGTCGCGGTCCGTCGGGCCGCGGCCGCTGGCCACCAGGCACACGCGCTTGGCGCCGCCCGCCACACCGGCGCGCGCCGCGTCCGCGGCCTGCTCCGGCTTCAGCCAGGTGTACTTGAGGATCTCGGCCTTGGAGCCCAGCCGCTGCGAACAGTAGCTGCAGTCCTCGGGGCAGAGCCCGCTCTTGAGGTTCACCAGGTAGTTGAGCTTCACCCGGCGGCCGAACCACCTGCGGCGGACCTTGCCGGCGGCGGCGACGACGTCCAGCAGTTCGTCGTCGGTGGTGGCGAGGACGGCCAGCGCCTCCTCGCGGGTCGGGACTTCGCCGCGCAGGCCCTTGGCGGTGAGGGTATCGAGCAGATCCATGGGCCTGATCCTGCCTGCTGGTGTTCGGCCGACGCCAGAGCAAACCCACCAGAAGATCGGCGGGAGGATGTGCGAGTTGTCACAGTGTCGGAGCCCACGGTAGTGAGGCCGGTCACGTCCTCGGCGCTCCGGCCGCCCGGACGGCCCGCGGACGGCTGGTTCGCCACCGAACGCACTGCGTGGCGGGCCGTTACCCGGCAGTAGCGGGCGATGATCCACAAGCGCCGACCCCGTGATCTGGGCCACTGGGCCGTTGCTTAGAATCTGCGCCATGACCACGCAGGGGGAGCGCACCCCGACTCCGGGAGACGGCCAGGCAGGCAGGGCGGGACAGCGGTTCGGCGGCGGCGCCGGCGCGTACCGGGGCAGGAGGCCGTCCGCCCGGCGGCTGGTCGGCTGGACGGTCGTCGTGGGCGTGGTCGTGGCCGGCGGCTGGATCATCACCCGGCCCACGCCCGGCGACTACATACCCGGGCTCGGCCCCTCCAGCAAGGACACGGCCAGGACCCCGCCGGTCGTCGGCGCCGCGCCGGCCCCCACCGACCCCGAGGCCCTCAACGTCGAGACGTACTTCCCGTCCCAGCGGCTGATCGAGCTCGGCGCCTACAAGGGCAAGCGCAACGGCGCGCGGCGCGGCGAGAACTGCGTCGAGGCGCAGCAGGACCGCGCCCAGGACCTGCTCAAGGACAGCGGCTGCCAGGCCTACCTGACCGTGAGCGTCACCGGCCAGGACAAGCCGGTGCTCAGCAGCGTCACCATCCTGCGCTTCGCCGACCAGGCCGCCGCCGGCCGGGCCGCGGAGGCGCTGCGCGCCAAGCCCGGCGCGCTGGCCTTCATCCTCCCCAACGCCGAGGTGGACAACTCCCCGGCCGCCGCGGCCAAGCCCGGCACCGAGCCGCGGGTCGAGGCCGTCGGGCACTACGTGACGGTGACCAGCTCGCGCTTGCCCGCGGAGGCCCGCACGCCGGGCGCGACGCCCGGCACCGCGTCCGGCTCCGCGCCGGCGGTGAGCCCGTCGGCGACGGGGGCCCCGGCACCGACCCCCGAGCAGGTCCTCGACGAGGCCACGCGCGCGGTGTCGTACTCGGCGGGCGCGCAGTTCGTCTGGATGTAGCCCGGCGCCGCACGACGACGCCGAAGGGGGCCCGCTCGAGCGAGCGGGCCCCTTCTCGAGGTCTTGACGGGCCGTCAGCCGCCCAGTCGGTCGACCGCGGTCACGCGCACCACCGCGCGGCCCTCCTCGTCCGAGCCGTACAGGTCGACCTCCGCGCTGATCCCCCAGTCGTGGTCGCCCGCCGGGTCGTCGAAGATCTGCCGGACCCGCCAGGCGGAGTCCTCCTCCTCGATGATCAGCATCTTCGGGCCGCGCGCGTCCGGGCCGGTGCCGAGGTCGTCGTACTCGTCCCAGTACCCGTCCATGGCGTCCGCCCAGCGGTCCGCGTCCCAGCCGTACTCGCCGTCCAGCGCGCCGAGTTCGTCCCAGTGCTCCAGCGCGCACAGCTCCACGCGGCGGAACATCTCGTTGCGCACCAGCACCCGGAACGCCCGCGCGTTGGCCGTCACCGGCGCCGGCTTGTCGTCCAGCGTCACCTCGGCGGCCTGCGGCTCGGTCGGGTTGGCGAGCTGCTCCCACTCGTCGAGCAGGCTGGAGTCGACCTGGCGGACCAGCTCGCCCAGCCACGCGATGACGTCCTTGAGGTCGTCGGTCTTCACGTCCTCGGGGACGGTCTGCTCCAGCGCCTTGTACGCGCCGGCCAGGTAGCGCAGCACGATGCCCTCGGTGCGGGCCAGCTCGTAGTGGCCGACGTAGTCCGAGAACGTCATCGCCCGCTCGTACAGGTCGCGGACCACGGACTTCGGCGCCAGCTGGTGGTCGCCGATCCACGGGTGCGCCCGGCGGTACACCTCGTAGGCGTGGGTGAGCAGCTCCTCCAGCGGCTTCGGGTACGTGATCTCCTGGAGGCGCTCCATGCGCTCCTCGTACTCGATGCCGTCGCGCTTCATCTCGCCGACGGCCTCGCCGCGCGCCTTGTTCTGCTGCGAGGCGAGGATCTGGCGCGGGTCGTCCAGCGTGGCCTCCACGACGGAGATCACGTCCATCGCGTACGACGGGGAGGCCGGGTCGAGCAGCTCGAAGGAGGCCAGCGCGAAGGTGGACAGCGGCTGGTTGAGCGCGAAGTTCTCCTGGAGGTCCAGGGTCAGGCGCACGATCCGGCC
The DNA here is from genome assembly GCF_036322405.1 of Streptomyces sp. SP17BM10. Taxonomy (NCBI): domain Bacteria; kingdom Bacillati; phylum Actinomycetota; class Actinomycetes; order Kitasatosporales; family Streptomycetaceae; genus Streptomyces; species Streptomyces sp. SP17BM10. The sequence continues at coordinate 126,033 of NZ_JAQYXB010000623.1, read as the reverse complement.
CTCGGCGTCCGGCTCCGGCAGCCGCTCGACCACGCCGCCCTCCAGCAGCGAGCGGTAGATCGCGATCGCGGTGCGGATGTGCCGGCGCTGCGCCGACCTGTCCTCGTGGTTGTCGGTCAGCAGCTTGCGCATCGCCTCGAAGGCGTTGCCCGGGCGGCCGATCACCGACAGCAGCATCGCGTGGCTCACCTTGAACCGCGACACCAGCGGCTCCGGGTCGGCGGCGATCAGCTTCTCGAAGGTCTCCTCGGTCCAGCCGACGAAGCCCTCCGGGGCCTTCTTCCGGACGACCTTGCGCTTCTTCTTCGGGTCGTCCCCGGCCTTCGCGATCGCCTTGTCGTTCTCGATCACGTGCTCCGGCGCCTGCGCCACCACCTGGCCGACCGTGTCGAACCCGGCCCGTCCGGCCCGCCCGGCGATCTGGTGGAACTCGCGGGCGCGCAGGATCCGCACCCGGGTGCCGTCGTACTTCGACAGCGCGGTGAACAGCACCGTGCGGATCGGCACGTTGACGCCGACGCCGAGCGTGTCCGTCCCGCAGATGACCTTCAGCAGGCCCGCCTGGGCCAGGCGCTCCACCAGCCGGCGGTACTTCGGCAGCATGCCCGCGTGGTGCACGCCGATGCCGTGCCGCACGAACCGCGACAGGTTGCGGCCGAACTTGGTGGTGAAGCGGAAGTTGCCGATCAGGTCGGCGATGGCGTCCTTCTCCGCCTTCGAGCACATGTTGATGCTCATCAGCGACTGCGCCCGCTCCACCGCCTCCTTCTGCGTGAAGTGCACGACGTAGACCGGCGCCTGGCCGGTCTTCAGCAGCTCCTCCAGGGTGTCGTGCATCGTCGTGCGGCGGTACTCGTAGAACAGCGGTACCGGACGCGTCGCGTTGCGCACCACCGTGGTGGGCCGCCCGGTGCGCCGGTTCAGGTCCTCCTCGAACCGGCGCACGTCGCCGAGCGTCGCCGACATCAGCAGGAACTGCGCCTGCGGCAGCTCCAGCAGCGGGATCTGCCACGCCCACCCGCGGTCGGGCTCCGCGTAGAAGTGGAACTCGTCCATCACGACCTGCCCGATGTCCGCCCGGGCGCCGTCGCGCAGCGCGATCTGCGCCAGCACCTCGGCCGTGCAGCAGATGATCGGCGCGGTCGGGTTCACGCTCGCGTCGCCGGTCATCATGCCGACCTGCTCGGTGCCGAACATCTTCACCAGGTCGAAGAACTTCTCCGACACCAGCGCCTTGATCGGCGCGGTGTAGAACGTCCGCTGCCCCTGCGCCAGCGCGGCGAAGTGCGCCCCCGCCGCCACCAGGCTCTTGCCGGACCCGGTCGGCGTCGCGAGGATGACGTTGTTCCCCGACACCAGCTCGATCAGCGCCTCCTCCTGCGCCGGGTACAGCGTGATCCCCCGCTCCTGCGCCCAGGCTGCGAAGGTCTCGAACAGCGCATCGGGCGTGGCGGGCTTCGGCATCAGATCAAGGAGGCTCACCCGGCTATCTTGCCTGCTGGCCGCCACCCCGGGCAAAGCCCGGTCCCGGCCCGACCCCTGCACGGGCGCGCCGTCGGCGCACGAGCGGCGCGCCGGACGTCCTGCACGACCCGCACAGGCGCGGGCGCCGATCATGTGCCGAGTCGCACATTGCCCGGTCGTCGGGGCGCGTGCCAGAGTGCCGGGCATGGCCCACCCTCTCGCGTCCGACGCCCCCGAATCGCCCTCGACCGCCCCCGCCCCGGCCGGGGTCTTCGACTGGCTGGACGAGGCCGCCGCGCTGCGCGCCGACGCCGGGCTCACGCGGACGCTGCGCAGCCGGGAGGCCGGAGAGGGGCTGCTCGACCTCGCGGGGAACGACTACCTCGGACTCACCCGGCACCCGGTGGTCACCCGGGGCGCGGCGGACGCGGCGCTGCGCTGGGGCGGCGGGTCGACGGGCTCGCGGCTGGTGACGGGCACGACGGCGCTGCACACCGAACTGGAGGAGGAACTGGCCGCGTTCTGCGGGGTGGAGGCCGCGCTGGTCTTCTCCTCCGGGTACACCGCCAACCTCGCCGCGCTCACCGCGCTCACCGACCCGGACACCGTCATCGTGTCCGACGCCTACAACCACGCCTCCCTCATCGACGGCTGCCGCCTCGCGCGCGCCGACGTCCACCGCGCCCCCCACAGCGACCCGGAGGCCGTCCGGCGGGCGCTCGGCGTGCGCACGCAGCGGCGGGCGCTCGTCGTCACCGACTCCGTGTTCTCGGTGGACGGCGACGCCGCCCCGCTGCCCGCCCTCTCCGCCGCCGCCCGCGCCCACGGCGCCGCGCTGCTCGTCGACGACGCCCACGGGCTCGGCGTCCTCGGCCCCGGCGGCCGCGGCGCCCTCGCCGCGGCGGGCCTGGCCGGACAGCCCGACACCGTCGCCACGGTGACGCTCTCCAAGTCCCTCGGCTCCCAGGGCGGCGCCGTCCTCGGCCCGCGCCGCGTCATCCGCCACCTGACCGAGACCGCCCGCACCTTCATCTTCGACACCGGCCTCGCCCCCGCCGCCGCCGGCGCGGCCCTCGCCGCGCTGCGCCTCCTGCGCGCCGAACCCCACCGCGCCGACCGCGCCCGCGAGGTGGCCCGCACCCTCGCCGCCCGCCTCACCGCCGCCGGCCTGCACGCCTGCGAGCCGGACGCCGCCGTGGTCTCCGTGCGCGCCCCGGGCCCCGAGGCCGCCGTCGCCTGGGCCGCCGACTGCCGCCGCGCCGGCCTCGCCGTCGGCTGCTTCCGCCCCCCGTCCGTCCCGGACGGCATCTCCCGCCTGCGCCTCACCGCCCGCGGCGACCTGACGGACGCTCAGATCACCGAAGCCGTCCGCACCATCGCCGACCTGGCCCCGCGGGTCTGACCGCAACCGGTCACTCGTCGCGGGGCGTCCACCTCCGCGGAGGTGGGCCATGGCGGGTCGGCTGTCGGTGGGCGTGGCCGTCGGGGTGCTGCTGCTCTGGTTGTCCGGGTGGCTGGTGGGCGGGCCGGTGCGGCAGTTCGAGCGTGCGGCCGGGCTGGTGGGGATGTCCGGGGAGTTCACGGCGGACAGGTGCGTGATCTCCGCCTACGAGGACGGGCCGCCGCCCGCGGACTGCCGGGGCGTCTTCCGGCCGGACGGCGGCGGTGCGGCGAACGGGCGGGCGCGGATCTGGTCCGGGGCGTCGGTGGGGCTGGGCGTGCGGGCGGTGTGCGAGGGCGACGAGTGCTTCGTCGTCTCGGCCGCCGAGGTCGCGCGGTCGATCACGTTGATCTCGCTGACCCTGCTGCCCGGCGCGCTCGGGCTGCTGGTGATGACGGGGCTGGGGCTGGGCGCGGCCGGGGAGAAGGCGATGATCGTGCCGGGGGTGGCGGCGGCGGTGCTGGTGCTGGTGCTGTCGCTCGCCGGGATCTCGTGGTTCGTGCTGGCCGTCAGCGGGTTCTGAGGCCGCCGGGGCCGGTGCGGGATCAGGGTGTGAGCCCGGTGATCCGCGGGGGCTGCCCCGGCCCGGCGCTCGGGCTCGGGCGGCGACGACCGCACCGGCCGGGCGGTCCGCCCACGGCGCCGAGCCTGGCCGCGCTGCGTCACTTCTTCTTCGCCCGGCTCGGCTGCACCCGCGTCGGCTCGCCCTCGGCCTTCGGATGGTCGGGCGGGTACGGGAGTTCGCCGAGGCCCTCGTCGTGCAGCTGCTTGTCGTACAGCTCCAGCAGCGCCTCCAGGCGGAACGCCTCGCCCTCCATCCCGGCGTTCGGATCGCCGAGTTCGGCGAAGCGGGCGGGGACGGTCCGCAGGTCGAAGTCCTCGGGGGAGGCGTCGTCGAGTTCGTCCCAGCGCAGTGGGGTGGAGGCGGTGGCGCGGGGCCGGGCGCGCAGGGAGTAGGCGGAGGCGATCGTGCGGTCGCGGGCCATCTGGTTGTAGTCGACGAAGATGCGCTCGCCGCGCTCCTCCTTCCACCACGCGGTGGTGACCTTCCCGGCCATGCGCTGCTCCAGCACCCGGCCGAGCGCGATCACCGCGTGCCGTCCGTCGGTGAACGTCCACTGCGGCTCCAGCGGGACGTAGACGTGCAGGCCCCGCCCGCCGGAGGACTTGGGCCAGCCGCGCAGCCCGTACTCCTCCAGGAGCGCCCGCAGCTCGTGGGCGGCGCGGACGGCGTCGTGGAAGTCGGTGCCGGGCTGCGGGTCGAGGTCGATGCGCAGTTCGTCGATGTGGTCGGTGTCGGCGCGGCGGACCGGCCAGGGGTGGAAGGTGAGGCAGCCGAGGTTCGCGGCCCACAGGACGGCGGCGGGTTCGGTGGGACAGATCTCGTCGGCGGAGCGCCCGCTGGGGAAGCCGATGCGGGCGGTCGGCAGCCACTCGGGCAGACCCTTGGGGGCGCGCTTCTGGTAGAAGAACTCGCCCTCGACGCCGTCCGGGAAGCGCTGAAGCGTGGTCGGCCGGTCGCGCAGCCCGCGCAGCACGCCGTCGGCGACGGCCAGGTAGTACTGCGCGACGTCGAGCTTGGTGAACCCGCGCTCCGGGTAGTAGACCTTGTCCGGGTTCGACAGGCGGACGGTGCGCCCGGCGACCTCCAGTTCCACGGCTGAGCCCATGCCTCTCACGCTAAGCGCGCCGCGCCCGCCGCGCGCCTTTTGGCGGCGCGCGCGAGGATCGGAGCCATGGACCTGCCCGTGATGCCGCCGGTGGCGCCGATGCTGGCCACGTCGGTGGCGAAGATCCCGCCGGGGATGCAGTACGAGGCCAAGTGGGACGGCTTCCGCACGATCGTGTTCCGCGACGGCGCCGACGTCGAGCTCGGCAGCCGCACCGGCAAGCCGCTGACCAGGTACTTCCCCGAACTGGTCGAGGCCTTCCGGCGGGAGCTGCCGGAGCGCTGCGTGGTCGACGGCGAGGTGGTGATCGCCCGGGACGGGCGGCTGCGGTTCGAGGAACTGCTGGAGCGCATCCACCCGGCTGCCAGCCGGGTGAAGCTGCTGGCCGAGAAGACGCCCGCCTCGTTCGTCGCGTTCGACCTGCTCGCGCTCGGCGACGACTCGCTGCTGGACGAGCCGCTGTCGGCGCGCCGCGCGGCACTGGAGTCGGCGCTCGACGGCGCCGCCGACCCGGTGTTCACCGCGCCCGCCTCGACCGACCGCGACCTCGCCCGGACCTGGTTCGCCGAGTACGAGGGCGCGGGGCTGGACGGGGTGGTCGCCAAGCCGCTGGACCAGCCGTACCGCCCGGGGGAGCGGACCATGTTCAAGATCAAGCACGAGCGCACCGCCGACTGCGTCGTGGCCGGCTACCGCGAGCACAAGAGCGGCCCGGTCGTCGGCTCGCTGCTGCTGGGCATCAACGACGCCGCGGGCCGGCTCCAGCACGTCGGCGTGTGCGCCGCCTTCTCGATGGCCCGGCGCCGCGAACTGGCCGAGGAACTGGCGCCGCTGCGCATGACGGACCTGTCCGGGCACCCGTGGGGCGCCTGGGCCGACGAGGCCGCGCACGCGGAGGGCAGGCTGCCGGGGGCGGTCAGCCGCTGGACCGGCACCAAGGACCTCTCGTGGGTGGCGCTGCGCCCGGAGCGGGTGGTCGAGGTCGCGTACGACCACATGGAGGGCACGCGCTTCCGGCACACCGCGCAGTTCCGCCGGTGGCGCCCGGACCGCGCGCCGGAGAGCTGCACGTACGAACAGCTGGAGGAGCCGGTGTCGTACGACCTGGCGCGGGTGCTCGGCAGGTGACGAAGCCCGGGAAGGAGGCCCGACCCCGGAAGGGTCGGGCCTCCTCTGGTGCTGCGCTCAAGTCGCCACGTTGGAGGGCGGGTTGCCCGCCGGGAGCGACGGCGAGCTCTCGGTGGACGCCGAACCCGACGGAGAGCCGGACGGCGAACCCGACCCCGGCGCCGACGACGCTGCCGTCGCGGGCGGGATCGAGTAGACGTACTTCGGCGAGAGGATCTTGGTGATCTCGTTCGCGAACAGCGACGACGGTTCCGAACCCTGGTAGAGCACATCGGTGTTGAGCAGCAGCGCCAGCGTGCTCTGCGCCTGCGGCAGGTACACCGCGACGCTCTCGTAGCCCGGCAGCGAGCCGTTGTGCCCGATCCACCCGTTGTTGTTGAACAGCCCGAAGCCGTAGCCGACGCCCGGGTCCCCGGTCGGCAGCGTCTTGAGGCGTTCTGCCTGGGTGGCCGGGCTCACGAGGGTGCCGGTGGCCATGGTCTTGGCCCAGCTCTGCAGGTCGGCGATGGTGCTGATGATCGCGCCCGCGGTCCAGGCCCAGGACGGGTTCCAGTTGGTGGAGTCCGTGATCGCCCCGTTGGGCGTCTGGTCGGTGTAGCCGTGCGCGTACGGGGAGGGCATGGTCCCGTTGATGGGGAAGCTGGTCTGCCCCAGCGAGGCCGGTGTGATCACCTGGTCCGTGAGGAACCGGCCGGCCGGCTGCCCGCCGAGCCTCTCGACCAGCTTGCCGAGGATGATGTAGTTGCTGTTGTTGTACTGGAACTGCGTGCCGGGCGGGGACACGGCCGGGTGCCTGTACCCGTAGGAGAGCAACTGGTCGGGGGTGAAGACCCGGTTCGGGTCGCTGATCAGGTCGTTGACGAACTGCGGGTCGGAGCTGTACGGGAACAGCCCGCTGCGCATCTCGCCGAGTTGGCGCACGGTGATCCCGTCGCCGCCGGGGACGCCGTCGACGTACTTGGAGATCGGGTCGTCCAGGCCCACCTTGCCCTGGTCGACCAGGCGCAGCACGGCGGTCGCCGTGAAGGTCTTGGTCTCACTGCCGATCCGCAGGTGGAGCGAGGGGTCCATGGCCGTGCCGGCGGTCTTGTCGGCGACGCCGAAGGACTTCTGGTACGTCCCGCCGGGCGTGATGATCCCGACGTTGATGCCGGGCACGCCGGTCTGGCTCAGCACCCGCTGGATCGCCGAGTCGAGCTCGGCGGTGACGTCCGGGGTGAGCGCCACGACGCCGTTCGCGGACGTGCTCCCCGACGGGGACGCGTAGGACGGGCTGAGCGCGGCCGGTTCGGCGGTGATCGCCGGTTCGGAGGCCTGCCGGTCGGAGGACGAGCCGGAGCAGGCGGTGGCGGACAGCAGACCGGTCAGCGCGAGCGCGGCGGCCCCCGCCCGGCGCACGGAGCGGGGTGTGCCGGTCCGGGGTGTGGCGGTGCGGTCCCCGTCGGCGCGATCCGTGTCGGTGCACCGGGGAACGGCTATGGACCGGGGAACGGCCGGGCGCGGCCGTCGGGTCTTGGTCATGGGACGAGGCGCCTCTCTGGGGCCAGGATCACCGGGGTCGGATCCATGGGCCGGATCTGTAGGGGCGGAGGGCCCCGGAGCGCTGCTCCACGGGGCCGCACGGGAGCAGCGCCACCGTAAGCACCGCGGCCGGTCGGCCGCGCGCGGGCCGACTTCCGGCTGATCCGAACGGGCCCGCCGTCAGCCGAGCGCCCCAATCCGACTGGCGGCCCGCTGTCAAGTACCCCGTGCGGCCGCCCGGTTGGTGTCGCCGCGGCCGCCGCACGCTCCGCCGAACGGGTGGCCGACGGCACGCCGCACCCGCACCGGGGCCCAGCTCGGGCACGATCGTTTAGCCCAGCTGTGGCCGCCCTTAAGAATTCCTCGATGGACCGCACCCCCTCCCACCAGGCAGATTTCTGCCTGCCCGGAGGAGCGGTCGCCAGCAACGGCCGCCGCGGGCCGCCTCGGCCTGCCCACGTCCGCAGGCCCGCCCACTCGCACGTCAGGAGCCGAAGCCCGTGAAGGCACTCGTCAAGCACAGGAACGAGCCCGGTCTCTGGCTGATGGACGTCCCGAAGCCCGAGATCGGCCCCGGCGAGGTGCTGATCAAGGTCCTGCGGACCGGCATCTGCGGCACGGACCTGCACATCCGCAAGTGGGACGGCTGGGCGCAGCAGACCATCAGGACCCCGATGGTGATCGGCCACGAGTTCGTCGGCGAGGTCGCCGAGATCGGCGCCGGCGTCGCGGACATCGCGGTCGGCGACCTCGTCAGCGGCGAGGGCCACCTGGTCTGCGGCAAGTGCCGCAACTGCCTGGCCGGCCGCCGCCACCTGTGCCGCAACACGATCGGCCTGGGCGTCAACCGCGACGGCGCGTTCGCCGAGTACGTCGCCCTGCCCGCCTCCAACGTCTGGGTGCACCGGGTGCCGGTCGACCTCGACGTGGCCGCGATCTTCGACCCGTTCGGCAACGCCGTGCACACCGCGCTGTCCTTCCCGCTGGTCGGCGAGGACGTGCTGGTCACCGGCGCCGGCCCGATCGGCATCATGGCCGCCGCCGTCGCCAAGCACGCCGGCGCGCGCAACGTGATGATCACCGACGTCTCCCCGTACCGCCTGGACCTGGCCCGCGAGGTCGGCGTGACGCTGGCGCTCAACGTCGCCGAGCACACCATCGAGGAGGGCCAGCAGAAGCTCGGCCTGCGCGAGGGCTTCGACGTCGGCCTGGAGATGTCCGGTCGCCCCGAGGCGATGCAGTCGATGATCGCCAACATGACGCACGGCGGCAAGATCGCCATGCTGGGCCTGCCCGCGGACGACTTCCCGGTGGACTGGGCCCGCGTCGTCACCTCGATGATCACCATCAAGGGCATCTACGGCCGCGAGATGTTCGAGACCTGGTACGCGATGTCCGTGCTGCTGGAGGGCGGGCTGGACCTCAGCCCGGTGATCACCGGCCGCTACGCCGCCGACGACTTCGAGGCCGCCTTCGACGACGCGGCCGGCGGCAACTGCGGCAAGATCATCCTCGACTGGACCGCCTGAGCCCCGCCGCAGCGCCGACCCCGGACCGCTTGAGCCCCGCCGGACCGCCTGCCCCGCTGGACCGCCGGACCGACGAATCGACTAGGAGACTGCTCGTGTTCGACAACGTGCGCGCCGACCTCGCCACCACCCTCGACGAGATCCGCGAGGCCGGCCTGTTCAAGCCGGAGCGGGTGATCGGCACCCCGCAGAGCGCCGCCGTCACCGTCACCGGCGGCGGCCGCCCCGGCGAGGTGCTCAACTTCTGCGCCAACAACTACCTCGGCCTGGCCGACCACCCCGAGGTGCTCGCCGCCGCCAAGGACGCGCTGGACCGCTGGGGCTACGGCATGGCCTCGGTGCGCTTCATCTGCGGCACGCAGGACGTCCACAAGCAGCTGGAGAACCGCCTCTCGGCGTTCCTCGGCCAGGAGGACACCATCCTGTACTCCTCCTGCTTCGACGCCAACGGCGGCGTCTTCGAGACCCTGCTCGGCGCCGAGGACGCGGTCATCTCCGACGCGCTCAACCACGCGAGCATCATCGACGGCATCCGGCTCAGCAAGGCCCGCCGCCACCGCTACGCCAACCGCGACATGGCCGACCTCGAGCAGCAGCTCAAGGAGACCCAGGACGCCCGCCGCCGCCTGATCGTCACCGACGGCGTCTTCTCCATGGACGGCTACGTCGCCCCGCTGCGCGAGATCTGCGACCTCGCCGACCGCTACGACGCGATGGTCATGGTCGACGACTCGCACGCCGTCGGCTTCGTCGGCGCCGGCGGCCGCGGCACCCCCGAACTCCACGGCGTGATGGACCGCGTGGACATCATCACCGGCACCCTGGGCAAGGCCCTCGGCGGCGCCTCCGGCGGCTACGTCGCCGCCCGCCGCGAGATCGTCGCCCTGCTGCGCCAGCGCTCGCGCCCGTACCTGTTCTCCAACTCGCTCGCCCCGGTGATCGCGGCGGCCTCGCTCAAGGTGCTCGACCTGGTCGAGAACTCGAACGAGCTGCGCGAGCGGCTCGCGGCCAACACCGCGCTGTTCCGCACGAAGATGACCGAGGCCGGCTTCGAGATCCTGCCGGGCGACCACGCGATCGCCCCGGTGATGATCGGCGACGCGGCCAAGGCGGGCCGGCTCGCCGAACTCCTGCTGGAGCGCGGCGTGTACGTGATCGGGTTCTCCTACCCGGTCGTGCCGCACGGCCAGGCCCGGATCCGGGTGCAGCTGTCGGCCGCGCACTCCACCGAGGACGTCGAGCGCGCCGTGGCGGCCTTCGTCGACGCGCGCGCCGCGCTGGGAGAGTAGTCCCGCCGGGGGCTCAGCCCCCCATGAACCGCCCGTGGCCGGTCCGCTCGGAACCGGACCGGCCACGGGCTCCAAGAGCCACCTGCCCCACCCTCCCGCCCGGGAGTGGGAAGCCGTCCCCCCGCGGCTTCCCACTCCCGTTCGCGGTTTCTGTATCCCTGGCGGTTCCGCCGGCCCTGGCGGTTCCGGCGGGCGGGTCGCGGCGGCGAGGGGTGCGGGTCGCCGGCCGTCCTGTGCACCCCCCGGCCCGCCGTGGACGAGCCGACCGGGCTTCAGGCGGAAGGTCAACGTCCGAGCGTGAAGATCGGCGCAGAAGTGCCACCATCCTCACCGCGCAACGCAATCCGTGCTGTCGCCGGGCGGTGTCCGGTGAGCTCCCGGCCGCCCGGCCGGGATCGCCCCGCCACGCTGGCAGAATTGGGGGTGTGATCGACGCACGACGGCTGCGGACCCTGCGGGCCGTGGCGGACCACCGCACCGTGACCGCCGCCGCGGCGGCCCTCTACCTGACCCCCTCCGCGGTCTCCCAGCAGCTGGCCGCCCTGGAGCAGGAGACCGGCCACCACCTGCTGGCCCGCGAGGGACGGGGGGTGCGCCTCACCGCCGCCGGGGAGATCCTGCTCGGCCACGCCGACGCCGTCCTCGCCCAGCTCGAACGGGCCGAGGCCGACCTCGCCGCGTACAGCGCGGGCGCCGCCGGCGAGGTCACCGTCGCCTCCTTCGCGACCGGCATCGCCCTCGTCCTCGCCCCCGCCATCGGCCTGCTCGCCGAGCGCGCCCCCGGCGTGCGCCTCAAGGTGCTGGACGCCGAGGGCGACGCCAGCCTCCCGATGGTCCTGGACGGGCGCGCCGACCTCGCGGTGGCCGTCGAGTACCGCGGCGCCCCGCGTGCCGACGACGCCCGGCTCAGGCGCGTGCCGCTGTACGCCGAGCCGTTCGAGGCCGTCCTCCCGCTCGGCCACCCGCTGGCCGCCGACGACGGCCCGATCGCCGTCGCCGACCTCGCCGCCGAACCCTGGATCGGCCCCTACCCCGGCAACCCCTGCCACGACGTCGTCCTGCTGGCCTGCGAGCACGCCGGCTTCCAGCCCCGTCTGGTGCACTCCTCGGACGACTTCCGGGCCGTCGTCGCCCTCGCCTCCGCCGGCGCGGGCGTGGCCCTGGTCCCGCGCTCGGCCCTGCGCGGCGTCGACCTCGGCCACGTCGCCGTCCGCCCGGTCGACAGCGAACTCGCCACCCGTCGCGTCTTCGCCGCCGTCCGCGCCGGCGCCGACGGCCACCCACTGATCCGCCCGGTCCTGGACGCCCTGGCGGCGGCCGCCGCAACCGAGGCCTGACGCCGGACTCCCGCTCCACGTCGCCGAATCGGCGAGTTCGCGCCGGTGTGCGCGGCGGGCGTCGACCTTCCGGTGCACGGGCGTCGGCTCGGCGCCCGCCGACCGTCCGGTCCTGTCCCGGTCTGTTCGCGCCTAGGCTGGGGCCGATGATCGTCCACCGAACGGAGACTTCGTGAGCAGGCCCGACGCCCTCGAAACCGCACTCCCCGTCGGCGTGGTCGGCCTCGGCGACATCGCGCAGAAGGCCTACCTGCCCGTCCTCACCGCCCTGCCCGGCCTCGACCTGCGCCTGATGACCCGCGACCGCGCCAAGCTCGACCGCATCGGCGACACCCACCGCATCGACCCCGCCCACCGCCACACCGACCTCGGCGAACTGATCAAGGGCGGCATCCGCGCCGCCTTCGTGCACGCGGCCACCGACCAGCACGTCCCCATCGTCGAGGAACTGCTCACCGCCGGCGTGGACGTGTACGTCGACAAGCCGCTCGACTACACCCTCGACGGCGCCCGCCGCCTCGTCGACCTGGCCGACCGCACCGGCCGGTCGCTCATGGTGGGCTTCAACCGCCGCCACGCCCCCGGCTACGCCCAGGCCCTGGAGCGCCCGCGCGACCTGATCGTCCTCCAGAAGAACCGCGAGGGCCTGCCCGAGGCCGCCCGGACGCTGGTCTACGACGACTTCATCCACGTCGTCGACACCCTGCGCTTCCTCGTGCCCGGCGAGGTCGAGCACGTCGACGTTCGCGCCCGCCGCGTCGACGCTCTCGTCGACCACGTCGTGCTCACCCTGGCCGGGGACGGCTTCACGGCTCTCGGGGTCATGAACCGCCGCAGCGGCTCGGCGGAGGAGGTGTTGGAGGTCTCCGGCGGCGACTCCAAGCGCGAGGTCCACAACCTCGCCGAGGTGATCGACCACCGCGGCCAGCCCACCGTCCGCCGCCGCGGCGACTGGGTCTCGGTGGCCCGCCAGCGCGGCATCGAGCAGTGCGTCCTCGCCTTCCTCGACGCCCACCGCGCCGGCAGGACCCTGGACGCCCACGACGCCCTGCGCACCCACGAGCTGTGCGAACTGATCGTGGAGCGCATCGAGGGCTCCTGAGCTGCGCGGCTCGACGGTGGAGGGAAGGTTACCGGCCAGTAGTTTGGCTGATCATCGTCTCGTCTGATGCTGTGTCAGATCGCTAGGCTCCCCGCGACCGGATCTCGTGAGCAGAGATCGTGCGAGCAGCAGAGGAGCAGCGTGATGGCACGACCCCACCGCAGTGGCGGACACCGGGCGGTGAGCGTCGCGCTCGTCGTGGCGCTCGGGCTCGGGGCGGGGGCCGCGGTGGCACCGTCCGCCGTCGCGGCCCCCCGCGCCGTGACCGCCGAGGCCTCGGCGTTCGGCTCGTTCCGCCTGGCGAGCATCACCGCCTCGGACGGGGTCGTGCTCAAGGCCGACGTGTTCACCCCGCCGGCCGGCACGCCGGGGGCGGACGCGCAGGGGCGGTACCCGGTCGTCGTGCAGCCGGCGAGCTGGGGGCAGAACGACCTGGAGTACGTCGCCCAGGGGCACAAGTTCGCCGCCGCCGGGTACGTCGTCGTGACGTACACCGTGCGCGGGTTCTGGGGTTCGGGCGGGGAGGTGGACGTCGCCGGGCCCAAGGACGTCGCCGACATCTCGACGGTGATCGACTGGGCACTCGCCAACACCTCCGCCGACCCCCGGCGGGTCGGCATGATCGGGCTGTCGCTCGGCGGCGGACTCACCCTCCTCGGCGCCGCGTTCGACCCGCGGATCAAGGCCGTCGCCTCGCTGAGCGGCTGGGCCGACCTGACCGACGCGCTGTACAGCGGGCAGACCCGGCACACCGCCGCCGCCACCCGGCTGGAGAACATCGAGCACCTGACCGGCCGCAAGAGCCCGGAGTTCGCCACCGCCCTGGACGACCTGTTCGGCGACCACGACCTGCCGGACGTGATCACGTGGGCGGGCGTCCGCTCCCCGGCCACCTACCTGGACCGGATCAACGCCAACGGCGCCGCGATCTACCTCGCCAACGGCTGGAACGACAGCTTCTTCAACCCCGGCCAGATGGCCGACTTCTACCAGCGGCTGACCGTCCCCAAGCGCCTCGAACTGCGCCCGGGCGACCACGCGAGCCAGGAGTTCACCGGCCTGCTCGGCTTCTCCAACGCCACCTGGGACAACGCCCGCGGCTGGCTCGACCACTACCTGATGGGCCCGGTGGGCGGGCGCGCCGCGGACCGGCCGCAGGGCGGCGTCGACCTGGAGGTCCGGCCGGGCGGCGCCCACGAGGCGTACCCGGACTGGAGCTCCGTCAGCTCCCGCACCGAGCGGCTGAGCCTCGGCGGCGATGCCACGGTGCGCGGCGACGAGTCCTCGGGCGCGAGCGCCGGCGTCGTCCTGCTCTCCGGCATGATCGACCAGTGGCTGCACCAGCCGCCGACCGTCGTGGTGCCGTTCCTCGACCGCTCGGCCGCCGCCGTCCGCCAGTCGGAGCCGTACGGCTCGGGCCTGCGGGTGCGCGGCGCGGTCCGCGTACGGACCACCGTCACCAGCTCCGCGCCGCAGGGCACGGCCGTCGCGTACCTCTACGACGTGGACGCGCTCGGCGTCGGCCGCCTGGTCGCGCACGCCCCGCAGAGCTGGACCGGACGCCCGGCCGGGCAGTCCTTCCCGCTCGACGTCACGCTGTTCCCCACCGCCTACGACGTCCCGGCGGGCCACCGCCTCGCGCTCGTGCTCGGCACCCGGGACGACCTGTACGGCGGCGAGACGCCCAAGGGCAGCACGGTGACCTTCGGCCCGGCGGACGTCTCCGTGCCGACCCGCTGACCGGCCTTCCGTCTCACCCGCCGCCCGGCACGATCCGGGCGGCGGGCTCTCGCCGGCCTTGGCGAACACCGACGTGAGGTGGTCCCGCACGGTGTCGGCGCCGTCGCGAGCGTCCGCGCCCCTCACGGGTGTCGCAGCCGCGCGCGACGGTCCGGCCGACGTCACCGCCACCGCCCGGGCCGCCTCCATCGGCCTCGACGCGGACCGGGCGGTGGTCGGTGCGGGTCCCGCCGAACGGGCGGGCTCAGGCCGGGATCAGCGCGTCCCACTCGGCGCGGGTCGGGCCGTCGTGGGTCGGGGTGAAGTCGGGGCGGGCGGCGAGCCAGGCGGCGAGGTGGCGGTCCACCTCGTCGGTGGCGTAGGCGGTGTCAGGAGTCTGGACGAGGTGGCGGACATTGGCCCGGGCGCGCATGACGACGGGGTCCTCGAAGGCGCACGCGGCCAGGGCGGCGGCCCGGACGTCGGTGGCGGGCGCGGCGTCGGCGAGGCGTTGGGCGGCGGTCCGGTCGGCCTTCACCTGGGCGTCGAACCAAGGGCGGAGGGTGCGGGTGGTCCAGGCGTGGTAGCCGGCGGGGTCGGCGGCGACCTCGTCGGCGTGCGCGGCGAGGTACTGGCCGGCCTGGAGGCCGAGGGCGACGCCGTGGCCCAGGGTGGGGTTGGTGTGGACGAGGCTGTCCCCGGCGTTGACCAGGCCGGTGACGACGGGCCCGGCCGGGTCGGTGAGGGAGCTCCAGCGATTGTCCAGGCCGGCCATCGCGAGGACGGGCGACTGCGCTTCGCCGGCGAGGTCCAGCCAGGCGGCGCAGGCGGGGAAGGTGCGGGCGACGGCCTCGAAGACGGCGGGGTCGGTGAGCGCGCCGCGGGTCGGGTCGGCGGTGGAGAGCACCATGCTGACCGCGAAGGTGTCGTTGTCGGACGGGAAGACGCCGGCCGCCGCGAAGGTCGTGGCGGAACCCGTCTTGACCCGCCCGGGATCGCGCGGGCCGTCGGCGCGCAGGCGGTACCAGCGGCACAGGTAGGCGATCCCGGCGCGATGGCTCTCGACCATGGGCGGGCGGCAGCCGCCGGCGGTCAGCCAGCCGGGCACCGGTGAGCGGCGGCCGGCGGCGTCCACGACGAGGTCCGCCGGGTGGGTCCCGGCCTCCGTCCGCACGCCGGTGACCCGAGGCGGGATGCCCGCGGCCGGTGTCAGGCCCTGCGCGAAGGCGAGGCCGCGCACCCGGCAGCCGCGCCGCACGTCGACCCCGCCCTCCCGTCGCACCGCGGCGGTCAGAGCGGCCTCCAGCACGATGCGGCGGGTGCGCAGCGTGATCAGGTCCTCGTCGCCGTCGCGCAGCGGCGGGTGCTCGTCGAACCAGTCGAAGTCGTGGTACTCGTGGGCGCCGCGCGCCAGCAGGTCGGCGTAGACGTCCGGAGCCTCGGCGCGCAGCACGGTGCGCACGGGGGCGAGGAACGAGTGGGGCTGGTCGGCCTGGGGGACCCGGGGCCTGGCCCAGTCGTAGAAGTCCCGGTCGAGGTCCTCGCCGGCCGCCCGAGGGTCCTGTTCGAACAGTGTCACCGCATGGCCCCGGCGGCCCAGCATGAGCGCCGTCCCCAGCCCACTGATACCGCCACCGATCACTGCAACCCGCGCCACTGAGGCTCCCCTTCGCGTCGTGTTGCGGAGCGATCTTACTGTCCGGTGATCGCCAGCCGTCAAACCGGCGTCGTCCCTGGTGGCGGTTCCGGGGCAGCCCCGGGGGTGGCTCCGATGGCGGCTCCGAGGCCGTCACCGCGCCGATCGGTCCAGGTGAAAAACAAGCAGGCGTGATTGCTTTTTTCCCCGGCCGGTGCCACGCTGCTGCCCGGCGGTGGCCGTCGAATGACCGTCAACTCACCGGCAGGGGAGGCGCATTGGTGCGCGAGCGTGCGGGTTTGCGGATCGGGAACGCCTCGGGGTTCTACGGCGACCGGTTCGTGGCGGTCCGGGAGATGCTCACCGGCGGGCCGCTGGACGTGCTGACCGGGGACTACCTGGCGGAGTTGACGATGCTCATCCTGGCCAGGGACCGGTTGAAGGACCCGTCGCTGGGGTACGCGCGGACGTTCCTGCGGCAGATGGAGGAGTGTCTGGGCCTCGCCCGCGAGCGCGGGGTGCGGATCGTCGTCAATGCGGGCGGACTCAACCCGGCCCGGCTCGCCGGGGAGTTGCGCAAGCTGGCCCAGCGCTACGGGATCGCCGCCACCGTGGCCCACGTCGAGGGCGACGACCTGCTCCCGCGCGTCGCGGAACTCGGATGGCCCGAAGGCCTGTTGGCCGCCAACGCCTATCTCGGAGGGTTCGGCATCGCGGCCTGCCTGGCCGAGGGCGCGGACGTCGTCGTGACCGGCCGGGTCACCGACGCCGCCCTGGTGGCGGGCCCGGCGATCGCCCACTTCGGCTGGACCCCGGACGACCTCGACGCCCTGGCCGGCGCCGTCGTCGCCGGCCACGTCCTGGAGTGCGGGGCGCAGGCCACCGGCGGGAACTACGCGTTCTTCCGGGAGCACGACGTGACGAGGCCCGGCTTCCCGATCGCCGAGCTGCGCGCCGACGGCTCCAGCGTGATCACCAAGCACCCGGGCACCGGCGGTGCCGTCACCACCGGCACCGTCACGGCCCAACTCCTGTACGAGACCACGGGTTCGCGTTACCTCGGGCCGGACGTCACGGCCCGGCTCGACACCGTCCGCCTCACCCAGGAGGGCCCCGACCGGGTCCGCGTCGACGGCGTGCGCGGCGAGGCGCCGCCCGCCACGCTCAAGGTGGGCCTCAACAGGCTCGGCGGCCACCGCAACGAGGTCGTCTTCGTCCTCACCGGGCTCGACATCGAGGCCAAGGCCGCTCTGGTGCAACGCCAGGTGGAGGCCGCCATCCCGGCCGCCCGCCGCCCGGCCGAGCTGACCTGGACGCTCGCCCGCACCGACCACCCCGACGCCTCCACCGAGGAGGGTGCCTCCGCGCTGCTGCGCCTGACCGCCCGGGACCCGGACCCGTCCAAGGTCGGTCGCGAACTCGGCAAGGCCGCCGTGGAGTTGGGTCTCTCCGGATACCCGGGCTTCCACCTGACCGCCCCGCCCGGTCCGGGCGCGCCGTACGGGGTGTTCACCGCCGCGTACGTCGACGCGAAGGCGGTGGAGCACACCGCCGTCCTCCCGGACGGCCGTCACCTGATCATCCCCCCACCGCAGGTCGGCCCTCAATCGCCCTGTCTCGCGGAGGCGTTGGAGCTGCCCGCCCCACTCCCCGCCGGCCCCACCCGCCGGGCCCCGCTCGGCCTGGTGGCCGGAGCCCGCAGCGGCGACAAAGGCGGCGACGCCAACCTCGGCGTCTGGGCCCGCGACGACGACGGCTGGCGCTGGCTCGCGCACACCCTCACCGTCGACCTGCTGCGCGAACTCCTGCCCGAGACGGAGGACTTGCCCGTCACCCGGCACGTGCTCCCCAACCTCCGCGCGCTCAACTTCGTCATCACCGGCCTGCTCGGCGAGGGCGTCGCCGCCCAGCACCGCTTCGACCCACAGGCCAAGGCGCTGGGGGAGTGGCTGCGCTCCCGCCACGTCGACGTCCCCGAACCGCTCCTCGACGCCCTCGACGTCCCCGAACCGCTCCCCGACGTCCCCGCCGTCCCCGAACCGCTCCCCGACGATTCCGCGAACCCGAACCGCACGGAGGCGCCGTGACCGTCCTGCCCACCCGCGTCGACCCGGCCGCCCCCGACCACGCCGAACACCGCGCCGCGATGCTCGACAAGCTCGCCGCCCTCGACGCCGAGCACGCCAAGGCGCTGGCCGGCGGCGGCCCCAAGTACGTCGAACGCCACCGCGCACGCGGCAAGTTGCTGCCGCGCGAGCGGATCGAGCTGCTGATCGACGAGGACTCGCCGTTCCTGGAACTCTCCCCGCTCGCCGCCTGGGGCAGCGACTACCCGGTGGGTGCCGCGCTGGTCACCGGCATCGGCGTCGTCGAGGGCGTCGAGTGCGTGATCACCGCCAACGACCCGACGGTCCGTGGCGGCGCCAGTAACCCCTGGACGCTGCGCAAGGCCCTGCGCGCCAACGAGATCGCGCTCGCCAACCGGCTCCCGCTGGTCAACCTGGTCGAGTCCGGCGGCGCCGACCTCCCCAGCCAGAAGGAGATCTTCATCCCCGGCGGCGCCCTCTTCCGCGACCTCACGCGGCTGTCCGCCGCCGGGATCCCCACCGTGGCCGTGGTGTTCGGCAACTCGACCGCCGGCGGCGCCTACGTGCCGGGGATGTCCGACCACACCGTGCTGGTCAGGGAGCGCGCCAAGGTGTTCCTGGGCGGCCCGCCGCTCGTGAAGATGGCCACCGGAGAGGAGGCCGACGACGAGTCGCTCGGCGGCGCCGAGATGCACGCCAGGACCTCCGGCCTGGCCGACCACTTCGCGGTCGACGAGGCGGACGCGCTGCGCCTCGCCCGCCGGATCGTGGCGCGGCTGGACCACCGCAAGCCTGGCCCGGGGCCGGACGCGTCCGCCGAGCCGCCGAAGTACGCCGAGGAGGAGCTGCTCGGCATCGTCCCGGGCGACCTCAAGGTGCCGTTCGACCCGCGCGAGGTGATCGCCCGGATCGTCGACGGCTCCGACTTCGACGAGTTCAAGCCGATGTACGGCCCGAGCCTGGCCACCGGCTGGGCCGGCCTGCACGGCTACCCGGTCGGGATCCTGGCGAACGCGCAGGGCGTGCTGTTCAGCGCGGAGTCCCAGAAGGCCGCCCAGTTCATCCAGTTGGCGAACCAGCGGAACACCCCGCTGCTGTTCCTGCACAACACCACCGGCTACATGGTGGGCAAGGACTACGAGCAGGGCGGGATCATCAAGCACGGCGCGATGATGATCAACGCCGTGGCGAACTCGACCGTGCCGCACGTCTCGGTGCTGATGGGCGCCTCCTACGGTGCCGGCCACTACGGCATGTGCGGGCGGGCGTACGAGCCGCGGTTCCTGTTCGCCTGGCCGAGCGCCAAGTCCGCGGTGATGGGCCCGCAGCAGCTGGCCGGGGTGCTGTCGATCGTCGCCCGCCAGTCGGCCGCGGCGAAGGGGCAGCCGTACGACGAGGACGCGGACGCGGCGATCCGCGCGATGGTCGAGCAGCAGATCGAGGCGGAGTCGCTCCCGGCGTTCCTCTCCGGCCGGCTCTACGACGACGGTGTGATCGACCCGCGGGACACCCGGACGGTGCTCGGCCTCTGCCTGTCCGCGATCCACAACGCGCCGGTCGAGGGCGCGCGCGGCTACGGCGTCTTCCGGATGTGAGGCCCCGATGACCACCGAGGACACCGAGGACACCGAGGACGAGGCACCCACGATGACCACGACCACGACCATGACCGCCACCAGCACCAGCACGACCAGCACCACCACGACCATCACCAACCTGCTGGTCGCCAACCGCGGCGAGATCGCCCGCCGGGTGTTCCGCACCTGCCGCGCCCTCGGCATCGCGACCACCGCCGTGCACTCCGACCCGGACGCCGACGCCCCGCACGTCCGCGAGGCCGACGCCGCCGTCCGGCTTCCGGGCGCCGCGCCCGCCGACACCTACCTGCGCGGCGACCTGATCGTCCGGGCCGCCCTCGACGCGGGCGCCGACGCCGTCCACCCGGGGTACGGATTCCTGTCCGAGGACGCCGGGTTCGCGCAGGCGGTGCTCGACGCGGGCCTCACCTGGGTCGGCCCGCCGCCGGCCGCGATCGCCGCGATGGGCTCCAAGACGGCCGCCAAGCGGTTGATGGCACAGGCGGGCGTGCCCGTCCTCGACGCGCTGACGGACCCCACCGAGGCGGACCTGCCGGTCCTGGTCAAGGCGGCGGCCGGCGGCGGCGGACGCGGCATGCGCGTCGTCCGCTCGCTCGCCGACCTCCCGGGCGAACTGGCGGCGGCCCGCTCGGAGGCGGCCAAGGCCTTCGGCTCCGACGAGGTGTTCTGCGAGCGCTACCTGCCCACCGGCCGCCACGTCGAGGTCCAGTTGATGGCCGACGCGCACGGCACGGTCTGGGCGGTCGGCGACCGCGACTGCTCGCTGCAGCGGCGCCACCAGAAGGTGATCGAGGAGGCCCCGGCGCCCGGGATCCCCGACGCCGTGCGCAGCGCGCTGCACGCGGCGGCCGTCGCCGCGGCCCGCGCGATCGGCTACGCGGGCGCGGGCACGGCCGAGTTCCTCCTCGCGGAGGACGGCCGGTTCCACTTCCTGGAGATGAACACCCGCCTCCAGGTCGAGCACCCGGTCACCGAGGCCGTCACCGGACTCGACCTGGTCGCGCTCCAACTCGCCGTCGCCGAGGGCGAGAAGCTCCCCTCCGAGCCCCCGCCCACGGACGGCTGCGCGATCGAGGCCCGCCTCTACGCCGAGGACCCGGCGCAGGACCACCGGCCGGCCACCGGCACCCTGCACCGCTTCGAACTCACGCTCCCGCACGCGGAGTTCGACGGACGCGGGCTGCGCCTCGACGCCGGGGTCGAGAGCGGCAGCACCATCACGCCGCACTACGACGCGATGCTCGCCAAGGTGATCGCCTGGGCCCCGACCCGTTCGGCCGCCGCCCGCCGCCTCGCCGACGCCGTCGCCCGCACCCGGCTCCACGGGCCCGCCACCAACCGGGAGTCGCTCGTCCGCGCACTGCGCCACCCGGCGTTCCTGGCGGGCCGCCTGCACACCGGCTTCCTCGCAGAACACGCGGCCGACCTCACCGCCCCGGACGACAAGGGCGCCGCGCGGGCAGCCCTGGCCGCAGCCCTCGCCGACGCCGCCGAGCGCCGCACCCCGCTGCCGTCGGGCTGGCGCAACCTGCCGTCCCAGCCGCAGGTCAAGCGCTACCGCATGGCCGACGGAGGCGAGTTGGCGGTGCGCTACCGCGTCGCCCGGGACGGCCTGCGAGCCGACGACCACCCGGAGACGGCGCTCGTCGAGCACACGCCGGAGCGCGTCACCCTCCGCCACGGCACGATCCGTCGCACGTACCGCGTCGCCCGCTACGGCGCGGACGTCTTCGTCGAGACCCCGGACGGCACGACCGCCCTCACCATCGTCCCGCGATTGCCCGACCCCACCGCGCGGACCGAACCGGGCGCCCTGCTCGCGCCGATGCCCGGCACCGTCATCCGCGTCGTCGCCGCCGTCGGCGACTCCGTCACCGCCGGCCAGCCGCTGCTGTTCCTGGAGGCGATGAAGATGGAGCACCGCGTCACCGCCCCCGCCGACGGCGTCCTCGTCGAACTCCGCGCCGACCCCGGCCGGCAGGTCGAACTCGGCACCCTGCTCGCCGTCGTCAAACCCGCCCACGAACCGGAAGCCTGACCATCCCGCACACGCGAGACCCCCGCAAGCGAGACCACCCCGCGCACGCCTGAGGAAGGACCCCGCATGTCCGCCATCGGCAGTCAGCTCCTCGACACCCCCGAACGCCGGGCGCTGCGCCGCGCCGTCGGCGACCTCGGCCGCCGCTACGGCTCCGCGTACTACCTCGCCAAGGCCCGCGCCGGCGAGCCCGCCGACGAACTGTGGGCCGACGCGGGCAAGGCCGGTTACCTCGGCGTCAACCTGCCCGCCGAGTACGGCGGCGGGGGCGGCGGCATCACCGACCTCGCCATCGTGCTGGAGGAACTCGGCACCGCGGGCTGCCCGTTGCTCCTGCTGATCGTCTCCCCGGCGATCTGCGGCACGGTCATAGCCCGCTACGGCACGGACGGCCAGAAGGGCCGCTGGCTGCCCGGGCTGGCCGCCGGCACCCGCCGGATGGCCTTCGGCATCACCGAGCCGGACGCCGGCTCCAACTCGCACCGGATCTCCACCGTGGCCCGCCGCGACGGCGAGGACTGGCTGCTCACGGGTCGCAAGGTGTTCGTCTCGGGCATCGACCACTGCGACGACGTGCTGTTCGTCGCCCGCACCGAGGACGCTCGGACGGGCAAGCTCAAGCCCTGCCTGTTCGTCGTCCCGCGCGAGACGCCGGGCTTCGAGTTCCGGGCGATCCCGATGGAGCTCGTGGCGCCCGAGAAGCAGTTCCAGGTGTTCCTGGACGACGTCCGGCTGCCCGCCGACGCGCTGGTCGGCGACGAGAACGCGGGCCTGCTCCAGCTCTTCGCGGGCCTCAACCCCGAGCGCATCCTGACCGCCGCGTTCTCGCTCGGTCTCGCCCGCCAGGCCCTCGGCAAGGCCGTCGAGTACGCGAAGACGCGGACGGTGTGGTCGACCCCGATCGGCGCCCACCAGGGCCTGGCCCACCCGCTCGCGCAGTGCGCGGTGGAGATCGAGCTGGCCCGGCTGATGACGCAGAAGGCCGGGCTGCTCTACGACGCGGGCGAGGACCTCGCGGCCGGCGAGGCCGCCAACATGGCCAAGTACGCGGCCGGCGAGGCCGCCGCCCGCACGGTGGACCAGGCGGTGCAGACGCTCGGCGGCAACGGCCTCACCCAGGAGTACGGGCTGGGCGCGCTGCTGGCCGCCACCCGGGTCGGCCGGGTCGCGCCGGTCAGCCGCGAGATGGTGCTCAACTACGTCGCCCAGCACACCCTCGGCCTGCCGAAGTCGTACTAGCGAACCGGTGAACGCTCACCTGACGCCGGTCAGGTGCGCGAACACGACGGTGTTGGACTCGTACCCGGTCTTCCGGTCGAACGCGCCGCCGCACGTGATCACCCGCAGCTCGGCCCGCTCGGTGGCGCCGTACACGAGGGCGTCCGGGAAGTCCTTCTTCGGGAACACCCGGACGGAGTCGATCGTGAACACGGCCGTGCGCCGGTCCTTGCGCGCCACCTCGACGGTGTCGCCAGGGCGCAGCAGGCCGAGCCGGTAGAAGACGGCCGGCCCGGTGTGGTTGTCCGCGTGGCCGACGGTGATGGCGTTGCCGGCCGCGCCCGGCGTGGTGCCGTCGCGGTACCAGCCGGCCAGGTTGCGCTGGTCCATCGGCGGGGTGGTGAGCTGCCGGGAGGCGCTGAGCCCGAGGCCGACGAACGGGGCGTCGACCTTGATCGCGGGGATCCGGATCCTGGTCGGCGGCGAGGCGGGCAGCGGCGGGTGGCCGGGCGGCAGGGAGGGCGGCGGGGAGGGCGCCGCGGCCGCCGGCCGGCCGGGGCTCGGCGCCGGCACGGCCGGGGCGGCCGCCGAGGGCGGGGGAGCGGGCAGTGGCGGCCCGTCCCGGCCGTCGGTGCCGTCGTGGACGAGCCAGATGCCGCCCGCCGCGAGCGCCAGCGCGACGACCCCGGCCGTGATCGGGCCGGGGCCGCCGTGCGGCACGCGGAAGGGGTGGTCAGGAGTCGGCATTGGTCCCGGGACGGCGGCGCATCGCGCGGACGGTGAGGCCGCCGGCGCCGACGAGCAGCGCGACCCCGCCGATCACCTCGGCGGCGTTGGCCCCGGAGGTGCCGCCGCCACCGGTGGGCACGCCACCGTGCGGCCCGCCGCCGGGGGAGGTGCTCGGCGAGACGCCGGGGGACGAGGACGGTGAGGAGGAGGGCGAGTGCGAGGGACTGGGCGAGGAGGAGGGCGACGGGGACGGCGAGGGCGAGGAGGTGGCGCACGACACCTGGAAGACCTTCTGTTTGGCCGTCCCGCTCTCGCCCACGAACGTCCATTCGAGCTTGTACATGCCGTCCGGAAGGCTGAGGTTGCCCGTGTTGCCGGTGCCGTTGGTGAGCGTGATGGAGCCCGCCAGCACCTGCGTGCCGCCGGGCTGCGTCTCGATGGTCCAGTTGACCTGCTGGACGGTGTCGAAGTTGAACGCGTCGAGGTAGAACGTGCAGACCTTGGTCTCGTCGCGGGTGTCGCTCACCGCGGTGGTGTCGCTGTGGATCTTCACGTCGCCGTTGTCGCCGGGTGCGGCCCAGGCGAGCGGCGCGCTGCCGAGGGCGAGGACGACGGCGGTGGTGGCGGCGGCGAGCAGGCGGCGGCCGCGCGGCAGGGCAGGGGAGGTGGCTCTCACGTTCGGGGTGCTCCAGGTTCCGGGGCCGCTCCCGGGGGCGGGCGGCCGTGGTGCACACCGTCCGACCGGGCGCCCCCCGGTGGCAACTGTGCCACGCGTGCTCCGGCCGTCGTTCCCCACAATGGCGCAGCGTCCCTTCGCTGTCCGTATGCTCCTGAACGCGCCCCCGGCCGGCCTGCCCCCGAGACCGGACGCCGGCCCCGAATTCACCTCAACTTCCTCAGCGGAGGCTTACCTTGGTGTTCCTCAGCGACTTCCCCGACGTGCCGGTGATCGACCTCCCGATCCACGACGCGGTGCTCGGCGACGCGGCGCGGTACGGTGACCGGCCGGCCCTGATCGACGGCCTCACCGGACGGACCGTCAGCCACGCCGAGCTCGCCGGGTCCGTGCTTCGGGTCGCCGCCGGCCTGGCCGAGGCGGGCGTGCGCAAGGGCGACGTGGTGGCGCTCTTCAGCCCCAACACGATCGTCTACCCCATGGCCTTCTACGGCGCCACCCGGGCCGGGGCCACCGTCACCACCGTCTCCTCCCTCGCCACCCCGAACGAGCTCGCCGGCCAGCTGGGCGACAGCGGCGCCCGTTGGCTGGTCACCGTCTCCCCCTTCCTGCCCACCGCCACGAAGGCCGCCGAGCTGCTCGCCGCCGGGGGCCGGCCGCTGCGCGAGATCGTCGTGCTGGACGGCGCCGACGGCCACCGCTCGCTCGCCGACCTGCTCGCCTCCACCGCGCCGGTGCCCGAGGTCCCGATCGACCCCGGCGAGGACGTCGCCGTGCTGCCGTACTCCAGCGGCACCACCGGACTGCCCAAGGGCGTCATGCTCACCCACCGCTCGATCGCCACCAACCTCGGCCAGGTCGACGCCCTGTACCGCCCCGAGCCCGGCGAACGGGTGCTCGCCGTCCTGCCGTTCTTCCACATCTACGGCCTCGCGGCGCTGCTCAACCAGCCGCTGCGCTGCGGTGCCGCCGTGGTCGTGCTGCCGCGCTTCGACCTGGAGCAGTTCTGCCGCGCCATCGAGGAGCACCGGGTGCAGGCGCTCATCGTGGCCCCGCCGATCGCGCTCGCCCTCGCCAAGCACCCGCTGGTGGAGCGCTTCGACCTGTCCTCCGTCGAGTACCTGTTGTGCGCCGCCGCCCCGCTCGACACCGAGCTCGCCGCCGCCTGCGCCCGCCGCCTCGGCCTGCCGCACCTGCTCCAGGGCTACGGCATGACCGAGCTGTCCCCGGTCACCCACGTCGTCTCCCCGCACGACACCGACCCCTCGCCGGGCGCCGTCGGCCGGATGGTCCCCTCCACCGAGCTGCGCGTCGCCGCCCTGGACGGCACCCGGACGGACCTCGGGCCCGGCGAGCCCGGCGAGCTCCTGATCCGCGGCCCGCAGGTGATGAAGGGGTACTTCGGCCGCCCCTGCGAGACCGCCGCGGTGATCGACGAGGAGGGCTGGCTGCACACCGGCGACGTCGGCTTCGTCGACGACCGCGGCTACCTGCACATCATCGACCGGGTCAAGGAGCTGATCAAGTACAAGGGCTACCAGGTCGCCCCCGCCGAACTGGAGGCCGTCCTGCTGGGTCACCCGCAGATCGCCGACGCCGCCGTGATCGGCGTGACGGACGCCGAGGGCACCGAGTGTCCCAAGGCCTTCGTCGTCCGGGTGCCGGGCAGCCGGCTCAGCGCCGACGACGTCACCGCGTTCGTCGCCGGTCAGGTCGCCCCCTACAAGAAGGTGCGCGCCGTCGAGTTCGTCGACGCCGTCCCCAAGTCCCCCGCCGGCAAGATCCTCCGGCGCGAACTCCGGGCCCGGGAGGCGGCCCACTGACGCCGCACCAGGGCGCGTCTGTGAGGATCGACCCGCCGAGCCCCCACCGGAACAGGAACCGCCAGCACCGATGACCAGCCACCCCGCCGCCCGCACCCCCCGGCAGGACCGCAGCCGTGCCACCCGCGCCAGGCTGCTCGCGGCGGCCGTGGACTGCCTGGCCGAACGCGGCTGGCACGGCTCCACCGTCGCCGTGGTCGCCGAACGCGCCGGGGTCTCCCGGGGCGCCGCCCAGCACCACTTCCCGACCCGCGAGGACCTGTTCACCGCGGCCGTCGAGCACGTCACCGCCGAGCGGCTGGCGGCCGTCCGCGCCCACGCGGACGAGCTGCCGGCCGCCGGCCCCGACCGCACCGGGGCCGTCGTCGACATGATCGTGCGCCTCTACACCGGTCCGCTGTTCCGCGCCGCCCTGCACCTGTGGACGGCCGCCGCCACCGAGGAGGCGCTGCGCGAGCGGATCATCGCCCTGGAGGGCCACGTCGGCCGCGAGGCCCACCGGGCCGCCGTCGAGTTCCTGGACGCCGACGAGACCCGCTCCGGCGTGCGCGAATCCGTGCAGGCCACCCTGGACCTCGCCCGCGGCCTCGGCCTCGCCAACCTGCTCACCGACGACAGCGCCCGACGATCCGGAGTGATCCGGCAGTGGGCGGGCCTTCTGGAGAGTACGCTGCGCCCGGTACGCCCATGACGCCCGTACACCAGGAGCGACCGGATCGGCCCCTTCCAAGGGGTCGCCGGGCGGCCGATGTCCGTGCAGTCTGGAGAAGAACCCCGGCCGACACGGACCGCGAGGCCCACCCGGCCGGGCACGAGCCGAACCGGGGTGCTGCCTGATCATGCACGGACACGAGTGGGACGCGACCGACGCCGCCGGCCCCGCACCGGGTGCCGCCCCCGCACGTCCCGAGGGCCACCGGCTGGTCCCACTCGCCACCGTCCTGATCCAGGGCGACGGCCTCATCCTGCACTGGAGCGAGGACGCCGAGGCCCTGCTCGGCTTCACCGCCGACGAGGCCGTCGGCAGCTACGCGGCACGGCTGCTCACCGACGAGAGCGACCGCGCCGAGGTGCTCGGGATCTTCCGGCGGCTCATGGACGGCACCGACACCTCCTTCGTCTACCCGGTGCGCCACCGCGACGGCCACCGGGTCGAGCTGGAGTTCCGCACCTACCCGATCGCCGGCCCCGGTGGCACCCTCCTGCTGCTCGCCACGGCCTCCGACACCGGCGCCATCCACGAGATCGAGGCCGACCTCGCCGTCCTCGACGGCATCTTCGGCCGCTCGCCGATCGGCATGGCCGTGTACGACACCCAGCTGCGCTTCGTGCGGATCAACGAGGCGCTCGCCCGGATGAACGGCGTCCCGGCCACCGCCCACCTCGGCCGCCGGATATCCGCCGTCCTGCCGGGCATCAACACCGCCGAGATCGAGCAGACCATGAGACAGGTGCTCAGGACCGGCAAGCCCGTCGTGGACGCCCGCTCGCACGGCCGCGTCCCCGGGGACCCGAGGCGTGACCACGCGTGGTCCGCCTCGTACTTCCGCCTGGAGGACTCCACCGGCCGGGTCTTCGGCGTCGCCTCCTCGATCATCGACGTCACCGAGCGCTTCCAGGCCGAGGCCCGCGCCTCCCGCGCGCAGGAACGTCTCGCCACCATCGCCGAGGCCACCGCCCGGATCGGCACCACCCTCGACCTCCAGCGCACCGCCGAGGAGCTGATCGAGGCCGTCGTCCCCCGGTTCGCCGACTTCGCCACCGTCGACCTCCTGGAGCCGGTGCTGCGCGGCGCCGAGCCCAGCACGATCCCCGCCGACCGCCCGATCAAACTCCGGGCCGTCGCCGTCGGCGAGTCCTACGCGTCCGGCCTGGTGCACGCCGTGGACGCCGTCGGGGAGACCTCCGAGTACGCCCCGCACCGCAGCTACACCCAGTGCCTGCGCAGCGGGAAGCCGCTGCTGCGCGCCCACGTGGACGAGGAGGTGCTGCGCGGCCTGGTGGCCAGCGAGGAGCGCGTGGCGCCCGGCATCGAGGCGGGCATCCACTCGTACCTGATGGTGCCGATCTCGGCCCGCGGCATGGTCCTCGGCGGCTCCGAGTTCATCCGGATGCGCAACCCCGAGCCGTTCACCGACGCCGACGTCGCCCTCGCCGAGGAACTCGTCGCCCGCACCGCCCTCGCACTCGACAACGCCCGGCTCTACCGGCGCGAGCGCGAGACGGCGCTCACCCTGCAACGCAGCCTCCTGCCGCAGGAGATCCACCGCACGCTCGGCCTGGAGATCGCCTACCGGTACCTGCCGAGCAGCGTCGTCAGCGAGGTCGGCGGGGACTGGTTCGACGTCGTGCCGCTGTCCTGCGGCCGGGTGGCCCTGGTGGTCGGCGACGTGATGGGCCACGGCATCCGGGCCGCCGCCACGATGGGCCAGCTGCGCACCGTCGCCCGCACCCTCGCCACCCTCGACATGCCGCCCGAGCAGGTCCTCACCCGACTGGACGAGACCGCCTCGGGAATCGGCGAGGGCCAGTTCGCGACCTGCATCTGCGCGGTCTACGACCCGCTGGAGCGCACCGTCCAAGTCGCCTCGGCCGGCCACCTGCCGCCGGTGTGGGTGGGCCCCGACGGGCTCGCCCGCCGGGTCGACCTGCCGCCCGGCGTGCCGCTCGGCGTCGGCGGTGTGGCCTTCGAGTCGATCGAGTTCACCCTCCCGGAGGGCGGCATGGTCGCCCTCTACACCGACGGCCTGGTCGAGCGCCGCGGCCAGGACATCGACAAGGGCATCGACCTGCTCGCCCGCACCCTCGCCGAGCCCGGCCGCACCCTGGAGCAGACCTGCGACGCCGTGCTCGGCGCCCTCGTCACCGACGGCACCGACGACGACATCGCGATGATCATGGCCCGGGTGCTGCCGCTGCCCGCCGACCGGATCGCCACCCTCCCGCTCACCGGCGGCGGCCGGCTGCCCGGCAAGGCCCGCCGTTTCACCCGCTCGACCCTGGAGCGCTGGGGCCTGACCCCGCTCGCCGACTACGCCGAACTGCTGGTCAGCGAGCTCGTCACGAACGCCCTCCTGCACGCCGACGCCCCGCGCCGGCTGCGCCTGTTCCGCGACCGCGTGCTCACCGTCGAGGTCTCCGACGCCGGCGGCCAGACCCCGCAGCTGCGCCCTTTCGCCGAGCAGGACGAGGGCGGGCGCGGCATGTTCCTGGTCAGCGAGCTCGCCCAGCGCTGGGGCAGCCGGCTGACCAGGGACGGCAAGGTGGTCTGGGCCGAGCTGGAACTGCCCTTCGGTTCCCACTAGCGCCGGGCGACGGCCGCGGCCCCGCACCCGAGAGCTTGGGTGCGGGGCCGCAGAATCGTTTAGGCATCCACCTTCTCGGGCGCCGGCCGCACCTCCGCCGGCTCGGTCGCCGGGCCGCAGAGCCCGCGCAGCAGGCGCCAGGCCAGCACGGCGGCGCCGATGAGCAGCACGGCCGACGCGATGCCCGCGACGTTCATGCCGTGGACGAACGCGTGCCTCGCGCTCGCCAGCAGCGGCTCGCCGAGGGCCCGAGGCAGCCCGTGGGCCGCCTCGACGGCGCCGCCGAGCGACTCGCCCGCCCGGGCGGCGGCGGCCGGGTCCGCGCCCTGCGGGACGGACAGCCCGCTCGCGTAGAGCGAGCCCACCACCGAGCCGACCAGCGCGATGCCGAGCGCGGTGCCCAGCTCGTACGCCGTCTCCGACACCGCGGAGGCGGCGCCGGCCGTGTCGGCCGGCGCGGCGCTCAGCACCAGGTCGGCGCCGAGCGTGTAGACCACTCCCTCGGCCGTACCGACCAGCAGGAACGAGGCGGCCAGCACCAGGTACGTGGTGTCCTGCCGGAGCCAGCCGAGCACGCCGACGCCGAGGCCCATCGCCAGTAGGCAGAACGTCAGCGCCGGGCGGGCGCCGGTGCGCCGGACCAGCCGGGCGGTCAGCAGCCCGCCGGCCACCGAGCCGGCGAAGGCCGGCAGTTCGGCGAGGCCCGCCTGGAGCGGCTCGTAGCCGCGGACCAGCTGGAGGTACTGCGAGGTCACGAAGACCACGCCGGACAGGCCGATCAGCGAGATCAGCGAGGCCAGCACGGCGGCGGTGAACCGGCGGTCGCGGAACAACCGGACGTCCAGCAGCGGGGTGTCCAGCCGTAGCTGGCGGCGGACGAAGACGGTCAGCGCGACGGCGCCCACGAGGGCGGCGAGCGGCACGTCCCAGCGCGCCACGCCGTTCGCGGCCGCCTCCTTGACCGCGTAGACGACGCCGATCACACCGGCCAGCGACAGCACGACGCTCAGCACGTCCCAGCGGCCCGGCTTCGGGTCCCTGGACTCGGGCAGCAGCCAGGCGCCGAAGACCAGCAGCAGGATCAGGACGGGGATGTTGAGCAGGAACACCGAGCCCCACCAGAAGTGCTCCAGCAGCACACCGCCGACCACCGGCCCGAGCGCGGCGCCCGCGGCCGCGGCGGCGCCCCAGATGCCGATCGCGGTGGCCCGCTCCCGGTCGTCCGGGAAGAGGCTGCGGATCAGCGACAGGGTGGACGGCATGATCGTCGCGCCGGCCACGCCGAGCAGGACGCGGGCCAGGATCAGCCAGCCCGGCCCCGGCGCGTAGGCGGCCAGCAGCGAGGCGGCGCCGAACGCGGTGGAGCCGGCCAGCAGCAGCTTCTTGCGGCCGATCCGGTCGCTCAGCGCGCCCATGCTGACCAGCAGGCCGGCGAGGACGAAGGAGTAGGCGTCGCCGATCCAGAGCAGCTGGGTGCCGCTGGGGCGCAGCGTCTCGCTGATGGAGGGGATGGCGAGGGAGAGGACGGTCGCGTCGACGGCGACCAGGGTGACGGCGAGGACGAGGACGGCGAGGCCGCTCCAGCGGCGGCTCGGGGTGGTCAGGGGCAGGGCGCTCATGGTGTATCGGTTTCCGTTGCGCGGGCCGACGAGGGTGTGGAGGGGGCGGAGGACGGTCGGCGCAGGGCGCCGCCGAGGAAGAGCTCGGTGATCGAGAACGCGGCGTCGCGCGGGGCGAGCCGGCCGTCCTGGATGGCCCAGCCGACGCCGGCGACGAGGTCGAAGAAGGCCTCGCTGAGCCACGCGGCGGACAGCTCGATCCGGAAGACGCCCTGTTGCTGGCCGAGGAGGAACAGCCGGTGCAGCCGTTCGATCTGGATCTCCCAGAGCGCGTTGACGTTCTCGTCGTCGTAGAGCTGGTTCTCACCGGCCAGGAAGGCGCAGAGCATGGCGTCGGGGACGGCGACCTCGACCAGGCGTCGCACCGCGGCCTCGGCGTCGCCCTCCCCGGCGGTGGCGGTGTCCAGTGCGGCGGCGAAGCGCTGGAGGCTGAGCAGGCCGACCTCGCGGATCAGGGCCTCGCGGCCGGGGAACAGCCGGTGCAGCGTGGCGCGGCTGATGCCGGCGGCGCGCGCGATCTCGTCCAGGTGGGCGGTCGGGCGGCGGGAGAGCACGCTGACGGCGGCTTCGAGGACGGTGTCGCGGTCGGTGGCCATGCATCGAGTCTAGCTCAAGTGAGACATGAATGTCTCAAAATAAGATCAGAAGCCTCAGATGGGGCGCGTGGGCCCGGCCGGGCGGGAGGAACCGGGCAGCAAAAAACCGAGGACGGCGGTGGCCGTCCCCGGTCGGTCGCTGCTCCTCGGGAGCTCAGCTCTGGTTGTAGAACCCGGTGTCGTCGAGTGGGCGGTCGATCACCATGACCTCGACGTCGGCCGGGGTGAGCAGGAAGACCCGGCGGGCGATCCGCTCGATGCCCCCCTGGGTGCCGAAGATCAGCCCGGAGGCGAAGTCGACCATCCGCTTGGCCTCGGCCTCCTCCATCTCGGTGAGGTCCATGACCACCGGGGTGCTGGCCCGGATGTGCTCGCCGACGGTGCGCGCGGCCTCGAAGCCGGTCGGCCGCAGCGAGACGATCTTGGCCGGCGACGGCATCGCGGGCACCGTGTCCCGTTCGCTCCACTCGTCGTCGTACACGGCGGCGGGGTAGTTGCCCGAGGGCATCAGCCACCCGTTGTGGTGCTCGTCGCGAAGTGCTCCCATGCCGCGCCTCCCTGCCTCGTCCCGGCCGCGTCCCCCCGGGTGCGCGTGCCCTTTTTGACACGTCATCCACTCGTCGGAACTGTCCGAGTATCGCACTGTTCACCGGTCCCGTGCCCGCTCGCGCCCCCCGTACGAGTCGTGCCGCGCCGGAAACCCGGGCGAACCCGGGCACCCTCATCGACGCGGGGGGCCTGCGTACGGTTGCGCGCGTAGACCTTATCGGTCGCGGTCACCGCCTAATTGACCTTCTGTCAACAATGCGGAAACGATTTCACTCGCCGGTCCTGCCGTCCAGCAGCTCGCGCAGAAAATCCGCGTGACCGTTGTGCCGCGCGTACTCCTCGATCATGTGGACGAGGATCCACCGGAGCGTCACGTCCGCCTCCCGGCGCTGCCGTTTGCCCACCGTGTCGAGCGGGAGGCCGACGATCGCGCGGCGGGCGGCGTCGACCTCGGCGTGCCAGGTGGCGAGGTCGTGGGCGACGTCCGCGGTGGCGACGTCGTCGAAGTCGCCGTCCTCGTTGTCCTCGGTCCAGTAGTGGCCGACGCCGACGTCCGCGCCCAGCAGGATGTCCTGGAACCAGTACTGCTCGACCTCGGCCATGTGCCGCACGAGGCCGATCAGGGACAGGTTGGACGGCGGGACGGAGCGCGTGCGCAGTTGGTCGTCGGTGAGGCCCTCGCACTTGAGGGCGAGCGTGCTGCGGTGGAAGTCCAGCCAGGCCGTCAGCATGGTGGTCTCGTCGGCGGATGTGGGCGGGTCGACCCGCGGCGTGAGGTTGGTCATGGCTGCCATGGTGGCGCCGGGCGAGGACGGATCGCGAGCGAATAACCGCGGGTGCGGCTCAGGCGGTGGTGCGCCGGCGCGCGGCGGCGGCCCGCCAGAGCGAGACCAGGGTGACCGCGCCGAACAGCCCGATCACGCCCGCCGAGAGCAGGAAGGACGCCGAGCCGGGCTCGCGCGCGCTGGCCGCGGCCGTCACGTACACCGCGGTGGTCGGCACGACGCCGACGGCCGTGGCCAGGATGTACGGCGCGAAGCGCGTGCCGGAGAAGGCGGCGCCGTAGTTGCCGGCCTGGAACGGCAGGCCGGGCAGCAGGCGCAGCAGCAGCACGCTGCGGAAGCTCTGGTCGGTGAAGCGGCGGTCCAGCGCGGTCAGCATCCTGCCGCGCAGGAAGGGGCGCAGCGCGTCGCGGCCGAGCGCCCGGCCGAGGCCGAACGCCGCGGCCGCGCCGAGCGTGGTGCCGAGGACGGCGAGCACGGTGCCCTCCTGGATGCCGAGCAGCAGTCCGGCGGCGGCGTTGAGTGCCGGGCGGGGCAGGAAGGCGAGCGTGGCGAGGGCGTAGACCGCGACGAAGGCCGGCGCGAGCCAGTACCCGGGCACTCCGGCGGGCAGCCCGACCCGCAGGAACGCCGTCGGGCTCCACAGCAGCAGCGATCCGGCGGCGGCGCCGAGGATCAGGACGAGCAGCGCGAAGCGCCACCACGGCGAACGCGGGGCGGGCTCGGGCGGTGCGGGGGCTGCGTCTGGTGCGTGCACCGCCCGAGCCTAACGGCTCGGCCGTACGGGTCCTTCTCGGGGTTGTGACGCCAGAACCGGTCGTCCCCGGCGTGGAAGTCCCGCGGGGTGACCGGCGGCAGCAGCCGTCATCGGTTCGCTCCCCCTGGGTGGCTTCGGCGCGGGCCGACGGGAACGGCGGGCGTCCCGGGCCGCGCCGGTGGGTTCGACCGCACCCGGCGCCGAAAAGTGTGCGCCGATCGGGGGGAGACAGACGCGCGGGCGCCCGTCGCGTCACAGCGTCGAGAGGTCGTTGCTCGCGGGTGTGGTGACGCTTCCGGACGGACCGTCGGGGGCCGTCCGTGCGGTGCGGCGCAGCGCCCCGGCGCTCGGCACCAGCGCCAGGGCGAGCACCGTGACGAGGGCGAAGGAGGCGGTCAGCGAGGTGGCCTGGGCGAGCCCGCCGACGACGGCCGGGGCGATCAGGCCGGAGGTGTAGGTGACGGTGGCGACGCCCGCTATGGCCTGGCTGGGGTTGGGGCCGCTGCGCCCGGCCGCGGCGAAGGCCAGCGGGACGATGACGGCGATGCCGACGCCGATCAGTGCGAAGCCCGGGATCGCCAGGGCCGGTTCGTCCGCCAGCACGACGAGCACGCCGCCCGCGGTCGCGGTGGCGCCGCCGAGGCGGGTCGCCCGGACGGCCCCGAGGCGGCGGATCGCCGCGTCCCCGGCCAGCCGGCTGACGGCCATGGTGAGCGCGAAGGCGGTGTAGAGACGGCGGCGACGGTGGCCGAGGCGCCGGTGACGTCCCGAAGGTAGACGCCGCTCCAGTCCATCGACGCGCCCTCGGCGAACACGGCGCAGAAGCCGACCAGTCCGATCACCAGCGAGCTGCGCGGCGGCAGCGCGAACCGCGGCGGCGCCTCGGCCTCCTCCGGCGCCCGCAGGTCGGGCAGGCCCCGGCAGGCCACCTGCGCGAGGGCGAGCAGCACGAGCGCGGTGACGGCCGACTGGAGGCGGGCGTCGAGGTCGAGGTGGGCGGCGAGGATGCCGAAGCCCGAGGCCAGCAGCCCGCCCGCGCTCCACATGCCGTGCAGGCCGGACATGATCGAGCGGCCGAGGCGCTCCTCGATCTCCACGCCCTGGGCGTTCATCGCGACGTCCGACGTGCCAGAGGTCGCGCCGTAGACGAACAGGGCGGCGCACAGGACGGGCAGTGACGGTGCGAGCGCGGGCAGGGCCAGGGCCAGGCACCACAGCGAGACGAGGCCGCGCACCGCGGCCCGGCCGCCGTGGCGGTGGACGAACCGGCTGGCCAGCGGCATCGCGAGGAACGACCCGACGGCGGGCATCACCAGGGCGAGCCCGAGCTCGCCGGGGGAGAGGTCGAGGCGGTGCTGGATCCAGGGGATCCGGCTGACGAAGGTGCCCGTGACGGCGCCGTGCACGGCGAACACCAGGGCGATGCTCGCCCTGGCCCGCCGCGGCGGCGCGGGCAGGTGGTCCAGCGGTGGGGTCATGGTCATGCGGGTTCCCTCCCGGTCGCACGCGGTGGATCGGCCGTCCGGCAACGGGCGATAAATTATCAGGAAGGGACCCTGATAGAAACACTCTGGAAGGATGAGCGCCCATGACCACCGCGCGTACGGCCACGCCGAGCACCGCCCGGGCGATCAACGACCGGCTGGCGCTCAACCTGCTGCTCGAACAGGGCCCCCTCACGGCCACCGAGCTGCGGGACCTCACCGGCCTCTCCCGCCCCACCGTCGCCGACCTGCTGGACCGCCTCCAGCGCACCGGCCTGGTCGCCGTCGTCGGCGAGCGCGGCGAGCAGCGCCGCGGCCCCAACGCCCGGGTCTACGCGCTGGTCGCCTCGCGCGCCCACCTCGCCGCGTTCGACGTCCGCTCCGGCGGCGTCAGCCTCGTCGTCGCCGACCTGGCCGGCCGCACCCTCGCCTCCGCCGAGGTGCCGGTCGACGACGCCGGCGCCTCCGACGCCGCCGGCCGGATCGTCCGCACGCTGCTCGACGTCGCGCGCGGGGTGGGCGTCGAACGGCTGCACACCGTCGCCGTCGGCGCGCCCGGCCTGGTCGACCCGGCCACCGGTCGCCTCCAGAGCACCGGGGCCCTGCCCGCCTGGCACGGCGAACTCCTCGCGGCCCTGCGCGAGTTGCCCGGCACCGAAGTGATCCTGGAGAACGAGGTCAACCTGGCCGGCCGGGCCGAGTACCGGGTCGGCGCCGCCCGCGACCGCGACACCTTCGTGCTGATGTGGCTCGGCCACAGCGTCGGCGCGGCCGTCGTGCTGGACGGGCGGCTGCGCCGCGGCTTCTCCGGCGGCACCGGCGAGATCTGCTTCCTGCCCGTCCCCGGCACCGCCGGCCTGCCCAGCGCCGCCAGCTGCGAGGGCGGCTTCCACGGGCTCGTCGGCAGCGCCGCCGTCTGCGAGCTCGCCCGCGCCCACGGCCTGCCCGCAGGCCCCGCCGGGGACGCGGCCGCCGCCGAGGCCGCCGTCCGCGCGGCGCTCGACGCCCTGGACGCCGCCGATGGGGCCGGCCAGGCCTTCCTGGACGAGCTCGCCGAGCGGATCGCCCTCGGCGCGGCCAGCGTCTGCGTCGTCCTCGACCCCGGCTGCGTCGTCCTCGGCGGTGAGATCGGCCGGGCCGGCGGCCCCGAGCTCGCCGCGCGGGTCGAACGCCGGCTCGCCGCGCTCTCCCCGCTGCGCACCGAGGTGCGGGCCGGTACCGCGGGCGGCGGCGCGGTGCTGGCCGGCGCCGTCCTCACCGCCGGGGACGCGGCCCGGCGCGAGCTCTTCGGCGAGCCGTAGGGGGCGACTCCCGGTGCTGCTTCGCGGGCCGGGGCCCCGGTACGGCAGGATGGCGGCGACGCGCCCCGCGCGCGCCCGTTCCCGAACCACCCTCAGGAGTCGCACATGGGCCAGCCCGACCTGCCGGTCAACCCGTACCGCATCGGCGAGGCCGCGTCGCTGCTCGGCGTCAGCGCCGACACCATGCGGCGCTGGGTGGACGCCGGGCGGGTCGCCGCCGAGCGGGACGAGCACGGCCACCGGATCATCCCCGGTGCCGAACTGGCGGCCTTCGCCCGCGAGTTGGCCCGGCCGGAGAACGCCGAAGCGGAGGGCAGGCCGTCCTCCGCGCGCAACCGCTTCCCCGGGATCGTCACCGACGTGGTGCTCGGCGACGTGGCCGCCCAGGTGGAGGTGCAGGCCGGGCCGTTCCGGGTGGTGTCGCTGATCAGCCGGGAGTCGGCGGAGGAGCTGAACCTGGTGCCCGGCGCGCCCGCCACGGCCGTCATCAAGTCGACCAACGTGATGATCGAACGGCGCTGATCCGGCCGCCGCAGAGAGCGCACTCCCTCGCGGAGCAGTCCGAGCGAACGAGCAGTCCGCGCCGAACGAGACGAGAGGCCCCGACCGGGATGACCCACCCGCACCTGCCGACCACCCGGAGCGCCGTGCTCCCGATCGAGGCCGTGGCCGGCCGGCCCGACCGCACGGCCCGCGCCCGGCACGACCTCGGCCGTGACCAGACCATCGCCGGGCCGATCCGATGACCGCCGGCCGCACGCCCGCCGACCGCACGCCCGCCGACCGCCGGCCGCTGCTCGCCGTCGCCCACCGCGGCGACCCCTACCGCTTCCGCGAGAACACCCTCACCTCCGTCGAGTCCGCGCTCGCCCGCGGCGCCGACGCCGTCGAGGTGGACGTCCAGCTCACCCGGGACAAGGTGCCCGTCCTGCTCCACGACCGCACCCTGGAACGCCTCTGGGGCGACCCCCGGGACATCGGGCGCGTCACCGCCGACCAGCTCGACGAGCTGCGCCGCGGCCCGCTCGCCGTGCCGACCCTCGCCGAGGCGATCAAGGCCGTCGCCGCCGCCCCCGGGGGCCGCCGGCTGCTCATCGACCTCGACGGGCCCGGTCCGGCCGCCGCCACCTGGTCCGTCGTCACCGCTCTGGGCGCCGAGGACCTCGTCGCCTTCTGCGGCCCGGCCACCGCGATGCTCGCCGTGCGCGCCGTCGCTCCCGGCGCCGAGATCGCGCTCACCTGGAAGCAGCCCCGGCTGCCCGTCCGCGCCCTGCTCGACGACCTGCGCCCGCGCTACCTCAACCCGCCGTTCGGGCTCGTCACCCCGGATCTCACCGCCGCCGCGCGGGACGCCGGACTGGCCGTCTCCACCTGGACCGCCGACCTGCGCCGCACCATGCGCCGGCTGCGCGACACCGGCGTCGACTCCATCACCACCAACCGGATCGACGTCCTGCGCTCGGTCCTGGACGGCCGCCGGTGATCGGTCCCCGGGCGCTCGGACGGGCGGTGCTGGCCCGCCAGCACCTGCTCGACCGTTGCGGTGGCGAGCCCGCCGAGGTGGTCCGCCACCTCGGCGGGCTCCAGGCCCAGGCCGCGCCGCAGCCGCCCTACCTCGGGCTGCTCTCCCGGATCGAGGGCTTCGCGCCCGAGCAGCTCACCGCGCTGATCGAGGAGCGCGGCGTCGTCCGGATCGCGCTCCAGCGCGGCACCCTCCACCTCGTCACCGCCGAGGACTGCCTGACGCTGCGCCCGCTCCTCCAGCCCGTGCTCGACCAGGCGCTGCGCACCACCTACGGCAAGCGGCTCGCCGGGCTCGACCTCGCCGCGCTCGGGACCGAGGCCAGGGACCTGGTCGAGGAGCGGCCGCGCACCTTCCAGGAGCTCGGCGCCCTGCTCGCCGTCGGCCGCCCCGACCGCGACCCGGTCGCCCTCGCCCAGGCGGCGCGCTGCCTCCTGCCGCTCGTCCAGGTGCCGCCGCGCGGGATCTGGGGCCGCGGCGGCGCCGCCGCCCACACCACCGCCGAGGCCTGGCTCGGCCGCCCGCTCGACCCGGCGCCCTCGCTCGACGACCTCGCCCTGCGCTACCTCGCCGCCTTCGGCCCCGCCACCGCCGCCGACCTGCAGAAGTGGTGCGGGCTCAGCCGGCTCGGACCGGTCCTCAAGGGCCTCGCCCCGGGGCTGTTCACCGACCGCGACGAGCAGGGCCGCGTCCTCTACGACCTCCCCGATGCGCCCCGGCCGGACCCGGACACCCCGGCGCCCGTCCGCCTCCTCGCGCCCTTCGACAACCTGCTGCTCTCCCACGCCGACCGCACCCGGGTGCTGGCCGACGAGCACAAGGGCCTGGTCATGACGCAGAACGGGCTCGTGCACCCCACCCTCCTCGTGGACGGCGTCGTCGCCGGGACGTGGCAGCTGACGGCCGGGCAGGACGTCGTCCTGCGCCCGTTCGCGCCGCTGCGGCGCGCCGACCGGCAGGCGGCGCAGGCCGAGGCGCAGCGGGTGGCGGCCTTCGGGGGCGGCTCGGGCGGCGTCCGCTTCGAGGAGGCCGCGTAGCGGGCAGGGGGAAGGCGCACGACGGGCAACCCGCCTGATCGTCCGAGGGGATCGATCGGTTCGCACTGATGTGACGACACGGCGTGCTCTCCGGGCTCGGACTGCTCACCCAGCTGCTCACCGGCGGGCGTCGGCGCTGGCCCCGATGTTCTTCTTCCTCCGGGACGGCCACCGGACCGGTGACTCGATCCGCTCCTTCCTGCCGGGGCGCGGCGGGGACACCGTGGCCGCCTGTGCGGAGCGGGCGTTCGACCCGATGGCCGGGTTCATGCGCGGGACGTCGCTGATCGCGCTGATCGACGCGCGCTTCATCACGCTGGGCTTGGCGGCCATCCGGTTGCCGCGGACGGTCGGGAGGTGCGAGGATGCTAATGCGACGGAAGTCGCAATAATGATTCGGGGGCGTGGATGACGCAGCGTGTGGTGGAACGGTTCGAGGTCGCCGGTCCGGGGGACGGGCCGTACGGACTGGCGGTGGGCGCGGACGGGGGCGTGTGGTTCACGCTCGTGCACGCGGGGGAGATCGGGCGGCTGGCGCCGGACGGGAAGGTCACGCGGTACGGGCTCGATGCCGGCGAGTGCGGGCCGGCGGTGATCACACCGGGGCCGGACGGGGCGCTCTGGTTCACCCGGATGCGCGATCACCGGATCGGGCGGATCGACACCGACGGGCGGCGGTCCTCGCACGCCGTGCCGACGGCGCAGGCCGGGCCGTACGGGATCGCCGCGGGGCCGGACGGCGCGCTCTGGTTCACCGAGATCAACGCCGGCCGGATCGGGCGGATCACCGTGGACGGCGACGTGACGGAGTTCCCGCTGCCGCTCGCGGGCGCCTTCCCGTCGATGATCACGGCGGGGCCGGACGGCGCCCTCTGGTGCACGCTCAACCAGGCGGACGCCGTCGCCCGGATCACCGTCGGTGGCGAGGTCGTCGTGCACCGGCTGCCGGCTGAGGGCACCGCGCCGGTCGGGATCACGGCGGGCGCGGACGGCGCGCTCTGGTACGTCGGCATCGGCGGCGGGCTGGTCGGGCGGATCACCGTCGACGGCGAGGTCACCGAGCACCCGCTGCCGGACCGGGCGGCCCGGCCGCACGCGATCGCGGCCGACGCGGCCGGCCGGCTCTGGTTCACCGAGTGGGGCGCCGGGCGGATCGGCGTGCTCGACCCGGACGGCCGCTACGACGCGTACCCGCTGCCCGGCCCGTCGCCCGAGCCGCACGGCATCGCGGTCGGACCGGACGGCGCCGTGCACGCGGCGCTGGAGCGCGGCGAACTCGTCCGGCTGGCGGGCTGATCCGGGCGCCGGGCGCCGGGCGACGGAACCGGCGGCGCGGGCAGGAGGACGGGCGGCGCCGCGAGAGCGAGGCACGGGCGGCGGTGCGCCCGGGGGCTGGGGCCGTTCCGCGGGCGGGCCGTCGGGGCAGGTCAGTCGGCGAGGTGCCGGTTCGGTCGGGGTCCCGTGCGGGGCGTGCGGGAAGTCCCGGGAGGGGGCCGGGAACGCGGGCCCAGGGGCCCCGGGCAACCGGGCCCAACGGCCCTAGGGGGCGCGGGTGGCGTGTTCCGATCATGGATCGCCATCCCATTCGCACGACGTTCCGAAGGAGCGCTTCCCTTGAGCGCCATCGAGGCACAGGGCGGCACCCCGCCGCCGCAGCCGCCGCCACCCGCCGTACGGGCCGCGGCGGTTGGGGTCAGGAGGCCCGGCTCGGCCGTGGTCCGGCTGCTGACCACCACCGACCACAAGACGATCGGCACCATGTACCTGGTGTCGGCCTTCGCCTTCTTCCTGATCGGTGGCGTCCTCGCGCTCGTGATGCGCGCCGAACTCGCCCGGCCCGGCACCCAGATCCTCTCCAACGAGCAGTTCAACCAGGCGTTCACCATGCACGGTTCGGTGATGCTGCTGCTCTTCGCCATGCCGCTGTTCACCGGCTTCGCCAACTGGATCATGCCGCTGCAGATCGGCTCCCCGGACGTCGCCTTCCCGCGCATGAACATGCTCTCCTACTGGCTGTTCGTGTTCGGCTCGCTGATCGCCGCGGCCGGCTTCGCGACCCCGCAGGGCGCCGCCGACTTCGGCTGGTTCCTCTACGCGCCGCTGTCCGACGCCGTCCACTCCCCGGGCGTCGGCGCCGACATGTGGATCATGGGCGTGACGCTCTCCGGCTTCGGCAGCATCCTCGGCGCGGTCAACTTCATCACGACGATCATCTGCATGCGGGCGCCCGGCCTGACGATGTTCCGGATGTCGATCTTCTGCTGGAACGTGCTGCTCACGTCCCTCCTGGTGCTGCTCGTCTTCCCCGTCCTCGCGGCCGCGCTGCTCGCGCTCGAATGCGACCGCAAGTTCGGCGCGCACGTCTTCGACCCGACGAACGGCGGGGCGATGCTGTGGCAGCACCTGTTCTGGTTCTTCGGCCATCCCGAGGTGTACATCCTGGCGCTGCCGTTCTTCGGCATCATCTCCGAGATCATCCCCGTGTTCAGCCGCAAGCCGATGTTCGGCTACGCGGGCCTGATCGCGGCCACCGTCGCCATCGCGGGCCTCTCGGTGACGGTGTGGGCCCACCACATGTACGTCACGGGGCAGGTGCTGCTGCCGTTCTTCTCGTTCATGACCTTCCTCATCGCCGTGCCGACCGGGGTGAAGTTCTTCAACTGGGTGGGCACGATGTGGAAGGGCTCGCTGAGCTTCGAGACGCCGATGCTGTGGACCGTCGGCTTCCTCGTCACCTTCCTGTTCGGCGGCCTGACCGGCGTGCTGCTCGCGGCGCCGCCGATCGACTTCCACGTCTCCGACTCCTACTTCGTCGTCGCGCACTTCCACTACACGCTGTTCGGCACCGTCGTGTACGCGATGATGGCGGGCTTCCACTTCTGGTGGCCCAAGATGACCGGCAAGAAGCTCGACGAGCGGCTCGGGCGGATCTGCTTCTGGACGCTCACCATCGGCTTCCACACGACGTTCCTGGTGCAGCACTGGCTCGGCGCCGAGGGCATGCCCCGCCGCTACGCCGACTACCTCGCCTCGGACGGCTTCACCACGCTCAACACGGTGTCGACGATCGGCTCGTTCCTGCTGGGGCTCTCCATCCTGCC
This sequence comes from Streptomyces sp. SP17BM10, assembly GCF_036322405.1. Lineage (NCBI taxonomy): Bacteria > Bacillati > Actinomycetota > Actinomycetes > Kitasatosporales > Streptomycetaceae > Streptomyces > Streptomyces sp. SP17BM10. The sequence goes on along the minus strand of NZ_JAQYXB010000623.1, from coordinate 83,975 downwards.
GTTCCTCTACAACGTCTGGAAGACCGCCAAGTACGGCGAGCGCGTCACCGAGGACGACCCCTGGGGCTACGGGCGCTCCCTGGAGTGGGCCACCTCGTGCCCGCCGCCGCGGCACAACTTCGTCTCGCTGCCCCGGATCCGTTCCGAGTCCCCGGCCTTCGACCTCCACCACCCCGACATCGCGGCGCTGGACGTCCTGGAGAACACCGGCGAACCGGCCGGGCACCTGGCCGGCGTGACGCCCGCGACGTACGACCCGCCGCGGCGCTGAACCCGAACCGCGCCCGCCCCTGACCGCCGTCCCCGCCCGCAACCCCCGCCCGCGGGCGGGGACGGCACCCGTCGCGAAGTCCCCAGGAAGGTCCGGCATGTCCCACACCGTCCTCGCCCTCGGCACCGCCGCCCTCACCGCGAGCGGCTGCGTCTGGTACCTGCCCGCCATCGCCGACCTCCAGGCCGGCTCCGACCGCCCCCGCTCGGCCCGGACCGCCGCCGCGGCCTGCGTGGCGTGGTGGGCCGCGCTCGCCCTCGCCGGCGGGCTGCTGCTCGCCCTGCCCGACTGGCGCCCGGGCGCCCAGCTCGCCCTCGCGGGGCTGGTCGGCGGGGTGCTGCTCCGGGCGCGGGCGCTGTGGCACCGGCGGGAGGAGGAACGGGAGTCGAACGCTCGCTGGGCGGCCCTGGACGCCGGCGAGCCGGTCCGCTCGCCGCGCCCGGCGGCGCTCGTCCTCGCCGGGTGGCTCGTCGTGGGCGCCGCCGTCGCCTCGCTGGGCGCGGCGTCCATCCTGCTGTCCGGCGGCGGGGCGATCGCCCCGCGCCTGGCCGTGGCGGGCGGCAGCGCGGCGGCCCTGGCGCTCGCCTTCCTGCTGATCGGGCTGCGGAACGTGCGGCACCTGCGCGGGTGACGCGCTCGGGCCCGCAATGGGGCCGTTCGACCCTGGGGCCGGCCGGACGGATGGGTGATGATGCCCTTGGCCCCGCCGTCCGTGGGCGGGGGTGAACAGAGGTGGAGTCACGCGATGCCGGTCCGGGTGTTCCTGTTGGACGACCACGAGGTCGTGCGCCGCGGGGTGCACGACCTGCTGGACGGCGAGCCCGACCTGGAGGTCGTCGGCGAGGCCGCGACCGCCGAACAGGCCCTGGTGCGGGTGCCCGCGCTGCGCCCCGACGTGGCCGTCCTCGACGTCCGGCTCGGCGACGGTGACGGGGTGTCGGTCTGCCGCGAACTGCGCTCGCGCATGCCGGGCCTGGCCTGCCTGATGCTCACCTCCTTCGACGACGAGGAGGCGCTGCTGGACGCCGTGATGGCGGGCGCCGCCGGCTACGTGCTCAAGCAGATCAGCGGCACGGACCTGGTGGCCGCCGTCCGAACCGTCGCCTCCGGCCGCTCGATGCTCGACCCGGGCGCCGCCACCCGCCTGCTCAACCGCATCCGCAGCGACGCCGAACCGGCCCAACCGTCCACCCCCGGGCCGGATCTGACGGCCCGTGAGCACGAGGTCCTGGCGCTGGTCGGCGAAGGACTGACGAATCGTCAGATCGGCGAGCGGCTCTACCTCGCCGAGAAGACGGTCAAGAACCACGTCTCCCGGCTGCTCGCCAAGCTCGGCGTGGAGCGGCGCGTCCAGGCGGCCCTGATCGCCACCGAGCTACGCCGGCCCGCCGGAGCCGAGCGGCCGTCGCACCAGCGCGGCCGACTCTGAGGTCCGAGGCGGCCCCGGCACACGGGTTCGGCGGCTCGAGCGGCTCCAACTGCTCCAGCGGCTCCCCGGGTCTCCACGGCCGGCAGCGCGTCGGCCACGGCCATCGGCCGCTCTCACGCGCTCGCGAACGCGAGCAGGCCCGGACGGCAGGTCCTGGAGCGTCGTCAGCGGGCCGTACCCGAGGGCGGGGGCGCACCTGAGCCCGGCGGCTCCCGCGGCCTCCCGGACGGCGCGGTCGGCCAGCCACCAGGAGCAGTACGCCCGCGACGAGACGTGCCGGCGCTCGGGATCGCGCTGGACGAGATGGCGGCCGGGCGGGCCGTCATGCGGATGACGGTCGGCGCGACGATGGTCAACCAGCACGGCACGGCGCACGGCGGGTACCTGTTCCTGCTGGCCGACGCGGCGTTCTCGTACGCGTGCAACAGCCACGGGCCGGCCACGGTCGCGCAGGCGGCGCAGGTGGTGTTCCTCGCGCCGGCGGCGGTCGGGGACGAACTGGTCGCGGAGGCGGTGGAGCGGACGCGGGCCGGGCGCAACGGCGTGTACGACGTCACGGTGCGGCGCCCGGCGGACGGCGCGACCGTCGCCGAGTTCCGCGGCCAGAGCATCGTCATCGGCGGGCGGCCGCCTGCCGCGTGAGCGGCCGCCCTTCGACGCTCTCCACGGCGGGTGTGGGCGAACTGTGCATCCATGCCCGGCACTTCGGCGGTCGGGCGGGGACCGTCCTGGTCGGGGGCCAGGGGGTGATGGTGGAGTGGAGGAAGGTCGCCATGAGGTGCCCCCTGATCGGAACCTTCGCCGGATTCGACGTAGGGCCCGGGTGTCGCCCCACCGCACCCCGGGGCCGCCCGTAGGCTCCGTCGGGCGGGCCTTTCGTCCCGTCCCCGGGGGTCCTGAGGCCTCTGCCGCGCGAGCCGCCCGGCCGGAGAGGGTGGAGGAGCAGCGGACGGGACGTCAGCACGCCCACCGTCCGGCAACGGCCACCGAGGGAAGGACCCCCTGCCATGACGCCACCCGTACTCGCCGGGGTCGACGGTTCGACCGGCAGCACCGCCGCCGCCCGCTGGGCCGCCGGGGAGGCGGAGCACCGGGGGGTGCCGCTGCGCCTGGTGCACGCCTGGCCGTGGCTCACCGACGGCCGCAACGCGATGGCCGAGCCCGACCACCTGCCGGCCGCCGCCGAGCGCGTCCTCGCCGACGCCGCCGCCGAACTGCGCGCCGCCCACCCGGGCCTCGAGGTGCGGACGGACGTGGTGCTCGACGCGCCCGTCGACGGTCTGGTCGCCGCCGCGGAGGAGGCCGGCCTGCTCGTGGTCGGCTCGCGCGGGCGGGGTGGTTTCGCCGGGCTGATGCTCGGTTCCGTCGGCATGGCGGTGGCGGCGCGCAGCAGCGTGGCAGTGGTCGTGGTGCGCGAGCAGCAGCCGGTGGGCGGGTCGGACGTCGTGGTCGGCGTCGACGCCCAGGAGCCGGACGAGGACGTCCTCGGCTTCGCGTTCGCCGAGGCCGCCCGGCGCGGGGCCCGGGTGCGGGCGGTGCACGGCTGGGACCTGCCGCCGGTCTTCGCGTACGCGGGCTGGGTGCCGCAGGCCGCGGAGATCTCCCAGCTGGAGGCGATGGAGGAGAAGATGCTCTCCCTCGCCATGGCCGGGCAGCGGGAGCTGCACCCGGACGTGGAGGTGGTCGAGGAGGTCCGGCTGGGCGCGGCCGGGTCGCTCGTCGAGGCCTCGGCGGAGGCGGCGCTGGTGGTCGTCGGCCGCAAGCGCCGCCGGATCGAGCTCGGCCCGCGCCTCGGCCGCATCGCGCACGCGGTGCTGCACCACGCCAAGGCGCCGGTGGCGGTCGTCCCGCACGGGTGATCCGGACGGCGAGCGGCGGGCCCGCCGCTCGCCGACCCCCCCGGGCTACGGGCGCGAACCCGGCGGCCGCACCTGGGCTTTGAGCCGGAGCTCCGGGCTGTGCCGGAACGTGAGCGTGAACTCCACCCACTGGCCCGCCCGCAGCGGCGGCGGCGCGGCCATCATCAGGTCGGAGTCCTCCGGGGACAGGGCGAGCTCGCCGCGCGCCGGCACCGGCAGCGCCGCCACCTGCTCCCACCGCCCGGCGCCGCCCTGGTGCAGGTGCCGCTTCAGCGTGATCGGGCCGCCGAACTCCCAGCTCGCACCGATCAGTTCGTCCGGCACGTCGCCGGGGTTGCGGATCGTGAAGAACGCCGTCGTGGCCGGCGCCGCTCCCGCCGACGGCTGTAGCACCCAGCCGTCCCCGGCCGCCTCGACGGGCCGCGGGCGCCCGGCGCCGCCGACGGCCGTCCAGCCGCTCAGCAGGACCAGGGCCAGGGCCGCGGCGCCCACGGGCGGGCCGACCACCTTGAGCCGCTCGATCATCGCCGGGCCCCCGTCCGGGCGTTGCCGCGTCCGGGCTGCCACGTGCGCAGCCGCAGGCTGTTGCCCACCACGAGCAGCGAGCTCAGCGACATCGCGACCGCCGCCAGCATCGGGTTCAGCAGCCCGACGGCCGCGAGCGGGATGAGCACGACGTTGTAGCCGAAGGCCCACAGCAGGTTCGCCCGGATCGTGGCGAGCGTGCGCCGGGCCAGCCGGACGGCGTCCACCACCGCCTCGATGTCACCGCGCACCAGCGTGAGCCCGGCCGCGCCGATCGCGGCGTCGCTGCCCGAGGCCAGCGCGATTCCGAGGTCCGCCGAGGCCAGCGCGACCGCGTCGTTGACGCCGTCGCCGATCACCGCCGTCGTCCGCCCGGCGGCCTTCAGCTCGGCCACCACCTCGGCCTTGCGCTCGGGCGAGGCCGAGGCGTGCACCGTCCCGATGCCGAGCTCCTCCGCCACGGCGCGGGCCGCACCCGGGCCGTCGCCGGTGAGGAGGACGGTCTCCAGGCCCATCCCGCGCAGCCGGTGCAGCGCGCGCCAGCTTCCGGAGCGCACGGTGTCGCCGACGGCGAGGACGGCCGCCACCTGCCCGTCCAGCTCCACGACCACGGTCGTCCGGCCCGCCCGCCCGGCCGCCGCGACCGCCTCCGCGAGCTCCGGCGGGAGGTCGACGGCGTCCGGACGCACCACGCGCACCGCCCGTCCCTCGACCGTCCCGGCCACCCCGACCCCGGCCGTCGCCCGGAAACCGCTCACCGGCGGCAGCTCCCCGCACCGCTCCCGGGCCGCCGCCGCGAGGGCCCGCCCGATCGGGTGCTCCGACCGGTGCTCCACCGCACCGGCCAGCCGTAGCGTCCCGGTCTCCGCCTGCTCCCCGTTCCCGTCCTGCTCCCCGGTCTCCGTCTGCTCCCCCTTCCCGTCCTGGTTCCCGTCGACGGCCGTCGTGACCGCCGCGAGCCGCATCCGGCCGGTCGTCAGCGTCCCGGTCTTGTCCAGCACCACCGTGTCGACCCGCCGCAGGCTCTCCAGCACCTCGGGCCCGCGCACCAGCACGCCGAGCTCCGCGCCCCGCCCGGTCGCCGCGAGCAGCGCCGTCGGCGTCGCCAGCCCCAGCGCGCACGGGCAGGCCACCACGAGGACCGCGACCGCCGCCGTCACCGCCGCCTGCGGGGCCGCGCCCGCGCCCAGCCAGAAGCCGAGCACGCTCGCCGCGACCGCCAGCACGCACGGCACGAACACCCCGGCCACCGCGTCCGCGAGCCGCTGCGCCCGCGCCTTGCCCGCCTGGGCGTCGGCCACCAGGGCGGTGATCCGGGCCAGCTGGGTGTCCGCGCCGACCGCCGTCGCCCGCACCACGAGCGCGCCGCCGACGTTCACCGTCGCACCCGCCACCCGGTCCCCCGGGCCGACCTCGACCGGCACGCTCTCCCCGGTCAGCAGGCTCAGGTCGAGCGCCGAACCGCCCTCGACCACCACCCCGTCGGTGGCCACCCGCTCGCCCGGCCGCACCACGAACTCCTGCCCCGGCAGCAGCAGTTCGATCGGTACCAGCCGCTCCTCGCCGCCCTCCCGGACGCACACCTCCTTGGCGCCCAGCTCGGCCAGCGCCCGCAGTGCCGAACCGCTGCGCCGCCGCACCCGGCCCTCCAGCAGCCGGCCCGCGAGCACGAACAGCGGCACTCCGACGGCGGCCTCCAGGTACACGTGCGCCGCGCCGCCGCCGTCGGCCGTCAGCGAGAACGGCATCCGCATGCCGACGGCGCCCGCCCCGCCGAACAGCAGCGCGTACGTCGACCAGCCGAAGGAGGCCAGCACGCCGAGGCTCACCAGTGTGTCCATCGTCGCCGCCGCGTGCCGCAGCCCCTGCCACGCCCGCCGGTGGAAGCCCGCCGAACCCCACGTCACGACCGGCACGGTCAGCCCGAAACACACCCACTGCCACGCCGGGAACTGCCATGACGGCACCATCGACAGGACCAGCACGGGCACGGCCGCCAGCGCCGTCACCAGCAGTCGCCACCGCCCGTCCGGTTCCTCCTCCGCCGGGCCGACGGCCGCTCCCGCCGTCACCGACTCGGCGGTGTAGCCGGCCCGTTCGACGGCCGCCACGAGCTCCTCGACGGCCACGCCGGCCGGGTGCAGCACCCGCGCCCGGCCGGTCGCCAGGTTGACCCCGGCCGACACGCCCTCGATCTTCGCCAGCCGCTTCTCCACCCGGCCCACACACGCCGCACAGGTCATCCCGCCGACCGCCAGGTCGGTGCTCACCAGCGCCCCGGCGCCGGTCCCCGCGACCGCGCTCACCGCATGCCCCCCATGTCGTGCCCGGACATCCCGGGCGAGCCGCCGCCCCCGACCCCGGGGCTCAGCCCCGGCGACACCGGCCCCGCCTGACGGCCCACGGCGTACGCCGCCACGAACACCACCACCAGCAGCAGGGCGAACCCCGCCAGCACACTCAACGGCCGGACTCCCGGCGACTTCGTACTCACCCCCCAGCAGTCGGACGGCGACCCGCAGTGGTTCCCGTACGGTCCGAACTCCGCGGAAATCGCCCCTGGCGCCCCGCCCCCCGCCGCTGGAACGGGGAAGCCGCCGGCACGGTCGGGGACGGCCGGAGGTCCACTCGAACGGGCGTGCAGGTCTCGCCGTCCCGCTGCCGCGCCCCGAAGCATGGGGGGCAGGACACGCCGAGCGAGAAGAGGCAACCTGCCGTGCGCGAACTCCACACCCACCCGGGCCCCCGCCGCCGGACGGGCCCCCGCGTGGTCGCCCTGACCGCGATGCTGGCCGCCGGGGGCGTCCTGGCGGCGGCGTGCAGCAGCTCGTCGACCAACCCGTCGATCGTCCGCACCTCGGGCCCCTCGCCCGCCGAGTCCGCCGCGGCCACCCAGTCGTCCTCGTCCTCGTCCTCGCCCTCGCCCTCGGCGACAGGCTCGTCGTCCCCCGGGCCCGAGGCCGCCGCCTCGTCGGCCGCGGCGGCGGCCGCCTTCGCCGCCTCCGTCTCCGCCCAGCAGGCGATGGCCCACGACAGGGCCGTCTCCGCCCTCGCCCAGGCCCCCGACGGCGGCAACGCCATCGGCTCGGTCACGATCACCGGCGTCCCGCTCGCGGCCACCGGCGGCCTGCCGGCCGTCGTGGTGACCATCCACAACAACGGCCTGGACACCGCCTCCTACGCGGTGCAGGTCGACTTCACCGACACCCACGGCATGACGGTCGACAGCTCCGTCGTGGGCGCCGAGAACCTCGCTCCCGACACGGAGGCGTCTCCCGTGGCGTTCAGCAGCCGCACGGACCAGCGGCTGATCCCGGTCGTGGTCAAGGCCGTCCGGTACTGACCGTCCCGGGACCGTCCTCAGGGCCGTACGGACCGGGGCCCGGTGACGTCGGCGCCGAGCGCGCCGACCCGGGCCCGCAGTTCGCGGTCGGCGGTGACGACCAGGCAGTCCCGGTCCGGCCGCTCGGCCCTGGCCGCCCGGACGACCTCGACGATCAGGTCGTCGCCGCTCCCCGCGGCGGCGACCACCCGGACCCCGGGCACCCCCGCCACGCCGCGCGCCGCGCCCTCGACCACCAGCACCACGTCCAGCGGCCCGCCGCGCCCCGGCAACCCCTGCCCGGCGACGGCCACCAGCGCGTCGCGCAGCCGCTCGGCGGCCCCGCGCCTGTCCCGCCACCACCCGTCGGGCACCGACCCGACGACGTTCGCACCGTCCACGACCAGCAGCGGCACCGCGTTGTCTCCCATGACCGGCAAGCCTGCCACGCCTACGGGGAGGCGGCCGTTCGGGCCCGTCGAGGCCGACGGGTGCAGGTCGATGAACGAGTCGCGCCGGAGCCGCGGTTCGGCCCCGAGGCCGCCTTCGTCGGCCTGCCTGGCGTCCGCGCGGACCCGCACCCGTAGGACGCCGGGGTCAGTCCGCGAGCGTGATCCGGATCCCGACCGTGCCGCGCTCGCCGCGCCGGATGCGGCTGCCGAGCAGGGTGAGCACGCCCAGCAGGCCGTACTTCTGGCGCAGCAGGGTGCGGTAGGCGGCGGTCCGCTCGGGGCCGAGGAGTTCGGCGGTGGCGGGGTACTGGTCGCCGGTGGGGCGGCCCTTGACGTCGCAGGGGCCGACGAGGACGTCCGCGCGGTTGCGGATCCGCTTGACCTTCCAGGAGTCCGCGACGGTCCAGACGCCGAGCGCCTCGCCGTCGCGGACCACCCACACCGGGGTCGGCACGGCGGTGCCGTCCTTCTTGTAGGTGGTGACGAGCAGGTAGCTCCCGGCGGACAGCTCGACGATCCGGGCGAGCCGGTCCCGCGGGGCGGGGTCTGGGGTGGTCATGGCCGGAATTCTAGGGTGCGCGGGGGACCCCGGCTGCTCAGCGGCGGGTGCGGGTGCGGGCGCCGTGGACGAGGGCGCGGGCACGGCGGGCCAGGCGGCGGCGGCCGGTGCCGGTGGAGCCGCTGGTGCGGGTGGAACCGGTGGTTGCGGCTTCGGCGGCCGGGTTGCGGCGACGGGTGACCGCGCGGCCCGCCGCCCACAGGACCAGGGCCGCGACGAGGGCGGCGGCCGTCCAGGTGGCGGGGCCGGGGTCGTGACCCTCGCGCCGGGCGGCTTCCGGTCGGGCCCCGGCGGCTCCGGGCGCGGTGCCCGAAGGGGCAGTCGGTGTGTTCGCCGCGGTCACCGGGGCGGTGTCGTCGACGAGTTGGCCGACCGGCTGCACCTTGCCGGCGGCCGCGAAGCCCCAGTCCAGCAGACTGGCCGCCTCGTCGTACACCTTGCCCTGCGCCGCGGGGTGCATGACCGTCACGAGGAGCGTCCGGCCGTTCCGCTCGGCGGCGCCGGTGAAGGTGGCGCCCGCGTTGGTGGTGTAACCGTTCTTGACGCCGATCAGGCCCGGGTACTTGCCCAGCAGCCGGTCGGTGTTGGCGATGTCGAAGCTGGTGCGCTGCCCGGTGAGCTTGTCCAGCCCGCCCGGGAACTGGGCGGTGCGGGTCGAGCAGTAGGAGCGGAAGTCGGGGATGCGCAGCCCGGCGCGCGCGAACAGCGTGAGGTCGTAGGCGGAGGAGACCTGGCCGTCCATGTCGTAGCCGTCAGGCGAGACCACCTTGGTGTCGCGGGCCTGGAGGGCGTTCGCGCGGGCCTGCATCTCGGCGACGGTCTGCGCGATGCCGCCGTTCATGTGGGCGAGCACGTGGACGGCGTCGTTGCCGGAGCTGAGGAAGACGCCCCGCCAGAGGTCCTCGACCCGGTAGGGCAGGTTCTCCTTGACGCCGACGAGGCTGCTCCCGGCGCCGAGTTCGGCCAGTTCGCCCTGGGTCACCTGGTGGACCTCGGCGCGGTCGAACTTCGTCATGACGGTGTCCGCGAACAGCATCTTCAGCGTGCTGGCCGGGGGCAGCGGCAGGTGGGCGTTCTGGGCGGCGAGCACCTCGCCCGTGTCGGCGTCGGCGACCAGCCAGGAGCGCCCGCTGAGCGCCGCGGGGAGCGCGGGGGCTCCGGCGAGCGGCGCGACCTGGACGGCGGGGCGGCCGAGCCGCTCGCCGCCGACGACGGAGGTGGAGTCCTGTCCGGCCGCCACCGGGGCGGTCGCGACGAGCACGAGGACGGACACGGCGGAGGCCGCGGCCAGCCGGCCCGCAGGCGGTGACATCTGCTGCACACCGCGAACGTACCCGCGCCGCCGCCGGGCCGCCGTGCCTGCTGCTCCGTCCGGTGCCCGGCCCGCGGGCGGCTCCGCGCTCGGTTCGCCACGAGGGCCGCCACTCGGTTCGCCACGAGGGCCGCCACGAGGGCCGCCGCCACTTTGGTCCCTCGAGGTCGCGCCGAAAGTCGGATTACCGGGGGCGGCCGCGTTCCTAGGCTTCCGGCATGAAGACCCTGCTCGGCTACCTCGGCTTCGTCCTGATCCTCGGCGGTGCGACCGGACTGCTCTCCGACCACCTCGGGGGCTTCCGGCTGTTCGGGTTCGTGCGCTTCCTCGTCCCGTCCGGGCACGAGACGGCCGGGTACGCGGCCCTGCTGGCGCTGGGCGTCCTGCTGGCCATCCCGGCGGCCCGGCGGGGCTGAGCGGGGACGCAGGGCGTCAGGCGGGCGCCGCGATCCCGTCGAGGAGCACGGCGAGGCCGCTGCGGAAGCCCTCGCGGTCGCGCGCCTGCGGGTCGGGGTCGCCGCCGCTCTCCAGGGCGCTCAGGAGCGGGAAGCGTTCCGCGAAGTCGGGGGCGAGCTCCGCGAGTCGGGCCGAGCGGGCGGTCCACCAGTCCGCGTCGGCGACGCCGGTCGCGGCGGCCGCGTCGCGGGCCTCGGCGGCCACGCCGGCCATCCCGCGGACGAACTGCCACAGCGCGCCGACGGCCCCGCGCAGCCGCACCGCGGGCAGCGCGGCCGGTTGTAGGGCGCGCAACAGGGCTTCCATGGCGGCGAGTTCGGCCGGGCCCAGGACCGGGCGGGCCTGCGAGACCTGGAGCATCCAGGAGTGCCGCAGGTAGCCGGCGTACAGCGCCTCGGCCCAGGCGGTGACGTCGGCCCGCCAGTCCCCGGAGCCGCCGCGCCCGTCGGAGCCGTCGGAGCCGTCGGAGCCGCGGGATTCCAGCGGCATCTCGGCGAACGCCCGGTCGTGCATCAGATCGAGCAGCTCGGCCTTTCCCGGGACGTACGTGTAGAGCGCCATCGCCGTGCGGCCGAGCCGTTCGCCGACGGCCCGCATCGAGAGCGCGGCCATGCCCTCGGAATCGGCCACGGCGATTCCCGCCGACACGATCGCGTCGACGCTCAGGCCGGGCTTGGGGCCGCTGCGTCCGGTGCGGGGGACGGGTTCGGCGCCGGGGGCGCGCCACAGGAGGGACAGGGACCGGCGGGCGTCGCCCTGCCCGGCGTACACGACCATTCCGGGAACTCCTTATGATGTAAAGTAACTGCTCCACGGCAACTCTTTATGGCGTAAGGCTATCAAGCCGCGAGACTGGAAGGCGTTCCGCCTTGACACTGCCCGTCACCCTCGTCGACGTCACCGGCGTCCGCCGGATCACGCCGCGCACCGCCCGGATCACGTTCGAGGCCGCCGCCCTCGACGACACCGTCGGCGGTGCGCCCGACCAGCAGGTGAAGCTCTGCTTCCCCCGCCCCGGTCAGACCGAGCCCGTCCTCCCCGTCCAGGGCGACGACCCCATCGGCTGGTACCAGGCCTACCTGGCCATTCCCGAGGCGGAGCGCCCGCTGATGCGCAGCTTCACCGTCCGCCGTCGCGTCCCCGGCACCCGGCGGATCGAGATCGACTTCGTCCTGCACGGCGACACCGGGCCCGCGTCCGCGTGGGCGCTGCGCGCCGCGCAGGGGGACCGGCTCGGGATGGTCGGCCCGTCCGAGCTGTACGCCCGCCAGGTGCCGCTCGCCGATGCCGCCGCCACCGCCGACTGGGTCCTGTTCGCCGGTGACGAGTCCGCGCTGCCGGCGATCGCCACGCTGGTCGGGGCACTGCCGCCCGGCGTCCCCGCGCTCGCGTTCATCGAGGTCGCGGACGCGTCGGAGCGACAGCCGCTGGACGGTCCGGCCGATCTGACCGTCCGCTGGCTCTACCGCGGCGGTGCCCGCCCGGGCGCCGTGCTGGCCGAGGCGGTCCGGACCGCGGACCTGCCGGCGGGCACCCCCTTCGCGTGGCTGGCCGGTGAGGCGGACGGCGTCCGGGCGCTGCGCCGGTACCTGGTGGGGGAGCGCGGGGTGCCAAGGAAATTTGTCGATTTCTCGGGTTATTGGCGTTACCGGCTCACCCAGGACGACGCTCCGACGGCGCAGGACCTGGCCGACGCTCAGGAAAAACTCACGATGTCCTGATTCCATCCGGTCGGGGTTCGTTTGTCCGGGCGTTCGCCGACGAACGCCCGGACCTCGGCGAACCGGCGCGGGTGCCGATCCGTATCCCTGGCCGGAACGGGCCCTGTTTGGCGGGGTGCTGACGGGGAAGAGGGACATCCGGTCGGCAGTTCGGCCCGGCGCGGCCCGTTTTCGTCCGGTCCGGAGTGGCGGTTGTCCGCCAGTGTCCGAAGTTCGCCAGTGGGGTGAACGGGGACGATCAGGCACTGCTTCGCAGGTGAGAGCAGGGTAAAGCTCTGCGATGGCCGGATTTCCGTGCCGCATTTTACTAAGCGATGGTCATTTTTACTTCCTGATGGGGAAATCGCCCCTTGTCGTGGTCGTGCCGGATGCGCTGGAATGCGTCCGCTGTCGGGACGCGCGGTCCGGAGCAACCACGCGGCCGAACAGGATCCGCGCAGGCCGGGCCGTGCAACCTGACGTCTCATCAGACGAAAGGATGTCCATTGATCGGCTGGCGGAAATCCCAGCTAGCAGCCGCCGTCACGGTCACTGCCGCGTCCATGGTCCTCGGTTTCGGGACCACGGCGTTCGGCGCTCCGATCCCCGACACCTCCAGCGCCCCCCAGGCGTCGGCGGACGGGGCCCCGGTGCCGGTGATCGTGATCCTCAAGGACCAGATAGCGGACGCCCCGGCCGACAACGGCCACGTGGGCGCCCGCCAGCAGAAGACCGAGCACGCCCAGGCTCCGCTGCTGAACAAGGTCAAGGCCAACGGCGGCACCAACGTCAAGAGCTTCGTGCTCGGCAACGCCTTCTCGGCCACGGTCAGCCCGGCCCTGAAGGCGCAGCTCCAGGCCGACCCGTCGGTCGCCACCGTGGTCGCCGACGCCCCCGTCGCCGTGACCCCGGCCGTCGCCGCCAAGGCCAAGGCCGCGCAGGCCGCCGAGGGCGCGAAGGCGTCGACGGGCACCGCGGCACCGGACGCCGTTACGGGCAGCAACGGCACCCAGGCTCCCCAGGAGAACGCGACCAACACGGTCTGCCCCTCCGACCCGAGCAAGCCGCTGCTCGAGCCCGAGGGTCTCTACTCGACCCGCGTGGCCACCGGCAACGGCCAGGCCGGCGCGGCCGACCTGGCGACCGGCAAGGGCGTCAAGGTCGCCTACATCGCGGACGGCCTCGACCCCGACAACCCGGACTTCATCCGGGCCGACGGCTCGCACGCCGTCGTCGACCACCAGGACTTCTCGGGCTCCGGCTGGGACACCCCGACCGGTGGCGCGGAGGCCTTCGGCGACGCCTCGGCGGTCATCGCCCAGGGCCGTCAGGTCTACGACGTCGCGAACTTCGTCAACCAGTCGGCGCACCCGCTCCCGGCCGGCTGCACCATCCGCGTCAAGGGCATCGCCCCGGACGCGGACCTCGTCGCCCTCAAGGCGGGTGGCGAGATGATGTCCAACTCGTCGATCCTGCAGGCGATCGACTACGCCGTGCGGGTCCAGCACGTCGACGTGCTGAACGAGTCCTTCGGTGGCAACCCGACGCCGGACTCCAGCGCTCACGACACCATCTCGCTCTTCAACGACGAGGCCGTCAAGGCCGGTGTCACGGTCTCCGTCTCCTCCGGCGACGCCGGTCTGAGCGGCACCGTCGGCTCCCCGGCCACCGACCCGAACGTCATCGCGGTCGGCGCCTCGACGGACAACCAGAACTACCAGCAGACCGGTTACGCGGGTGCCGGGTTCTCCAACAAGACCTGGAGCAACAACCGCATCTCCGCGCTGTCCTCGGGCGGCTTCACCCAGGCCGGCCGCTCGGTCGACCTGGTCGCCCCGGGCGAGTCGGACTGGGCCCTGTGCTCCACCGACGTCACCAAGTTCACCGACTGCGGCGGCTTCGGCGGCAAGGCCGCGGGCATCCAGTCCTTCGGTGGCACCTCGCAGGCCGCGCCGTTCGTGACCGGCGCCGCGGCCCTGGTCATCCAGGCCTACCGCGACACCCACGGCGGCGACTCGCCGTCCCCGGCCCTGGTGAAGAAGTTCATCACCGGCACCGCCACCGACCTCGGCGTCCCGGCCGAGGAGCAGGGCGCGGGTCTGCTGAACGTCCGCGGCGCCGTCGAGGCCGCCCGCGGCTACGACGACGGTGACGGCACGCCCGGCAGCAGCCAGGTCGTCGTGAACACCGGGCAGCTCGACATCGCCGGCGCCCCGGGCTCGACCCACACCGCCGACGTGAGCGTCACCAACACCAGCGACACCACCCAGACGGTCAGCGCCGCCACCCGCAGCTTCGCGCTGATGGGCAACAGCCAGCAGACCGTCAAGATGGACTCGGCCTCCACCGACACCTTCAAGTACGCCACCAACGGCGTCACCTGGGTGAAGCAGCAGGTCAAGATCACCGTGCCGGCCGGCGCCGACCGCCTCGCGGCGTCGATCGCCTGGCAGGGTGCGGCCAACCCGACCGTCAACGGTCCGGTCGTCCGCATGACGCTGCTCGACCCGAGTGGTCGCTTCGAGACCAACACCCGCCCGCAGGGCGGTGCCACCCCGGCCAACTACGGCCTGGTGGACGTCCCGCACCCGGTCGCCGGCGACTGGACCGCGATCCTCTACACCCCGCAGGGCAAGGGCGGCTACACCGGCCCGGTCCAGCTCGGCGCCACCTTCCAGCGCGCGGAGCCGGCCGGCACCGTGGGCCCGAACGTCGTCGACATCGAGCCGGGTGCCACCAAGACCCTCAAGGTCCAGGTCACCACCCCGGCCACCAGCGGCGACTCCAGCGAGGCGGTCACCGTCTCCAGCTCCAACGGCCAGACCACCAGCGTCCCGGTCATCCTGCGCAGCCTCGTGCCCGTCACCAACGGCAACGGCGCCTTCTCCGGCACCATCACCGGCGGCAACGGTCGCAGCGGCTCGCCCACGCAGAGCTTCTCCTACGCGTTCGACGTCCCGAAGGGCCAGAAGGACCTGCGGGTCGGCGTCACCGTCAAGGACTCCAAGCTCCTCATGCAGGGCGCGCTCATCAGCCCGAACGGCACCCCGGTCGACATCGAGGGCAACGCCCTCCTCGACGGCCAGGGCAACCTGACCGGCACCGGCGCCGGCGTCTCGGCCACCGCGGTCAACCCGGCCGAGGGCCGCTGGCGCTTCGTGTTCAACGTGATCGGCTCGGTCAGCGGCCAGCAGCTCGGCCAGGACTTCGCGGGCACCATCGGCTTCAACAAGGACGTGGCCACCGCCGCGGGCCTGCCGACCGACGCGAAGACCAAGCTCGCCGCCAACAAGCCGGTGACCTTCCAGGTCAACTACACCAACAACACGGTGGCCACCCAGGTGATCTCGGCCGACGGCCGTCTCGACCGCCGCACCGACGTGAACCTGGTGCCGCAGGGTGCCTCGTCCGCCGTCACCCTGCCGCTGTCGCTGACCTCCTCGGTCCCGGCGTTCCTGGTCCCGCCGGGCACCGACCAGCTGAAGGGCGTGGCCGCGTCCACGACCCCGGCCCAGCTGGAGCTCAGCGCCACCGCCGCCTCGCCGGACCTGTTCGGCGACCTGAAGAAGGCCCAGAACGGCTCGACCATCTCGGTCGTGACGTCCAACGGGACCGCCTCCCAGCCGGTCGTGCCCGGTCTGTGGGGCACCTTCCTCCAGCAGATCGGCCCGTTCTCCAACGCGGGCGCCCCGGCCGGTTCGGCCACCATCACCGCGACCGCCCACACCCTGGCGTTCGACCCGGCGCTGACCTCCAGCACCGGTGACGTCTACGCCGCCGCGGTCAACGCCACGGCCCCGGCCGCCACCCCGGTGACCGTCGCCCCCGGCGCCACCGGCTCGCTGCAGGTGACCATCACCCCGACCGGCGCGAAGGGCAGCACCGTCCACGGTGTCCTGTACCTGGTGTCCGGCCCGACCGGTGTCGCCAGCGCCAACAACAGCGTGAGCACCACCGGTGCGGTGCTGGCGGCCCTGCCGTACAGCTACACGGTGAACTGACCCACCGCGCACCACGTGCCGAGGCCGTCCCGGATTCCCGGGGCGGCCTCGGGCGCGTTTCCGGCCCGTCCGGCTGGGCAGGGTCCGGATGAACGCGGTATCGGATGTCCACCGGGGAGCGGGAGTTGAGCGACGCGATCAAGCACAGCCACGTCGACGTGAACGGCGTGCGACTGCACATCGCCGAACAGGGCGAGGGCCCGCTGGTCCTCCTGCTGCACGGGTTCCCGGAGAGCTGGTACTCCTGGCGGCACCAGTTCGCGCCGCTCGCCGCCGCCGGCTACCGGGTGGTCGCCCCCGACCAGCGCGGCTACGCACGCAGCGAACAGCCCGAGCGCATCGACGCGTACACCCTGCTGCACCTCGTCGGCGACGCGACGGCGCTGATCGGCGCGCTCGGCGCCGAGCAGGCCGTGGTGGTCGGGCACGACTGGGGCGCGCCGGTCGCGTGGGCCACGGCGGCGCTGCGGCCCGACCTCGTGCGGGGCGTCGCCGGGCTCAGCGTGCCGCCGCTGCCGAGCGGACCGCGCCCGCTCGCGGAGTCGCGCGCGCAGTTCGGCGACGGCTTCTACCAGAACTACTTCCAGGAGCCCGGCCGCGCCGACGCCGAGCTCGCGGCCGACCCGGCGTCCACCTTCCGCCGCGTCTACGCCGGCTCGGGCCCCGGCGCCGAGCCGGTCGTGTGGGTCGTGCCCGAGGGGCAGAAGCTGATCGACACCGTCCCGGAGCCGGAGCGGCTGCCGGCCTGGATCACCGAGGCGGACATCGAGGCCTACGTGGCCGACTACGCGACCCACGGGGAGCGGGCGTTCACCGGCGGTCTCAACTGGTACCGCAACATCGACCGGAACAACGAGCTGATGGCGGCGTTCAACGGCCGCCCGATCCAGGCGCCCGCGCTGTTCGTGGTCGGCGAGCAGGACCTCGTCAACGCCATCGTCCCGCCGGAGATCCTGGAGCTCCTGCTGACCACCTTCACGCCACGCCTCCACAGGCACGTCCGCCTGCCCGAGACCGGCCACTGGACGCAGCAGGAGCGCCCGGCCGAGGTCACGGCGGCGCTGCTGGACTTCCTCGCCCACGTGGAGAGTGGGGCTTCGCCGGCCTAGCGTGCCATGGCCGGACGGGTCACTGGGCGGGTCACCGGACGGGTCACTGGACGGGGAGCAACCGGGCGATCAGTTCGCCCAGCCGGCGGGCGTTGCGGCAGGAGTGCATCTCCACGACGCCCGCGTAGGCGAGCGCGGCGGAGTCGCCGGTCGGCCAGAGCGCGGGCTGTTCGGGGTTCAGCCAGAAGACCCGCCGCGCCCGGCCGGCGATCCGGCGCAGCGCGTCCAGGTTGGGGTCGCGGTGGTTGGTGCGGGCGTCGCCGAGGACCAGCACGCAGGTGCGCGGGCCGACGGCATCCAGGTGGCGCTCGGCGAAGCCGCCCAGCGCGGAGCCGTAGTCGCTGTTGCCGTGGTGGCCCATGACCTCGGCGTCGGTGAGGATCCGGGCTGCCAGCCGGGCCGGGTCGGTGTCTCCGCGCGTGAGCAGGTCGGTCACCTCGGCGGTGCGGTTGACGAACGCGAACACCCGGACCTTGCTGAACTGTTCGCTCATCGCCTGCACCAGCAGCATGGTGAAGTCGGCGAAGCCCGCCACCGAACCGGACACGTCGCACAGCAGCACCAGCTCCGGCCGGGCCGGGCGGCGCAGCCGGTACGCCGGGCGCAGCGGCACCCCGCCGGTGGACAGCGAGCGGCGCAGGGTGCGACGCAGGTCGATCCGTCCGCGCGCGGCTCGCCGGCGCCGGGCGGCCAGACGGGTGGCCAGCTTGCGGGCCAACGGGTGCACGGTGCGCCGGAGTTCGGCGAGCTGGTCGCGGCCGGCGGCGAGGAAGTCGATCCGGTCGGCGGTCGGGGCGACGGCCCGTTGGGCGATCCGCTCGGCGCCGCGCAGCTCGGCGACGCGGCGGCGGGCCTCGCCGGCGACGAGGGCGCGGAAGTCCCGGATACGGCGGCGGATCTCGTCGGCGAGGACGAGGTCGGAGACGTCCTGGGCGCCGTCCGGCTCGCGCAGGGCGGCGAGGACGCGGGCGAGCAGCGTCTCGGGGGAGAGCCGGCCGAGCGCCTGGTGGGCCGACCAGCCGTCCGAGCCGGGCGTCGAGCCGTTGCCGTAGCGGCCGAAGGCCTCGATGGCCTCGCCCGCCAGCGCGCCGAGGGCGGCCCGGTCGTCGGCGGCGAGCGCGGCGGCGATGCGCTCGCGCAGCTCCTCCCGGGCGGGGTCGGGGCGGCCGAAACGCGGTGCGTCGTCCTGCGGCGCGACGTGCCGCGCGGCCTCCGGGGTGCCGACGCCGAGCGGGAAGAACAGGTCGAACGCGGCGTCGAAGACCGCCCGTTGGCCGCCCGAGCGCAGCAGCGCGGCGGCCAGCCCGGCCCGCATCTGCTCGCGGTCGGCGAAGCCCAGGACGTCGAGAACGGCCGCCGCGTCCACCGTCTCGGCCGGGCCGATCCGCAGGCCGTGCCCGCGCAGGGCGCGGACCAGGCCGGTGAGGCGGGCGGCGGTGTCCTGCGGGCCCGGGGTGTGCGTGGCGCTCATACGGCTGTGAGCTTCTCGGCGGCCTTCCGCACGTCGTCCTGGTGCTTGAGGATCACCCCGAGGGTGTCCTGGACCACCGCCGCGTCCAGCGTGTCCGCACCGAGCGCGAGCAGCGTGCGCGCCCAGTCGATCGTCTCCGCGACGGACGGCGCCTTGCGCAGCTCCATCGCCCGCAGTGCGCCGACCACCCGCACGAGCGACGCGGCGAGGGTCTCGTCCAGGCCCGGCACCTTGGAGCGGACGATCCTGCGCTCCAGCTCGGCGTCCGGGTAGTCGAGGTGGAGGAAGAGGCAGCGCCGGCGCAGCGCCTCCGACAGCTCGCGGGTGGCGTTGGAGGTGAGCAGGACGAAGGGCCGCCGGCTCGCGGTGATGGTGCCGAGCTCGGGCACCGTCACCTGGAAGTCGCTGAGCACCTCCAGCAGCAGCGCCTCGACCTCGACGTCGGCCTTGTCCATCTCGTCGACCAGCAGCACCGTCGGCTCGTCACCGCGGATCGCGGTCAGCAGGGGCCGGGTGAGCAGGAACTCCTCGCCGAAGATGTCGGTGCGGGCCTCGTCCCAGCCCCCCTCGCGGCCGGCGGTGATCCGCAGCAGCTGCTTGGCGTGGTTCCACTCGTAGAGGGCGCGGGACTCGTCGATGCCTTCATAACACTGCAGCCGAACCAGTCGGGCACGACCGATTTCGGCCACCGCCTTCGCCAGTTCCGTCTTCCCCACCCCGGCCGGCCCCTCGACGAGCAGCGGCTTGCCCAGCCGGTCGGCGAGGAAGACCGTCGTCGCCACCGCGGTGGACGCGAGGTACCCGACGCCGGCCAACTGCGTTGCGGCGTCCGCCACCGACGTGAAGAACCCCGTGCCGTCGCTGCTCATTCCCGCTCCGCCTCCACTCGCGCCGACCGTCCGCCAGCACCCTACCGGCCGGTCACTTCGCTGTCGCGGGGCCGACCGGGGAGGTGTACGAACCGGGCGAGGCGGACGAATCGCTCCTTTGTCATCGCTTGGCCGGATCTATTGCAGGTTTATGTCGTCCCGGGCCGAATCGCGTCGTGAATCAGCCAGTTGGCATGCGATCAAGACGAACTCTTTCCGGCCCTTCTTTCCGGCATTTTCGGCACTAGGCTTCCACCGGACATCGGGGCAACAGTCCTGGTGGCAGCCGTTTCTGACGGGCCAGGGGGGATGGGGGAAGAGGGGGAACATGGGTGACTCGCCATTGCGCTCAGGACCACCCGGCCGCATGCGCGCGGCCCACCTGGTCACAGCCGGGAGCCGGAGCAGATCGATCCACCGTTCACTTCCTTGACGAGGAGTTCCATCGTGTTTCACTCACGTCCGCGCGTCGCGTGGATGACCGGGATGCTGGCCTCGGCCGCCGTCGTCGGCAGCCTGGTGAGTGCGGGTACGGCCGGCGCGGTCGTGGGGGACGGCGTGCCGAACGGCATGTACGCCTTCACCACCAAGCTGGACATCGGCAACGGCCAGCGCGCCTGCACGGGTTCGCTCGTGGACTCGTACTGGGTGCTGACGGCGAGCAGTTGCTTCGCCGACGACCCGGCGCAGCCGCAGGCGCTGCGGGCTGGTGCGCCGAAGCTGAAGACGATCGCGACGGTCGGGCGCACCGACCTGACGGCCGGTGGCGGGTTCACCGCCGAGGTGACCGAGCTCGTGCCGCGCGCCGACCGTGACCTGGTGCTGGCCCGGCTCGCACAGCCGGCCCAGGGCATCCCGACCGTCGCGGTGGGTGCCGCGCCCACCGCGGGTGAGACGCTGACGGTGGCCGGGTACGGCCGCACCAAGGACGAGTGGGTGCCGAGCACCCTGCACAGCGCCTCGTTCACCGTGAAGTCCTCGACCGCCACCACCGTCGCCGTCGCCGGCAAGACGGCCGGCAAGGACGCGATCTGCAAGGGCGACACCGGCGGCCCGGCGCTGCGCGTCAAGGCCGACGGCGGTGTCGAGCTGGCGGGCGTCAACAGCCTTTCCTGGCAAGGCGGTTGCCTCGGCTCCGGCACGGAGACCCGCACCGGCGCGGTGGAGACCCGGGTGGACGACCTGGCGGGCTGGGTGTTCGACACCCGCCTGCACACGGCCACGCTGAAGAACACCTACAGCGGTCTGTGCGCCTACGTGCCGTGGCAGACGCCGGAGGACCACGCCAACCTGCTCCAGGTCGGCTGCGCCAACCAGTTCGTCGACCAGGTCTGGAACCTCCAGAAGGTCGACGGCGGCTACCAGCTGCGCAACCTCAAGTCCGACAAGTGCGCCTACGTGCCGTGGCAGACGCCGGACAACGGCGCCGAGGTCCAGCAGATCTTCTGCGACTCGCAGTACGTCGACCAGGTGTGGAAGCTGGAGCCGGTGACCGGCGGCTACCAGCTGCGCAACGTCAAGAGCGACAAGTGCATGATCGGCTGGTCGGGTTCGGCGGCCGTCGGGCAGAAGCTGACCCAGTTCGACTGCATCCCGCAGTACACGGACCAGGTCTGGTCCATCTGACGTCACGTCGGGCACGAGCGGCGTCCGGTGACCTTCGGGTCGTCGGGCGCCGCTCGGCGTTCGGGGCGTCAGTTGACGTAGATCAGCGGGCTGCCGGCCGCGGTGGTGTCGGTGACCGGGCCGTAGGAGGCGGTGAAGTAGCCGGTCTGGAAGCACAGGCCGGAGCCCGAGGTGAGGTTGAACGGCTGGGCGGCGAAGGAGATGCTGTTGTTGCTGTTGGACGTGCTGCCGGAGATGCCGGTCGCCTGCTGGTAGACACAGGTGACGCTGCCGAGGATGGTGTCGAGCACGACCGTGGTCTGCATCGGGCCGGCCGTGCCGGCGGAGAGGGTGACCGGGCTGCCGGCGCCGTCGCCGACGGTGTTGGTGTAGGCGAGGTTGTCGACGCTGATGCTCTGCACGCCGGTGACGCCGAAGACGCTGGAGCTGCAGTTGTCGAAGGTCTGGGTGGTGAGGGACTCGACGGCGTTGCCGGGCGCGGCCGGGTTGGCGCCGACGGTCGCGGAGAACGAGGACGTGCTGCAGCTGATGCCGTTGGTGCTGGTGGCGCTGTCGTAGAAGTTGGCGGTGGTGCCGGGGACGAGACTGGCGTTGAGGACGTCGCCCACTGCGGCGGCCGGGCCGCCGAGGCTGCCGGTGGTGAGGACGGCGGTGGCGTCGGCCTGGGCGGGTGTGACGGCGGTGGCGGCGAGGGCGAGGGCGGCGAGGGCGGCCGTCCCGAGGGTGCGGCGGATACGCATGAGGTGCCTCTCCGTACGGAGTCGGGTGGGGTGCCCGCGGGCGGGTGTGGTGGCGTGCACGGCGGGGGAGGTGCGGGGGCACGGCGGTGCGGCTCCCAGCGGGCCGCGCCGGGGCGGGCCCGGCGCCACGGGCCCGCCGTGCGGCGGAAGGGGTGCGGAGGTGCGCGGTGCAGTGGGGTGCAGGCCGGCGGCTGCCACCGCCGTGCGTGCGTCCGCCGTGCTCCCTGGCCCGGGTGGCGCAGTCGGCGTCGGCGGGCCCTGGCGGGTTCTCCGGCGGTCGTTCGCCCACCGGTTGGAAACCTGCCAGTGTTGTAAACCCGGTGTTGCATCAATGTCAATACGGGACACAGGAGTTGGTGATGGAGCGGAACACCTTCCGGGGGGCCGACATGATCCTGCTGCCGGGGGCGCGCACCGGCCGTGACCCGGCCCGTTCGATCAAGCGGGGACCGAGTCGGCTGCCCCCGGCCGTGGTCGCCGCGACCCAGCGCGAGCGGCTGCTGGACGGGCTGGTCCACACCGTCGCCGAGCACGGCTACCAGCACGCCACGGTGAGCGACATCTGCCGGGCGGCGGGCGTGACCAGACCGGTGTTCTACGAGCTGTTCAGCGGCAAGGAAGACGCCTTCCTCGCCGCCCACCGGCACGGTACGGGCGTGGTGATCCGGCGGATGGCGGCGGCCTTCGCGGCCGAGCCGGCCTGGTGGACGGGGATCCGGCGGGCCCTGGACGCGATGCTCCAGCTGCTGGCCGGCGTGCCGGCGTTCGCGACCATGGCGGTGATCGAGATCGAGGCGGTCGGCCCGGCCGGGCGGCGGGAGCGCGAGCAGCTGCTCGAGCGGTTCCGGGCTTTCTTCGCCGATGTGCCCCAACTCCCGTGTGCCGTAGGGGTGGAGGCCCTGGTGGACGCGGTGGTGGGTGGCGTCTACAGCACGGTGTACCGGCGGGTGAACTCCGGGCGGACGGCCGAACTACCGCAACTCCTCCCGGCGTTGAGCCTGTTCTGTCTCGCCCCGTTCCTC
Source organism: Streptomyces sp. SP17BM10 (assembly GCF_036322405.1). Classification (NCBI taxonomy): domain Bacteria; kingdom Bacillati; phylum Actinomycetota; class Actinomycetes; order Kitasatosporales; family Streptomycetaceae; genus Streptomyces; species Streptomyces sp. SP17BM10. The sequence continues at coordinate 61,252 of NZ_JAQYXB010000623.1, read as the reverse complement.
GGTCCGGCCGAGGCGGCCCGCCGGCTGGGACTGGGCACCGATGCCGGCGGTTCGGCCGAGGAATCATTAATTCCGTTGCAAGGAGGAGCATTTGACGTTTGATCAAAATGTTCCACGGGGTGGGTGGTTTGGTGAAGATCCCTTCGTGCACTTCTCTTGACCGGGCGAATACCGGGCAGTAGCTTCACGGTTACCCAACCCGCGGTCCGACCGGTTCCGCCCCGCTGCCGAGGGGTGGCCGACCGGCCGGCCGCGGAACGCTGTCCGCGCCAGGACAACGTGCCAGTGACTGCCCAATCCACCCACTCCAGGGAGCGCACATGGCCATGTCCGAGGAAGCCGCCGCCGGGGCGGAGGCACCCGACACCCCGGCCGGGCCCGGAAGAGGACGCGTCCGGCTCAAGCGGACCGCCCTGATGGCCGTCCCGGCCGTCGTCGCGGGCGGCGTCCTGATGACGCTCACCGCCCAGGGCGTGCTCGCCACGCAGTTCTCGATCTCCGGCATGCCGTTCACGATCACCGCGACCTCGCTCCACGGCGACGGCTTCGAGCAGTTCGGGAGCCTGGACCACATGATCAAGAACAGCCCCAACCAGGGGCACACCGGCGGCCAGGTGCTGGTCGCGGTGACGGCGATCAAGTCGGCCCGGATCACCGACCTGTGCCAGAGCGTCGACCTCGGCGGCATCAACCTGGTGATCCACGCCGGTGACGCCGGAACGCCGGTCACCGCGGAGGACCTCACCACCGACTCCGACATGATGTCCGGCGACGCGTCGTTCTCCGCCATCGAGATCGGCGGGGACGCCAGCGAGTACACCAAGGCCGGGGTCAAGGGCCGGCCCGGCGTCTTCGGCCAGCAGGCCGACACCGTCGACATGGTGAACGTCAACCAGCACAACTACGCCAGCACCGCGGCCAGCTTCAAGCTGCCGCACCTGAAGCTGGCGTTCAGCTCGAAGGGCTGCTGATGACGGGGCCCACACCGCCGGGCGCCCGTGGCGAAGGGGACGGCGCCGAGGGGACGGCTGCCACTCCCGCCGCTGCGAGCGCGCGTCCGGGGCCCGACGTCGCGCCGGGTCCGAAGGCCGGTCCGGGGTTCGACGCGGGCCCGGCCGTCGCGCCCGCCCCGGGGTCCGCACCGACCCTTGGGACCGCACCGACCGCCGGGGCCGCGGCAGCCGTCGCGCCCGCCCGGCCGGTCAGGCGCGACTGGCGGGGACAGCGGCCGTTCTGGGGCGGTCTGCTGGTGACGCTCGGGGGCGCCGAGGTCCTCTTCACCCTGCGGGCGCCGCTGCCGGTCGTCCTGCACATGGGGATGCTGGGGATCGCCGGTTACCTCGTGCCGGCGGTGATGGTGCTCTGCGGCCTGCTGATCCTCTTCAACCCGACGCAGCGGCTGTTCTACTCGTTCATGGCCGTGCTCGCGTCGCTGGGCACCTGGGTGACGTCCAACATGGGCGGCTTCCTGTTCGGGATGCTGCTCGGCGTGATCGGCGCCTGCGTCACCTTCGGGTGGGTGCCCGACCAGCCGCTGCGGCGCGGCCGGGCCAGGCGCGAGCGGCGCAGGGCGGAGCGGCGCGCGGCGGCGGCCGGCGGCGGGGCGGCCGGCCCGGCCGGAGCGTGACAGCGCCCCGTCCTCGGTGTCGGGAGAGCACCGAGGACGGGGGCGTCGTGAGCCCCGCGGGCTCAGATGGCCGCGGTGCCGGCGCGACCGCCGGCAGGCCACCGGCGGGCCCCGGTCACCGGTGGCAGTACGAGTCCGACGAGGCGTCGCCGCCCGCGAGGTGCGTCTGGTGCACCCGCAGCCCGCGGAACTCCTCGCCGTGCGGGAAGAACCGCTCGTCCACGGTGAGCCCGCCCGCGTCGGTGTCCGCGTCCAGCTTGACGATCCACGGCTCGATGCCGTCCGGGTAGAACTGGTCGTCCCACGCGCCGTACAGCGAGTTGGTGAGGTAGAGCCGCCGCCCGTCCCGGCTGACCTCGACCATCTGCGGCGCCCCGCTCAGCGGCCGCCCCGGCTCGGCCGGGTGCGGGGTGCGGGCGGTGACCCCGCCGAGGCGCACCGAGGCGGTCTTCCGGGGGTGGAACGGGTCCGACACGTCGAACTGGAGGAGCTCGCCGGTGCCCCACGCCGACACGTACAGCCAGTGGTCGTCCACCGACAGGTTGATGTCGGTGACCAGCGGGGGCACCGCGCCGAACGGCTGGAGCGCGGGCGGCAGGTCCTCGGTCTTGGCGGGCTCGGCCGGGATGTCGATCACCTTGCGCGCGGTGAACGCCGGCCCGTCCCGGTACCAGAGCCAGACGGAGGACGAGAGGTCCTCGACGTTCGTCACGACGCCCGCGAAGCCCCACTCCGCCTGCGGGTCGTGGGCCGGGCGCAGCTCCAGGACCATCTGGTACTGGTCGCCGAAGTCGACCCGCTGGAGGTGGCGGCCCGAGTCCAGCTCCCAGAAGTGCAGGGCGTGCCCGTACTCGCGCCCGAGCAGCAGCTCCGGCACCACCCCGTCCTCGACCATCGACGGGGTGCCCCACTCGCTGGTGATGCCGACGTTCGTCCCGAGGTGCCACCACACGTCGTACGCGAGGTGCTGCGGCCCGCGCTCGGTCTCCCAGGGGCGCAGCACGTCGAAGGTGGTGTGGTCGAGCAGCGCCACCCCGCCCGGCCCGTCCGTCCCGTCCCCGGCGCCGAGGCAGGACAGGAACACCCCGCCCGGCCCGCAGTGCAGCGTGTGCGGCCGCGAGTACCCGGATCTGGCCGCCAGTTCTCCGGCCTCCACCGTCTTCACCAGCCGCGGCCGCACCGGATCGGGCCGGGTGTCCATGACGTGCACGCGCGACGACCGCAGACCGGGCAGCAGCAGGTACCGGCGCTCCGGGTTCTCGTGGCAGCCGTGCGCCAGCGCGCTGGAGCAGGCGTTCCAGCCGAAGTGGTGCAACTCGTCCCCGAGGGTGGGAAGTTCGGCGAAGTTCAGCACCCGCCCGTAGCTCGTCGACGCCGGGTCGACGTCCACCGTCAGCAGCGCGTCCGGCCGCAGCCCCGCCCGGTCGAACCCGGCGACGTACGCGAGCGTCTCGGCCGGCGCCGCCATCGCCTCCGCCGCCGACCGGTACAACGTGGGATCGGTGGGCCCGGCCACCCCTCCGTGTCCCGCCGGCCCGGTGTCCCCCACCCTCGAACCCTCACCCTGCGCCATGTGTGCGGACTCCTCAACTCGCCTATCGGATACGGGGAGTGACGTGCGTCCAGGTAGCGTTCCACACCCCCACCGGCGCACCACAGGCGCACGGGGAGCGGTCCGGTGGTGCGGATCGGTTCGGGAACGTATGTCTCGCTCCGGCCGGTGTCCGCCGGGCTCGGTAGGGTGATCGGCACCGGTCGTGGCTCCGGGCCACCGCCGCGACCACGTGGCGGAGGCCCTACCGGAGGTTGACGGCATGACGGTCGAGGACAGCGGTGCTTACGACACTCGGAACCGGGTCTCGGGAACTGTGTCCGGTTCCGTGTTCCAGGCGGCGCGCATTGAGAACCTCACTGTCCATCAGTACGGCGGGCCGGGCGCCGCGCCGGGTCGTCGTCTACGCCGCGTTCTTCCGCATGACGAGGTGGTGAGGGGTCTCCTCGGCCGTCGCACCTACCTGACCAGTGGCCAGCTACCGTTCATCAGTCCCGGGGCTGGGCACGCTGCTGATCCCGAAGCTCTGCTGCGCCGCTTGTCGGTGCCCGGGGCGCGCGGAGTGCTGCTGATCGGTCCGGCCGGCGCGGGGAAGACGAGGACGTGCTACGAGGTTGCCGAAGGGGCCCACCGTGCCGGGTGGTGGGTCCTTCACGTCCAACCGCACAACTCCGTGACGGTGGAGGACCTGGCGCAGGAGATCCTGGGCGCCAAGCGCGACCGGATCCTGGTGCTGTTCGACTACCTGGACGCGTGCTCCCAGGTGGACCTGCAGGCCCTGGCCAACGTTCTCCTGCCGGAAGCCAAGCGCACGGGCATCGACGTGGCGGTGATGGCGTCGATTCGCCCCAGCGGTCTTCACGACCTCCGGCGGCGGGGCGCCGCAGAGCTGTTCGACGACGTCGGGCTGCGACAGGACGAGGACCACCAGTCGCGGATCGTCGGACAGATCCTGCGAGAGGTGGCTCCCGGGGCCTTGCGCCGGTGGGGGATGGCGGCGCTCACCCGGACGTGTGGCCGACGCCCGGTGATTGCCCTGCTGATCGCCCGCGCCCTCGAGCAGCTGCTGACGGCGGGCCGCACCGACCCGGATCTCGCACGCGTGCCGCGCGGGGAACTCCAGGGCTGGCTGCAGGAGGCGCTGCGCAGGGACAGCCTCACATCGACGATCGAGCGGAAACCGGCGTCTCCGCTGGAGCAGGCTGCTCCGGATGTCTGGCAACTGGCCGCCACGGCAGCAGTTGCCGTCTGCCCTCAGCCCCGTGCTGCTGTCGAGGCTGCGGTCGACTCGCTGCTGGACCGCCAGGCGGGCGAGTACCCGGCTCGTCTGGGCGGGCGACGAGTCGTCGACACCCTGGTGGGTCTGGGGTGGATGGACGAGACGGACGGGGAGCTGCGTGTTGTCCATGACATCGTCGTCGACGAACTGGTGACCCAGGTCCTCTTCCCACCGCCCGGCTTCAGCGTCGACTACCGGGGCGCCGGTGCCCTCTTCGAAGCGGCGTCCCGGGAGATCAGCTCACTGGCGCGGTTCGCGGGACACATCCGGCGGCTTGCCGCAGACCTCGCAGTGGAGAGCCACGACAGACGGTCCGTCGCACTCGAGCGGTTCTGCCACGAATGGGTGACGGCACACGCGAGCCCGTTGGGTGCACGACTGGAGCGGTCGGGCACCGACGGCGAGCACGCGCTGCTGACCATGGTGACCAGCCCGCCCTGGAGGAGCGCGGTGACCGACAGGTGGGAGGACCTCGTCAAACCGTGGCTGAGCCGGGCGGAGGAGTCCTATTCCGCGCGGCCATTCCTCGACGCGGCTCTGTCGGACCCTCGGAGCGCCGTCCGCCCGCTGGTCGGCTGCGCGCTTTCCTGGCTGGCGAGGCGAGGACAGCAGACCGACGGTGACCACGTGATCCGCGCACTCCTGGGTCGGGGCGACCTCGACCCGGCCCAGGAGCAGCTGACGGTCGAGTACGCGTTGGCGTGGGTACGGAAGCATCCCGGATGGCGGACCACGCCAGCGATGCTGCAGCTCATCTTGCAACGGAGGCACGATGACCGCCGCCTGCAGCTGGTGGCGGAGTGCGTGATCGACTGGCTTCGCCCCAGTCGTCGGACCGAGAACGGAATCAAGGTGCTGCGGCGTCTGTTGGAGCACGACGGCCTCTCCGCGGACCTGCGGCGTGAGGTGGTGGCCCGGTCGCTGGCATGGTGCGCCGACAGCGGCAGTGCGGGTTCGCTCTTCAGGGTGATGGTGCTGCAGATGCTGGTGGCCTGCAAGGACCTCGACGGTGATCAGGAACGCTCGGCATGGGACCTCGCGATCACATCGCTCTCCCGCCGGGGCGCGAGGGCACCCGAGACCGGATTCCTGCTGCAGGCCCTCCTCGAATCGCGCAGCGCCGATCTCGGCGAAGTGCCAACGGAGGTCATCGACCGGGCCTTCTGGTGGCTGGAGGCCAACCGGACGACATCGGCCCAGAGCCGACGCGTCATCCAAGCACTGCTGTGGCTTCCGCAGACGTCGGGCGAACAACTGACCAGGGCCGCGGACTTCGCCATGGCCGAGCTCGAGGAGCGGCCGGACCAAGCGGCCTTGATCGGATCTTTGCTCAGTAAGCGAGAGGGCCTGACACCTGGCCAGGCACAATTCGGCATCCGGCTCGGTCTGGACTGGTGCGATTCCGAGCGTTCCCGCAAGGCACAACGGCCAGTCCTCTGCCCCCTGCTGAGGCGCTCCGATCTGGACACCGACCAGGCGGCGCAGGCCATCGACCTAGGCCTCGACAGGGTGGCCCGCACGCCGGGCGGCAACACTGCACGCGAGATCCTCTGCGCGCTGCTCGAACGCCGGGATCATTCGTCGTCGCAGCTGACCGAACTGCTCGAGCGCTCGGTGGACTGGTTGCGCGAGAAGGGCTCCTCGCCGCGTGCCGCGTTCGTCCTGCTCAGCCTGCTCGAACGGGACGACCTTCCTCCCGATCTCGAAGCGGACGTCGTCCGGCGGGCCGAGGCCGCGCTCCTCGATCCACCTGCAGCGCTATCGGTACCCCGTCTTCGCGCGCAACTGGACCGCCGGAGGAGGTGAAGGGCGAAAGCCGAGCCACCGACCGGCCCATCGCCGAGGCCGCCGCGCGGGACGGGGCTACCGGCCGGTATCGTCGGGGCTCGGGAACGGTGGAGACCTGCTGCGGCGGGCCCGAGCGCGGATAGGTGCGGCGAGAAGCGATGGAGTTTCGGGAAGACATCCTGGGTGCCCCTTACGAGGCGGTCGAGCTGCCGCTGCGGCCCGACCACGAGGGCGAGGTCTGCGCGACGCTCGTGCGCCGGCTCGTACCGGGGTCCACGAAGGCCGTGCTGTACGTCCACGGGTACAACGACTACTTCTTCCAGACCAACCTCGCCGACCACTTCGTCGCGCGCGGGTTCTCCTTCTACGCGCTCGACCTGCGCAAGTACGGGCGCTCGCTGCGCCCGCACCAGTCGCCGAACTTCGTGCGCGACCTCGCCGAGTACGACGAGGAGATCGACGAGGCGGTGCGGATCGTCCGCGAGGTGGACGGGCACCGGCAGGTGCTGCTGAACGGGCACTCCACCGGCGGCCTGATCGGCGCACTGTGGGCCGGCCGGCGCTCCGGGCGGGGCCTGATCGACGGGCTCTTCCTGAACAGTCCCTTCCTGTCGATGCCGGCCTCGGCCGCCGCCGTGACCTTCGGCGGCCCGGCCGTCTCGGCCATCGCCCGGGTGGCGCCGACGCGCGTGCTGCCGTCCGCGCTCAACCCGCACTACACGCACAGCCTCCACAAGGACCACCGCGGCGAGTGGGACTTCGACCTGCGACTGAAGCGGCCCGAGGGCTTCCCGCTGTTCGCCGGCTGGCTCGCGGCCATCCACCAGGGGCACCGTCGGGTGCGGCGCGGGCTCGGCATCGACGTGCCGGTGCTGCTCATGGCCTCCACCGCATCGGTCTCCACCACCAAGTGGCACAACGCGCTGCACCACGCCGACGGCGTGCTGCGCGCCGACGACATCGCCGCCCAGGGCCCGCACCTCGGCCGGCACGTCACCATCGTCCGGATCAAGGGCGGCATGCACGACCTCGTCCTGTCCGGCGAGAACGCCCGCACCCAGGTCTTCGCCGAACTCGACCGCTGGCTCGACGCCTACCTGCCGGCCGTGCCGGTCGGGGAGCCCGCGTGACCGACGAGCCGGTGCCGGTCGGGCGGCCCACCGACCTGGGGTTCGCCAAGCTCATGCCGGACATCGACCGGGACGGCGGCTGGCTGCTCACCCTCGACGGCACGCCGCAGTCGTACGTCGACCTCGCCGACCCCACGCACCTCGAGTTCGAGTACACCCGCCGCCTCGGCCATCTCGCCGACGCGCTCGCCCCCGCCGGGCGCCCGCTCGACGTGCTCCACCTCGGCGGCGGGGCGCTCACCGTGCCCCGCTACGTCGCCGCGACCCGCCCCGGGTCGCGGCAGCAGGTCATCGAGGTGGACGGGCCCCTGCTCGCCCTCGTCGAGGAGCACCTGCCGTGGCAGGGCCCCGGCGTCGACATCACGGCGACGGTCGGCGACGCCCGCGCGGCCCTGGCCGCCGTACCGGGCGGATCGCTGGACCTCGTCGTCGCCGACGTCTTCCACGGCTCCCGCACGCCCGCGCACCTCACGTCGCTGGAGTTCCTGCGTCTGGCGGCCGCCGCGCTGCGGCCCGGCGGCTGCTACGCCGCCAACCTCGCCGACGGCCCGCCGCTGGCCTTCGCCCGCGCTCAGGCGGCGACCCTGCGGGCGGTGTTCCCGGAGGTCTGCCTGATCGCCGAGGCGCCGGTGCTGCGCGGCCGCCGCTACGGCAACATCCTGCTGGCCGGCTCGACCGCCCCGCTCCCGGTCGCGGACCTCTCCCGCGCCCTGGCCGCCGACGTCTTCCCGGCCCGCCTGACGGACGGCGCCGACCTGGCCGCCCTCGTCGGCCGCACGGCCCCGGTCACGGACGCCGACGCCACCGACTCCCCGCCACCCCCGGACGGCGCCTTCAGCGTGGGCTGAGGCGCCGCCGTCAGAGGGCGGGCGCCCCCGCCGCGCGTCGGCTCGGCCGCGCCGCGTCCCGGGGTGTGAGAATCGGCGGGTTCGAGCGGGTGATCGGTGGACGGCGGAGGGAGCGGGCGATGGGCGGCGTGGAGCGGCCGGATCTGGGGGAGGTAGCGGAGACGGCGCTGTGGACGCTGTGGCACCGGGCGGTGGAGGCGGGGCGGCCCGACGCCGTCCTGCACGATCCGAAGGCGGTCGAGCTGGTCGGGCGGATCGACTTCCCGTTCGAGGAGCGGTTCGGGCGCCGGGCGGCGATCGCCCAGCTCCAGGCGCTGCGGGCGTCGTGTTTCGACCGCGAGGTGGCGGACTTCCTGGCCCGGCACCCGCGCGGCACCGTCGTCTGCCTGGGCGAGGGCCTGGAGACGCAGGCCTGGCGCGTGGACAACGGGCGCGCCCGCTGGATCTCCGTCGACCTGCCGGAGACGGCCGCGCTGCGCGAGCGCCTCCTCCCGCCGGACGAGCGCCACCGCATCGTCGTGTGCTCCGCGACGGACCCGCGCTGGATGGACGAGGTCGACCCGGCACAGGGGGTGCTGATCAGCACCCAGGGTCTGCTGATGTACCTGCGCCCGGCCGAGGTCCGCGCGCTGATCGCGGCCTGCGCCGAACGCTTCCCCGGCGCGACCTTCGTCCTCGATGCCGTCCCGCGCTGGTTCAGCGAGCGGTCCGCCAAGGGGAAGCTGCGGAACAAGTGCTACCGGGCGCCCGCCATGCCGTTCGGCATGGACGCGGACGAGCACGGGAAGCTCACCACCGCCCACCCGGCGGTGACGGACGTCCGCGAGGTGTACCCGGAGGGCGGGCGCGGGATCGTCCGCGCGCTGCTGCCGCTCGCGGCCCACGTGAACGGCAGGCCGTCCGTGATCGCACTGCGCTTTGCCGAAAGGGGGGATTCGTCGGACGGTAGCGGAACCCCGGCCGCGGCCCGTACGTCGTAAGGCCGGGTATGTCCAGGCGATCGGCGGGGGGAACGTGTCCGGCCGGCACGTTAGGCTGCCTGCTCAGAGGGGGAAGCGGCACGCGTGCCGCCATCGGAACACCGCCGGGACGGGCACGCCGCTGAGGTGCGCGCCCGCACCGACCTGCCACGGAGGTACTGGCCTTGCACATCGACGCCTGGATCGAGAGCGTCCCCCCGGGGGCGGTGTACGGCCTCGTTGGCCTGATCATCGGTCTGGAGTCGCTGGGCATCCCGCTGCCCGGCGAGATCGCCCTGGTCACGGCCACGCTGATGGCGGTCAAGGGCGTGGTGAGTCCGTGGGGCATCGCGGGCGTGGCGATCGCCGGGGCGATCATCGGCGACTCGATCGGCTACTCGATCGGGCGCAAGGGCGGCAAGCCGCTGTTCGAGAAGCTCGGCCGCAGGTTCCCCAAGCACTTCGGGCCCTCCCACCTGGCCACCGCCGAGCGGTCGTTCCAGAAGTGGGGCATGTGGGCGGTCTTCTTCGGCCGGTTCGTCGCGCTGCTGCGCATCTTCGCCGGGCCGCTGGCGGGCGCGCTGAAGATGCCGTACTGGAAGTTCCTGATCGCGAACGTGCTGGGCGGCGTGGTCTGGGCCGGTGGCACGACCCTGCTGGTCTACAAGGTCGGCAAGAGCATCGAGCCGTGGCTCTCGCGCTTCTCGTGGGCCGGTCTGGCGGCGGCCGTCGTCGTGGGCGCCGGTTCGGCGTGGTTCATGAAGCGGCGCGCCGCGAAGGCGCACGCCGCGCACGAGGCCGCGGAGGCGGCCGGGACGTCCGAGGGCGTCAAGGAGCCGGTGGCGGACTGACGTTGGTCCGCCGCGTCGGTGGCGGTGCGCAGTAGCGTGTGATCACGCACGAGCCCCGCACCGAGCACTGGAGGCCCCGATGACGCAGCCGACCTGGGACGCCGTGGACGCGTACTTCTCGGACACGCTGGTCGGCCACGACCCCGTCCTGGAGGCCGCGTCCGCCGCCGCCGACGCGGCGGGTCTGCCGCCCATCGCCGTCGCCCCCAACCAGGGCAAGCTGCTGCACCTGCTGGCGCTGACGGTCGGCGCCCGGCGGATCGTGGAGGTGGGCACGCTCGGGGGCTACAGCGCGATCTGGCTGGCGCGCGCCCTCCCGGCGGACGGCACGCTGATCACCCTGGAGATCGACCCGGGGCACGCCGAGGTGGCCCGCGGGAACCTCGCCCGCGCCGGGCTGGACGACGTCGCCGAGGTGCGGCTCGGCAGCGCACTCGACTCGCTGGCCGTGATCGGCGCGGAGGGCGGCGAGCCCTTCGACCTCGTCTTCATCGACGCCGACAAGGTCAACAATCCGGCGTACTTCGCCTGGGCGCTCGAGCTGACCAGGCCCGGCTCGCTGATCGTCGTGGACAACGTCGTCCGCGGCGGCGCCGTCGCGGACGACGCCAGCACCGACCCCGCCGTCGTCGCCACGCGTAGGCTGCACGACGTGATCGCGGCCGAGCCGCGCGTCACCGCGACGTCCGTGCAGACCGTCGGCAGCAAGGGCTACGACGGCTTCACGCTGGCCCGCGTGCAGAACTGAACCACCGCAACACCTTGGAGGACCTGTGCGAATCGGACTGCTGGGCACCGGCCCCTGGGCGGAGCGCGTGCACGCGCCCGTCCTCGCCGACCACCCCGGGCTGGAGTTCGCCGGCGTGTGGGGGCGCCGTGCCGAGGCCGCCACGACGCTCGGCGCGGCGCACGGCGTGCCGGGGTACGCGGACCTCGACAAGCTGCTCGCCGAGGTGGACGCGGTCTCCATCGCGCTGCCGCCCACCGTCCAGGCCGACCTCGCGGTGCGTGCCGCCGAGGCCGGCCGCCACCTGCTGCTCGACAAGCCGGTCGCGCTGACCGTCCCGGACGCCCGGCGCGTGGCGGCGGCCGTCGAGCGGCACCGCGTCGCGTCCGTGGTGTTCTTCACCGTCCGCTTCGGCGGCGACCAGATCCCGTGGATCGAGCAACAGGCCGCGCTGGGCGGCTGGTTCACCGGCCGCTCGGACTGGCTCGGCTCGGTGTTCGCCCCCGGCAGCGGCAGCCCGTACGCGGCCTCGCCGTGGCGGCTGGAGAAGGGCGCGCTGTGGGACGTCGGCCCGCACGCGCTGTCCGTCCTGCTGCCGGTCCTCGGCGACGCGACGCAGGTGACGGCCGTAGCGGGCCCGCTCGACACCATCCACCTGGTACTGCGCCACGCGGGCGGCGCGTCCAGCACGCTGGCGCTCAGTCTGACGGCGCCCGTCGCCGCCGGCGGCACGGGCATGGAGATCCGCGGCGAGCACGGCGTGGCCCACCTGCCGGAGCGCGGCGAGGGCCCGATCGCGGCCCTGCACCGCGCGCTGGACGCCCTCCAGGACTCCGCGCGCACGGGCGAACCGCACGCGTGCGGCGCGGAGTTCGGGCTGCGCGTGGTGGAGATCCTCGCGGCCGCCGAGCGTTCGCTGGAGTCCTCGGCGCCCGTCGAGGTGTAACGGGGCCCGCCTACCGTCCCTCGGCCACGAAGCGGGCGAAGTCCCGCCCGGCGGGGCCCGCTCGGAGGCCGGGGGACTGCGGCCGGGCAGCCGGCGCGGCAGCGTGCCGGCTGCGTTGTGGACGGCTCCCGTCAAGCCGGGGGCAGGGCCGGTCCGGGCTGGTCGGGGCGGCGGTCGGTGGGGCGGCTCGGCGGGATGACGGGGGCGCGGAAGTCGCGGGGGCCGGTCCACAGGGCGGGGACGGCGTCGCTGCGGCGGGCGAGCTCGTAGGCGATGGACTCGTAGTTGACGCGCCAGCCGTGGAAGTGGGGCCAGGCGTCCTCGGTGGGCCGTTCGCGGGGGAAGCCGGCGGCAGTGATCATCGCGACGGCGCCGAGGTACTCGGCGTAGGTGAGGCGGATCGGCGTCTTCGGGTCCGGGTCGGGGTCGAAGTCGATGCGCAGGGCGCGTGCGATGTCGCGCATCGCGGTGAACCCGGCGCGGATCACCAGGCGGGCCTCGGCCGGGGCCGAGCGCGGGCACAGGGCGAGGTGGAGGGCGGCGGCGTCCATGACGGAGATCAGGCCGACGACCCAGCTGCGGTTGGGCTGCGGGGAGCGGAAGGAGAGCAGCACGGGGTAGTTGGAGTGGCTCTCGCCGATGTCCGCGGCCAGCCGCTCCCAGTCCCGGTAGAGCTGGGGCAGGGCCGTCTCGGTGTCGACGAGGGACTGCCGGGCGAGCAGCTCCGGGCCCCACGCGGGCTCGCCGGCCCGGGACTGGAGCAGCGTCACCTCGGTCTCGCGCCGCTGGTAGGCGGCGTACAGGGTGGGCAGGTAGGCGATCTGCAGCGCGATGACGAGCGGACCGCTGGAGGCGGCGAGGAAGTCGATCACGGACAGCCGCAGGCGGTCGCCGCTCGCGAAGCCGAGGGTGAAGAGGCTGGAACCGGCCTCGCGGAAGGAGACGGACCAGTCGAGGTCCGACGTGCCGTGCAGCAGCAGCATGTACGCGAGCAGCATCCCGCTGAGCCACACCCCGAGCATGCCCAGCAGCACGAGCGGCGCGAGCCAGGTCAGCGCGCGGTCCTGCGCCCGGTAGGTGCCGAAGGGTGCGGCCCAGACGCGCAGCAGCAGCCGGAGTGCCGACCAGAGCCGGAAGACCAGCGCCGAGTACAGGCCGCGGGGGACGACGAGCGTGCGCAGGATGCTGCCGATGACGAGCAGGAGCACGAGCGCGCCGGCCACGGTGTGGATCAACCTCATGCGGCCATTCTGACGGTCCTCCAGGTCAGACGCGGCGCCGGGCGCGGACGACGGCGGTTCACCGGATGCGGTATGACCATGATCACACCGGTTCGGGGCGTCCCCGGCGTGATGGCGACGGCGTCTTCCCGTTCGACGGGACAGGGCGCTTATGGCGCCCAGGACCCGAGCTTCTCCGGGGTGCGGACCGCCCAGATCCGGGTGACCCGGCCGTCGGCGACGTCGAACGCCGCCACCGTCACGACGACGCCGTCGCGCCGGGCCACCAGGCCGGGCACGCCGTTGACCGAACGTTCCAGGAGCTCCAGACCCGGCGCCTTGTCGGCGATGGAGACCATGTACTGGGCGATCCGCGCGCCGCCCTCGACCGGGCGCAGCACAGCGCCGACCAGCCCGCCGCCGTCGGCGGTCATCACGGCGGCGGGGTCGAGCACGGCGACGAGCGCGGGGACGTCCTTGTCCTCCCAGGCCTTCTTGAGGCGGCGGACGGTGTCCTGTCGGCCGGCGGTCGTCGGGGCGGGCGCGGTGCTCACCCGTCGGCGGGCGGATGCCGCCAGCTGCTTGCAGGCGGCGGGGGTGCGGTCGAGGACGCCGGCGATCTCGGCGAACGGGTACCGGAAGACGTCGTGCAGGACGAACGCCACGCGCTCGGCGGGCGTCATCGACTCCAGGACGACGAGGAAGGCCATGGCGACGGACTCGTCCTGGACGATCTGGTCGACGACGCTCTCGTGGGCGCTCTCGCGCTGGGGACGGTCCGGCAGCGGCTCCGGCAGCCAGGCGCCGACGTAGCGTTCGCGGCGGGCCCGCGCCGAGCCGAGCACGTCCAGGCAGGTGCGGCCGGTCACGGTCGTCAGCCAGGCGCCGGGGGAGAGGATCTCGTCACGGCGTGCTTTCGGCAGCGCGTACCAGCGGGCGAAGGCCTCCTGGACGGCCTCCTCGGCCTCGGCGAGCGAGCCCAGCAGGCGGTAGGCGATGTTGACCAGGTGGCGCCGCTCGCCTGCTATGCCGTCCTGCGCCGCCCCCATGGTCCTTCGCCTTACCTTTCGCGGGCCTGCGTCGTCGTGTTCGTGAGACCTTACAGAAGAGAGGACCGAGACATGGCGACGACGCAGGTGACCCCCGTGCGGCGGACGTTCCCGCTGGTGCGGATCGCGATCGCGCTCCAGACCCTGACGATCTTTCTGCAGGCCGTCTCCGCCGGGTTGCTGCTGACCACGTCCTACGGGGAGACGCTGCACGGCGTCGGCGCCCGCGTGATGTACGGGGCGTCGATGCTGTACGTCCTGGCGGCGGTGCTGGCGTGGAAGCCGGGCGGCGGCCCGGTGCGGCCGGTGTGGGAGGCGTCGGGCTTCCTGGCCCTCGCGTCCGTTCAGGTCGTGCTCGGGATCGCCCACGTGCCGTCGGTGCACCTGCCGTTGGGCGTGGCGATGTTCGGGCTGAGCGTGCTGGCGCTGGCGCGGCGGTGAGCGGTCGGGTCACGCGGGGTTCGATGGGTCGAAGAAGCGCCCCGTGACCGTTTCGCCGACGGCCAGGTCCTTCATCTGCATCGGGCAGCCGGTTGTGGTGGCCAGGAGCCGATCGGCGGTGGCGTAGGCGTGGAAGGACAGTGCTGTTTCGTCGGGCAGACCCGAAACGGCGAGCCAGAACGTCAGCCCGTCGGTCGGGTGGGTGGAGACGATGTGGGTCTTGTCAGGTTGCCGGAGCCGCAGTCGGGCCGTGGGCTGGTCGGAGTTGGACTCGTCCCAAGTGCCGTCCGCCTTCGGTACGCCCCATAGCACGGATCCCATCTTCGGGTTCCGGACGAACAGAGCCCCGGGCGGGCTGGTGATCTCAAGAGTGAGGGTGACGTTCTCGAAGTCCGTCGTGGCGTACGTCGTGGGTCCGATCACGTCGATGAACATCTCCGCGGTGACACCCGCCGGCGGGGCCGTCGACTGGGCCCAGGGCTTGAGTCCTGTGTTCCCCATGAACAGGATCTCGGACTTGCACGTCGAGTCGTCCAAGACGTAGGCGCCCATGGTGCTTCTCCCTTCGGAGCAGGCCTACTTCCATGCAAGCACCGCGCCGGGGGTGCGGCGAGTTGCCGGGCTCGGCGCAGGTGTCACCGAGCGTCACTTCCTTCCAGGACCCGCACGAGAAGTCGATGGGGCCGACTTCTCGTGCGGGTCCTGGAACCCTTTCGATCGATGCCTGTCGAGGTTGGAGGGGAGGTGCGTCGTGTCGGTGTTCGATGCGGCTGGACGGGTGCAGTTCGGCGCTTGACCCCCGCGAGCTCCGGCCGAAGCGGTGTGTCGCCGGGTTGCATGGGCCTGCGCCTCGGCGCGGGGCGTGCCGGTGTCCTCCACGGTCCCGGACCCGACGAATGAAAGAGCACCATGGCAGATCGCCACCCTCGCAACCGCACCGGCCGCCGCCCCCTCCGCCGCGGGCTCGCCGCCGCCGTGTTCGCGGCCGCAGCGCTGCTGGCCTCGGCGGGACCGGGATCCGGCACCGGCGCGGCCGCCCTGGCACCCGGCACGCAGTTCACGCCGCTGACGGCGGCGGTGATGACCGAACCGGCGCCGTTCGAGGCCACGGACGGCAGGACGCACATCTCGTACGAGCTGCTCACCACAAGTGCACTGTCCAGCAGCACCCCGCTGCGGCTCGACCAGGTCGACGTGCTGGACGCCCGCAGCCACCAGGTCGTCGGCTCGCTGAGCGGGCAGCCGCTGGCCGAGGCCGCCAATCCGGTGGGCGACCCCCTGCCGGGTGCGGACGGGTACACCCCGGCGCCCCCGGCGCCGACGCCGACCGTCATCCAGGGCTCCCAGCAGTGGATCATCTGGATCGACCTGGCCCTCGACCACGGTCAGCCGGTGCCCGAGGTGCTCGAACACCACCTCTCGGGTGCCGTCCTGACCCCGTCCGGGCCGTCCGCGTTCGAGGAGACGGTGCAGGCCACCCCGACCGCCCGTACCGCGCCGTTGAACCTGAGCGCGCCCGTGGTCCCCGGCACCTGGTTCGCCAGCGAGTCGTGCTGCGGCAACACCCACCACCGGCGCGGCCTCGCGCCGGTCAACGGCCGTTTCGGCGTGCCGCAGCGTCTCGCGATCGACTGGTACCGGGTGGGCGCGCAGGGGCAGGCCTGGGAAGGCGACCCCGGGCAGCTCGCCAGCTACCTGAGCTTCCGCCAGCCGGTCGTGGCCGCGGCCGGCGGCCGCGTGGTGGAGGTCCAGGACGGAGTCCCGGACAACCCGCCGCCCGTGACGCCGCCCGTCCCGCCGATCGCGGACACCGTGGGCAACCACGTCACCGTGGAGGTCGCGCCGGGCCGCTACCTGCTCTACGGCCACCTCGAAGCCGGGACGCTCCACGTCCGGGAGGGCGACTGCGTCGAACCCGGCCAAGTCCTCGGGCTGATCGGCAACAGCGGCAACTCCACGACGCCGCACCTGCACTTCCAGGTGATGACCACGGCCGAGTTCTTCCCGACCGACAGCCCGCCGTTCACCTTCCGGGAGTTCCGCGTCCTCGGGCAGGTCGAACCCCGGATCTGGGACGACAACCTGGGCCTGCAGCCGACCGGCGTCCTGCCGATCGCGCCCTCGCCGTACGACGGACCTCACCGCGCGCGGTACCCGCTCGATCGGGAGGTGCTGGAGTTCTGACCGGCCCTGGACTCCGACTCCCGCAACCGGCCCCGCCGCCTCCGGACTTGCCCCGTCCGGAGGCGGCGGGGTCAGTTGTCCGGGCTGTGCCTCAGGCCTGACGGTGCGCCTGCTGTGCGTGGCGGCGGAAGGCCTCGGCGGAGACACGGGTGTAGAAGCGCCGGATCCGGTCCGAGGAGCCGGGGACCCGGAGGTATTCGCGGCGGGTGGGGTCCCAGATGCCCCAGCATTCGAGGAGGAGGAAATGGGGGCTGCGGGAGTCGATGAGGCGGATCTCGTAGGCGGTCACGAGGTCTCGTTTCTGTGCACCCAGGTGAGGGCCCGGTCGTAGGAGTAGAAGCGGAGAGGCTCGGGCCGGGGCGGCAGGGCGCGGACCAGGCGGCGGGTGCGGTGGCTGTAGACGAGCCAGGTGGGGCAGGCGGTGTTGGCGGCGCGGATGATCGTGAAGCGGCGGGCGGTCACCGGCGGGCCACCTGGATGAAGCCGCCGGCCTTCTCGACCTGGCGGGAGAACTCGTGGAACTCGCCGTCGAGGGGCGAGATCGTGGCGTTGCTGGGGACGAGCAGTGCACCGGATCGGGCGGAGCGGATGCGCTGGAGGGCGATCTGGAGCTTCGGCCGGGAGTCCGGGGGAGTGTGGGAGTCGTCGTCGATGACGGTGAGGCAGACGCCCCAGTTGAAGGCCAGGGCGTACTCCTCGCAGCTCCGCATTTCGAGTTCGGGGAAGGTGGGGCCGGTCTTGGTCAGGTAGATCACGACCTGGAGGCGTTCGACGGCCTCAACTCGGGGGGTGTGAAGGGCGCGTGGGGGCGTGCGGCTGTTCAAGGTCCGCTCCTCTCCGTATTGGAACGACTACCGGTAGTGCTCACTGTCGTCTACGCTGGGGAACCGTTCAACTTGTCTGCGTATCAAGTGGATTTGGGCGTGACCTGTGAACCGCAAGGACCTTGACCCGACGTCATCTCCCCGTGAGGCGTTCGGCGCGCTACTTCGCAGCTCGCGTGAGGCGATCGGCTGGACCCAGGAGGATCTGGCCGAGGCCATGGGCTACTCGGACAGTTACATCTCGGCGGTGGAAACGGGTCGCAAATCCACCAGCCGTGACTTCGTCAGAGCGGCGGACAAGGCTCTCGGGACCGGCCAGACCCTGGAGTTGATGTGGGTCGGAATGCGGCACAAGGGGTTCCTGGAGGGTTTCCCCGAGCACGCTGCGCAGGAGGCCCGGGCGTCGGAGATCAGGATCTTCGAGCCGAACCTCATTCCTGGGCTGTTCCAGACCAAGGCCTATGCTTCCGCGCGAGAGGCGGCTTCGGTGCAACGAGGGAGCAGTACGCAGGACCAGGCTGACGAACGAGTGCGGTTCCTCGTAGCGCGGCAGCGGCTTCTCAAGCGTGCTGAGCCTCCCCTCATCCGCGCAGTGATAGACGAGAGCGGCCTGCGGCGCTCCATTGGTGGTGCCGCGACGATGCGTGCGCAACTCGACCACCTGGTAGAGATGATGGCCAGGCCGAATGTGATCTTCCAGGTAGCTCCGTTCGGTCTGGCCGAGCAAGTCCCGTTCCGAGCCGTGGTCACGTTGCTGACGTTCGCCGACCGCTCGGTGGTCGGGTACACGGAATCTGCGGAGCAGGGATATGTCGTCCGCGACGACAGGACTGTCAGGATGTGGGAAAGGGCCTACGATCGGTTGCAGGTAGAGGCGTTGGCCACACCCGCGACCCTCGAACTGATCCACAAGGTTCGAAAGGAACTCTGACCCATGACTCGTCCAGACCTGTCCCGCGCCACATGGTTCAAATCGTCGCACTCGGACAATGGCGGCACCTGCGTAGAGGTCTCTTCGGACTTCCCCGGCGTCGTGCCGGTTCGTGACTCGAAGGACCCGGAGGGGCCCGCCCTTGTCTTCCCTGCCGACGCGTGGCAGGCGTTTGTTGCGTCCGCCGCCGCCGGCGAGTTCGGCTCTATCTGACACGCCACCGAGGGCGGGAGGGCCCAGTCCTCCCGCCCGGCCCGCAGCTCGCTCAGGGCATCGGCCAGGAGTTCGCCGGGGAGTCCAGCCATGCCTGGTGATGTCCTTCCGCCGTGACGGAAAGCCCGAACCGTTCAGGCCCCGGCCGGCCGTTGGTGATCCACCACGTGTGGGCCGCTTCCACCTCGTCCCACAGGCGGCGCGGCCCGTACTGCCGGACGGTGAACACGTCCTCGTCACCCCCGTCGTGGTCCACGGCCGCCCACGACGAGCGGTCCGTGCTCGCGATCCACAGCCGGTCGGCCACGCCCTCCGCCGGGGCCTCCTGCCAGGCGTGCCAGATGTCGCCGATCCGGTGGCCGATCGCGAACGCCGCCTCCCCGTGGACGACCACACGGCGGGGCAGCACCGTTTCGGACACCTCGGCTTCGTGGTCGTCCCTGACGACCTCGCGGAGCAGGTCGACGTCATCGCGCTGCGTCCGCATGAGCATGAACGAACTGTCCGGGCTGAACCGACCGACCGCCGTTCCGTCCTCCCCGACAGTGAGCCGTAGCAGACCCCAGCAGATCCACGGGTTGTCCCACGGCGTGAGGATCACCCCGCCGTGTCTCGTCTGGTCGATCCACGGCCGAGGGATGCGTCGCACCGAACACGTCGACACGATGCGGTCGTACGGCGCGCCTCCCAGCCGAGTGCGCCGTCCCCGCACACCACCTCCGGACCGAAGCCGACGGCGCCGAGAGCGGCCCGGGCATTGCTCCCGGTGGACTCGGTTCCGCGTAGTCGCATGTCAGTGGCCCCTCATCCTGGCGCGTGGACGGGCGACGTGTCCGGGCTTCGGGCAAATCTGACCGCTCGCCGTGACCCCCGCGCGGCATTGACAGCGGGTGGCCCTCGGCTGAATGCTAAGCAAGCGCTTAGTCATCGATCTTCCTTTCCCTCCCAGGAGCCGCCCGATGCCCGAGACGACGCCCGCCGATCCGCCCGGCTTGGACTCGGGCCTCCTCCGTGCCCACCTGGACCGTGAGCTGCCCGGCCTCGTCCAGGGCCCCCTCGCGGCCTCCCTCATCGAGGGCGGGCGCTCCAACCTGACCTACGTCCTCACCGACGGCGCCTCCCGCTGGGTCCTCCGGCGGCCGCCGCTCGGGCACGTGCTCGCCACCGCGCACGACATGGGCCGTGAGTACCGCGTCATGACCGCCCTCCAGGACACCGACGTCCCCGTGCCCGGCACGCTGCACCACGACCCCACCACCGACGTCCTGGGTGCGCCCTGGTACCTCATGGAGTACGTCTCCGGCGTCGCCCACCGGGACGCCGCACCCCTGACAGCCCTCGGCGAGGACCGCGTCCACGCCCTCGGTCGCCGCCTCGTCTCGACGCTCGCCGCCCTGCACCGCATCGATCCGGCGGACGTCGGCCTGGCCGACTTCGGGCGCCCCGACGGCTACCTCGAACGGCAGCTCCGCCGCTGGTCCACCCAGCTCGCCGCCTCCCGCAGCCGCGACCTCCCCGAGCTCGACCGGCTCCATGAACTGCTGGCCGAACGCCGCCCCGAATCGCCCGCCCCCGCCCTCGTGCACGGCGACTACCGGCTCGACAACGTCCTCGTCGACGACACCGACGCGATCACCGCCGTCCTCGACTGGGAGATGTCCACTCTCGGCGACCCCCTCACCGACATCGGGCTCCTCGTGATGTACAGCGAGGTCGCCGGCGTCGGCGGTGGCATCATCCCCGCCGCCATGACCGCTCCCGGATTCCCGTCCAGCGGCGAAATGGTCGCCCATTACGCCGAGGTGACGGGACGTCAAGCCGAGGACCTCGACTGGTACGTGGCCTTCGCCGCCTTCAAGCTCGCCGTCGTCGCCGAGGGCATCCACTACCGCTTCCAGCAGGGCCGCACCCTCGGCGCCGGCTTCGAGCGGGCCGGCGAGATGGCCCCGATCCTCGCCCGGTACGGCCTGACCACCCTGAAGGAAGAAGCCTGATGGACTTCGCCTACGACGCCCGCACCAACCAGCTCCGCGAGCAGCTGCTCGCGTTCATGGACGCGCACGTCTACCCCGCCGAGCCCGTCCTCGAAGAGCAGCTCGCCGACCCCGCCCGCCCCGCCTGGAGCGTCCCGCCGATCGTCGCGGACCTTCAGGCCGAGGCTCGCAAGCAGGGGCTGTGGAACCTCTTCCTGCCCGGTGACGAGGGAGCCGGTCTCACCAACCTCCAGTACGCCCCGCTCGCCGAAATCACCGGCCGCAGCCCCCAGTTGGCGCCGCCCGCGTTCAACTGCGCCGCGCCCGACACCGGCAACATGGAACTCCTCGCCCAGTTCGGCAGCCCCGAGCAGCGCGAGCGCTGGCTGCGGCCGCTCCTCGACGGCGAGATCCGCTCCGCCTTCGCGATGACCGAGCCCGACGTCGCCTCCTCCGACGCGACCAACATCGCCACCCGCATCGAGCGCGACGGCGACGAGTACGTGGTCAACGGTCGCAAGTGGTACATCACCGGCGCGATGAACCCGCAGTGCCGGATCCTCATCGTCATGGGCAAGACCGACCCGGCCGCCGCCAAGCACCGCCAGCAGAGCATGATCCTCGTGCCGCGCGACACCCCGGGCGTCACCGTCAAGCGCGGCATGAAGGTGTTCGGCTACGACGACTCCGACCACGGAGGCCACGCCGAGGTGCTGTTCGAGGACGTCCGCGTCCCGGCCGAGAACCTGATCGGCGAGGAGGGGGCCGGCTTCGCCATCGCCCAGGCCCGCCTCGGACCCGGCCGCATCCACCACTGCATGCGCGCCATCGGCATCGCCGAGCGCGCGCTGGAGCTGATGTGCCGCCGGTCGATCCAGCGCGCCGCGTTCGGCCGACCGCTCGCCGACCAGGGCGTCGTGCAGGACTGGATCGCCGAATCCCGGGTCCGCATCGAGCAGTTGAGGCTGCTCGTGCTCAAGACCGCCTGGCTGATGGACACCGTCGGCAACCGCGGCGCGCACACCGAGATCCAGGCCATCAAGATCGCCACCCCGGTCACCGTCGAGTGGATCCTCGACAAGGCCGTCCAGGCGCACGGCGCCGCCGGCGTCAGCCAGGACACCCCGCTCGCCCAGCTGTGGGCCGGCAACCGCACGCTGCGCCTGGCCGACGGGCCGGACGAGGTGCACAAGCGCTCGCTGGCGCGCCGGGAGCTGAAGAAGCACCTCTGACCGGAGGGACGTCATACCGGGGTACTACAGGCCGACTTGGCACCCCGGTATGACGGTTTCCGGCCCTCCTCGCCCGTATCGTCCCCCGTGTCGGGAACGAAGACGGAACCGAACGAGGAGGAACGGCGATGAACAGGCGAGGACGGGCCGTGGCGGCCGTGCTGCTGGCGGCGACGGCCACACTGGGCGTGGTGGCCGCACCGGGCGCGGTGGCGGCCGCGGGGCAGGGCGCCACGCAGCAGGCGAGGGCCTGGCTGCCGCAGCCCACCGGCCCGTACCCGGTCGGGACGACGTCCCTCCAGCTCACGGACGACCGCCGGGACGACCCCTGGAAGCCGGGGCAGGCCCGCAAGCTGATGATCAGCTTCTGGTACCCGACCGCCCGGCCCGCCACCGGCGACGACCGCGCGCCGTACATGGTGCCCAGCGCCGCCGACCACTTCGGCAGCGCCGGGAGCGTCGGACAGAGCGACTACGGCTTCGAGCCCGGCCGCACCGACTGGGCCGACGTCCGCACCCACGCCCGCCCCGACGCGCCCACCCTCCCCGGCGGGAAGCGGCCCGTCGTGCTGTACTCGGCGGGCTTCGGCGACCCGCGCACGTGGGGCACCGGCCTGGTCGAGGACCTCGCCTCGCGCGGGTACGTCGTCGTCACCGTCGACCACACCTACGACGCCTCCGAGGTCGCCTTCCCCGACGGGGACCTCGCGACCTCCGTCTTCCCCGCGCTGATGGCCCAGCCCGGCCTGGACATGGAGGCCGTCCTGCGCAAGACGCTCCAGACCCGGGTCGACGACACCCGCTTCGTGCTGGACCGGCTCGCCGGGCTGCGCCACGACAAGCGGCTGCCGCCCGGCCTCGCCGCCTCCCTGGACCTCGACCGGATCGGCATGGTCGGCCATTCCGGGGGCGGCTCCACAGCCCTCCAGACCATGCACGACGACCCCCGCCTCAAGGTCGGCGTCAACCTCGACGGCCAACTGCACTTCCCCGGCCCGGACGGCACCGGCGTCAACCTGACCAGCGTCGCCGCGGACGGCCTGACCCGGCCCTTCCTGCTCATGGGCACCCAGAACCCCGACTCCGGCAGCTACCACCGGCAGCCCGGCTGGGACGCCCTGTGGCAGCACAGCACCGGCTGGCACGCCGACGTCACCCTCACCGGCTCCCGCCACAGCTCCTACACCGACGCGCAGTCCCTGCTGCCCCAGCTGGCCCGCCAGGGCGCGATCGGCCACGACAAGCTGACCGAGGACGTCGGCGACGTCCGCCCGGACCGCGCGGTGGAGGCCACCCGCTCGTACGTGGCCTCGTTCTTCGACCGGTGGCTGCGCGGCCACGACGACCACCTCCTGGACGGCCCGTCGCCGCGCTTCCCCGAGATGGTCTACGAACGCTGATCGGCTGCGAACGCCGATCAGCGGATCTCGGATCCGGGGTTGGCGGCGTCCCACTCCTCCCGCGAGGCGACGATCGCGTCGTGGTGCTCGTAGGACCAGTCCGTCATCGCCCGCACCAGGTGGGTCAGGCTGTGGCCGAGGGGCGTCAGCTCGTACTCCACCTGGGGCGGGACGGTCGGGTGGACGGTCCGCGAGACCATCCCGTCGCGCTCCAGGCGGCGTACCGTCAAGGTGAGCATCCGCTGCGAGATTCCCGGCAACGCGCGCTGCAGCTCGCGGAAGCGCCGTACGCCGGCGGCGAGTTCGACGATCGTCAGGACGGACCACTTGTCGCCGAGGCGGTCCAGCAGGTCGCGGATGCCGCAGTCCACGCCGTCCTCGCACCAGACCACGGGGCGGAGGGCGGTTACCGCGGTGTGCCCTACTGACATGAAAGTGCCTCCTTACGC
The DNA here is from genome assembly GCF_036322405.1 of Streptomyces sp. SP17BM10. Lineage (NCBI taxonomy): Bacteria > Bacillati > Actinomycetota > Actinomycetes > Kitasatosporales > Streptomycetaceae > Streptomyces > Streptomyces sp. SP17BM10. The sequence continues at coordinate 37,629 of NZ_JAQYXB010000623.1, read as the reverse complement.
CGAGTGGGCAGGCTATCGAGGATGGTTGCGAAGCCAACGCCGATCATCCCCCGGAGGGACCCCATGCTGCTCGTCACCGGTGTCAACGGCGCCCTCGGCGCCCTCGTCCTGGAGCGCCTGCGCGGGCGGGAGGGCGTCGTCGCCGGCTCCCGCACCCCCGAGGCCCTGCCGGACGGCACCCCCGCCCGGCTCGTCGACTTCGATCGGCCGGAGACTCTGAAGAAGGCCTTCGTCGACGTCCGCACCCTGCTGCTGATCTCGGCCGGCGCCGCCGAGGACGACGTCGTGATCGCCCGGCACGGCGCGGCGATCGCGGCGGCGGAGGAGGCGGGCGTCGAGCACGTCGTGTACACGAGCCTGTCCGGCGACGGCGACCACCTGCCCTACGCGCTCGCGCACCGCTGGACGGAACGGCGGCTGCGCGGGTCCGCGGGCCTGCGCTGGACGGTGCTGCGCAACGGGCTCTACGCCGAGTTCCTGGCCGCGATCGCCGCGCCGGACGCGGACGGGGTGATCACCGCGCCGCTCGGCGACGGCGGGCTCGCGGCGGTGGCCCGGGCGGACCTGGCCGAGGTCGCGGTCGGCGTGGCCCTCGCACCCGCCGAACACGCCGGCCGGACGTACGAGTTGGTGGGGGAGCGGGCGATCGGCGGAGCGGACCTCGCGGCGGCGACCGGCGCCGAGTACCGCCCCGCCACCCTCGCCGGGACGAGGGCGGCGGTGGCGGCCTCGGACGCGCTGGACTTCCAGGTGCCGATGGTGGTGGGCACCTACTCGGCGATCGCCCACGGCTTCCTGGCCGGTCCGGGCGCCCCGGGTGACCTCGCCGCCCTCCTCGGCCGCCCGCCCCGCCCGGCGCTGGACGTCATCGCCGCGGGCTAACCACCGAGGACGACCAGGCGCCCCACGCTCCGCCCGTCCGCCACCCGCTGCACCGCCTCGGCGGCCGACGCGAGCGGGAGGCGGGCGCTGACCAGCGGGCGGACGACGCCCGCCTCGGTCAGCTTGGTGAGCTCCTCGTGCGCCGCCTGGACGGTCTGCGGGGCGTGCGTGTTGTAGAGGCCCCAATGCAGGCCCAGGATCGCGTAGTTCTTCACCAGGGCGTGGTTGAGCGCGGGTGCCGGGATCTGCCCGGCGGCGAAGCCGACCACGACGATCCGGCCCTCGAAGGCGATGCACTTCGTCGAGCCGGTGAAGGCGTCGCCGCCGACCGGGTCGAAGACGACGTCGGCGCCGCGGCCGTCCGTCACCTGCTTCACGACGGCGACGAAGTCCTCGGCCGTCCGGTCCACGACGACGTCGGCGCCGAGCGCGCGGGCCGCCTCCGCCTTGGCCGGGCCGCCGACGACGGCGATCACCCGGGCCCCGGCGGCGCGGCCGAGCTGGACGGCCGCGCTGCCGACGCCGCCCGCCGCCGCGTGCACCAGCAGCGTCTCGCCGGCGCGCAGCCGGGCGCGGCGGTGCAGGGCGAACCAGGCGGTCTGGTAGCCGATGTGCAGCGCGCTCGCCTCGGCGTCGTCCAGGGCGTCGGGGGCGGGGAACGCGGCGGCGGCGTCGAGCAGCGCGTACTCGGCGAACGCGCCGTGCGGCAGCACGGGGTTGCCGATCAGCCGCTCGCCGCGCCGGGCGCCGGAGACGACCTCGCCGCACAGTTCGACGCCGGGTGTGAACGGCAGCGGCGGGCGCACCTGGTAGTGACCGCGGACCATCAGCGCGTCGGGGAAGTTGACGGCGGCCGCGCGCACCCGGACGAGCAACTGCCCCGGCCCGGGCGCGGGCTGGGGGACGTCCTCGACCAGCTTCATCACGTCGAGCGGCTCGCCGAGCTCGCTCACCTGCCAGGCCTTCACAGCGCGTTGCTCCTCTCGAGGCCCTGCTGGAGCCGGTTCATCGATCCCAGCCAGCGGTCCGGATCGGTGGCGCGGGCGCGGTAGTAGTCGGCGACCTCGGGGTGCGGGAGGATCAGGAAGCGGTCCTCGCGCAGGGCGGTGAGGGCCGCCCCGGCGACGTCCTCGGGGTCGAGGGCGGTCGGCGCGAGCAGGGCCTCGCCGACGGCGCCGGTGCCGGTGAGCATGTCGGTGCGCACGCCCTGCGGGCAGAGCGCGTGGACCTGGATGCCGCGGTGGCGGTAGGTCGCGGAGAGCCATTCGGCGAAGGCGAGCGCGCCGTGCTTGGTGACGGCGTACGGGGCCGAGCCGAGCATGCTGAGCAGTCCGGCGGCGGAGACGGTGGCGAGGAAGCGCCCCCGGCCGCGCTCCAGCCAGCGCGGGAGCAGGAGGTCGGCGGCCCGCACGTGGGCGAGGACGTTGACCTCCCACGCGCTGGCCCAGGCCGCGGCGGGCGCGTCGGCGCCGCCGATCGGGGCGACGCCCGCGTTGGCGCACCAGACGTCGATCTCGCCGACGGCCTCCCGGGCCCGCCCGACCAGCTCGGCGAGACCGTCGGCGCAGGCCGCGTCGCCGGGCAGGGCGGTGCCGCCGATCCGGGCGGCGACGGCGCCTGCGGCGTCCGCGTCCAGGTCGTTGACCACGACGTGCGCGCCGGCCTCGGCGAAGGCCGTCGCGAGGGCGGCGCCGATGCCGCGTCCGGCGCCGGTGACGACGACGCCCTGTCCCACGAAATCGACGTCGGCGGCTGCGGAGGGGCTCACATCCCACCGCCCAGCGTCACGCCGCCGTCCAGGACGACGGTCTGGCCGGTGATCCACCCGGCGTCGGGGGAGAGCAGGAAGGCGACGGCGCCGGCGATGTCCTCGGGCACGCCGAGGCGGCCCAGCGGGTACTTGGCGGCGACCTTCTCCTCGCGCCCCTCGTACAGCGCCTCGGCGAACTTCGTCTTGACGACGGCGGGGGCGACGGCGTTGACCCGGATCCCCTGCGGGCCGAGCTCGGCGCCGAGCTCCGCGGTGAGGCGGATCAGCGCGGCCTTGCTGACGCCGTACATGCCGATGCCGAGGGAGGCGCGGATGCCCGCGACGGAGGCGACGTTGACGATCGACCCGCCGTGCTCGCCCATCCACGCGGCGTGCGCCCGGCGGGTCCAGGCGAGCGGGGCGAGCACGTTGACGGCGAGGATCTTGGCGGCGGCGTCCGCGTCGGTGTCGAGCACCGGGCCGTAGACCGGGTTGATCCCGGTGTTGTTGACGAGGTGGTCGAGCCGTCCGAAGGCCTCCAGGGTGCGGGTGACGGCCTCCTCCTGGTGAGCCGGGTCGTCGGACTTGCCGGCGACGGCGATCGCGTTCTCCGGGCCGCCCAGGTCGCGGACGGCCTCGGCGAGCGGTTCGGGGGTGCGGGCGGTCAGGCAGACCCTGGCCCCACGGGCGACCAGCTCGCGCGCGATCCCGAGGCCGATGCCCCGGCTCGATCCGGTGACGACGGCCACCTTGCCCTTGAAGGAGTGCACCACGGAGGGTCCTGCCTTTCGCGCGGTTCGACGGGAGGATCAACGGTGAGAGGAGCGCTGACTAAGCGCTTGCTCAGCATGGTGTCGGTGGGGGAGCCTGTCAACAGCCCGCCCGGGCCGCCCGGGCCGGTCGGGGCACCCCGCGCGAATGCCCGTACGAGCTCCCGGCGACGATGATGCGAGGATGACGCCATGACCAGCACGCCCATCGCCGACCTCTGGCCCGCCCCGACCGGCGGCACCGACTCCCGCCCCGAGGCGGCGTACCGGCTGCTCCAGGCCGCCGTCGAGTCCTTCGCCGAGCGCGGCTTCCACGCCACCACCACCCGCGACATCGCCACCGCCGCGGGGATGAGCCCGGCCGCGCTGTACATCCACTACCCGTCCAAGGCCGCGCTGCTCGCCGAGATCAGCCAGGCCGGGCACGCCGCGACGCTGGCGCTGGTCCGGCGGACGGCGGCGGGCGAGGGGGAGCCGGCGGAGCGGATGCGGCGGCTGGTCGAGGAGTTCAGCGCCTGGCACGCGCGGGGCCGGATGGTCGGCCGGGTGGTCAACTACGAGCTGCACGCGCTGCCCGAGGACGCCTATGCCGTCGTCGCCGCGCTGCGCCTGGACATCGAGCGCGAGGTGAGCGCGCTGATCGAGGAGGGCGTCGCGGCAGGCGCCTTCACCGTCTCCGAGGTGCGCACGGCCGCGCGCGCCGTCACCTCGCTCGGCATCGACGTGTCCCGCTGGTACACCGACCGCAGCACCGAGACGCCCGAGGAACTCGGCCGCCGTTACGGTGAGTTGGTGCTCCGGATGCTCGGCGCGCAGGTGTGAGCCGTCGGGCCCGTCCCGCCCGCCCTTGACCCTGTCTTCGACGGCGCGCAGACTCGTATACGAAGTACGTGTGCCTCGTAGCTCTACATCGCAGGTGTACATCGCCACCCCTGGTGCCATGGCCCGACGCCGCAGCACCGCCGGGACCGGCGAACTCCCACGCGATCCCGAAGCAGAACCCGAAGCAGAACCCCGAGCAGACCCCGAGCAGAACATCCCCCGACCCGGGCCGGCCCGGCCGGTCGGTCACGACGGCGTGCGCAGCCGACCCGGGCGTTTGGAGAAGGGGGGCGCAGTGATGCCCATCCAACGCGCCCAGCACACGAACACGAGTACGAACACGAGAATGAACACGGTCCGGCTCCGTTTCTGGCTGGAGACCGCCCTCGGCAGCCTCTCCGGGCTGCTGTTCCTGATCACCCTGGTGTGGCCGCAGTGGATCGAGACCCTGCTCGGCGTCGACCCGGACGCCGGCAGCGGCGCCGCCGAGTGGCTCGTCGTCGCGCTCGCCGCGGCCGTCACCGCCGCCTGCGCCTTCGGCGCGCGGACCGAGTGGCGCCGGACGCACCCGTCCGCCGCCCGCGCCGCGCGCTGACCGCGCCACCGAAGGAGGATCGCCATGACCGATCCCACACCGGCCGAAGCCCCCGCGGTGCCGCCCGGCGAGCTCACGGACCTCGTCCGGCGTACCCCGCTGAGTTTCCTCGGCACGGTCACCCGCACCGGCGGCACCCCGCTGCCCGGTCTTCCGGCCGACGAGCACACCGCCGTCATCAAGGTCGACCACGTCCTGCACGCGCCCGACGCGTTCCGGCGGCTCGCCGGCAGCCAGGTCACCGTGCAGTTGCTGGCCGACGCCGCCCCGCTCGCGGTCGGCGACTCGGCCGCGTTCTTCACCGAGGGCCTGTACTACGGCAGCGGCCTCGCCGTCAGCGAGGTCGGCCGCCTGCCCGCCCACGCCGTCCGCCCGCACGTCGCCCTCGCGGCGACGACCGCGGACGAGATGCCGTTCTCCGCCGTGCTGCGCCGGATCCACCGGCAGGACCTCGCCACGCACGCCCGGGAGGCGGACGCCGTGCTGCTCGGCACGGTGTCCGGCCTGGAGCGGATCGACGGCTCAGGCCACTACTCCGAGCACGACCCCGACTGGTGGCGCGCCACGCTGGACGTCCAGCACGTGGAGCACGGCGCGATCTCCGCCGACAGCGTCTCCGTGCTGTACCCCAACAGCCGCGACCGCCACTGGAACCACGTCCCGAAGCCGAGGGCCGGCCAGGCGGGACTGTGGATCCTGCACGCCACCGAGGGCGATCGGCAGCAGCTGGCGCCGTACGCGCTGCGGGACGCCGACGACTACCAGCCGGCGCACCGGCTCGCCGCGCTGCGCGAAGGGATGTGAGCCGGCATGCCCAGGTTCACTGTCGTCAACATCACTCCCAAGTCGCTGAGCGGCGAGTCCGAGCAGGACTCCGAGCCGTTCCTCGCCGTCAACCCCGAGAAGCCCGCCGAGATGGTGGCGACGGCGTTCACCCCCGCCCCGCTGCACGGCAAGTCCGCCCCCGTCTACGTGTCCACGGACGGCGGCGCCACCTGGTCGCTGAACACGATCGTCCCCGGCGGAGGCGCCATCCAGGGGCACGGGTTCGGCACCGGCGACATCACCGTGGCCTTCGCGGACCGCGGCGGCACCCTGTACGCGGGGATCCTGAACGGCGTGGCCGCCTTCCTGCAGGACAGGACGATCCTGCAGATCCTCCGCACGCCGTCCGTCACCTCGACCGCGCCGATGAAGGTGCTCGTCAACCGGGACCCGGTGGACCAGCCCTGGGTCGTCGCCGACACCGTCGCCGGCGACGGCGGCGACCGCGACCGCGTCTTCATCGGCAACAACAACTTCGCCCACAACCCGCCGAGCCCGAGGACGGCCACCGTCGACGTCTCGGGCGATGCCAGGGCGGCCGCCGGACCGGCCGGCTTCGCGCCGGCCGGCATCGAGCGGCGCACCCCGGCGCAGCAGGACGGCCCGCCGGTCCGGTTGGCCCTGCACCCCGACGGCACGGTCTACGCGGCGTTCGAGAGCTGGACGACGGACAAGGCCGTCAGTCAGCAGGTCTCGGACGTCACCTTCGACGTCGTCGTCACCCGCGACGACAGCGCCGCCGCCGGAACCGACCCGTTCCAGGACCTCAAGGACGCCACCGACAGCACTCCCGGGCAGCGGGTGGCGACCGGCTGCTTCGTGGTGTTCGGCGGCGGCATGGGCCAGGAGCGCATGGGCGGCGACCTCACGATCGCGGTCGATCCGACGGACGCGAACAACGTGTGGATCGCCTGGTGCGACCGTGTCGGCGGACCGAAGGGCATCGACAACACCCTGCACGTCCGGCGCTCGACCGACCGCGGCCAGAGCTGGGCGAAGACCCGCGACGACCTCACCGACGTGAAGAACCCGGCGCTGGCCGTCAACTCCCAGGGCGTGATCGGCCTGGCCTACCAGAAGTTCGCCGACAACCAGTGGACGACGATCCTGGAGACCACCGCCGACAGTTGGAGGAGCGCGCCGGAGACGACGGTGCTCCACCAGGCCCCCGCCGACGTGCCGCAGGCCGTCGGACTTCCCTACCTCGGCGACTACATCCGGCTGCTCGCGGTCGGCGCCGACTTCTACGGCATCTTCTCGGGCAACAACACCCCCGACAACGCCAACTTCCCGGTGGGCGTGAGCTACCAGCGCAACGCCGACTTCACCACCCACCGGCTGCTCGACGTCGACGGCACGCCCGGCGTGCCGGTGTCGATCGACCCGTTCTTCTTCCACCGGGCCGCCTGATCTCCTGCCCGGCCCACAACCCGGGTGCCCGCCACGAGCGTTCGTGGCGGGCACCCAGCTGTCGGGCACTGTGGTCTGTGTGGTGAGCGTGCCTCCTCCGGACGCCCGGACGTCTACGCGGTGGCCAGGCAGAAGCCGACGAGGCCGGCGTCCACGTCGAGGACGATCCGTTCCATCTCCGCCCACGGCGGGTGGAAGCTCGTGCCCCACTCGACGGTGAAGCCGAGCACCTTGCCCCGGTCGGGGTTCACGAAGTGCCGGGCGAACGCGTAGTCGTCGCTGGTCCCGCTGGTCGGGTAGAGGTGGAAGCCCGATTCGGGTTTGTAGGTGCGGCCGCGCACGCCGGCGACCGCCTGGCAGAAGTGCTCGGCGAGCAGCACGGCGCTGTCGGCGTCGGTCTTCTCGATGTACTCGGCGTAGGTCACGTCACCGGGCAGGCCGCGGGTGTGGTCGTAGGCCGGGTTGCGGAAGTTCATCGAGGGGTCGGCCGACTGGTTCTCGTCGTCGCCCCAGTTGTACAGCATGTCCTCGGAGTAGCTGTGCACGTCGACGAGCCACCTGGTGCCGGGGTAACGGTCCAGCAGCGCGCGCACGTTGCGGGTCTCGGGCTCCGAGAAGGCGCTCGGTCCCGCGTACACCTGCGGGTCGCACGGGCTGGCCGACACCTGCGGGGTGGCGGTCGGGGCGAAGGCGGTGGCGAAGTCGAAGAGGAAGTCGTAGTTGCGGTTGATGTCGACGCCCACGCAGGCGGGATCCCGGCTGGCGCCGCCGTAGGCCGGGTTGCGGTTCTTGCGCCACATCGGGTCGACGGTCTGGCTGTGCAGCCGGCCGTCCGGGTTGACGAGCGGGAACAGCACGAGGTCGAGGCGGTGGAGCAGCACCTGCACCTGGTCGGCGGTGTAGTGGCAGCCGCCGTAGGCCAGGCCGGTGCCGCCCTGGTGGGCCTCCAGGAGGTCGGCGGCGAGGTGGACGAGGATCTCGCAGCTGCCCCACTCGCGGGCGTGCACGCCGCCGATCATGAGGACGCAGTCCTTGCGGGCCTGCGGGTCGGTGGTGATCCTCAGGGCGTGCGAGGTCCTGCCCTCGACGGAGGCCTCGGGCAGGGTGACGAGCTCGGTGAGGCCCGGGTAGGAGGTGGCCAGTGCGGTCACCGCGGACTCGACCTCGGCGATGTTGAGGTACGGCATGACGGCTCTCCTCCCCGGTCAGCCGGGGAGCTTGGCGGCCAGGCCGCGCGGCACGGCGCCGCCGGCGAACCGGTTGCCGGTGCCGACCTCGGCCTGGGCGGCCCGGCCCTCGGCGCTGGCGTTGCCGGTCCTGGTGACCGTGATGCCTTCGCGCTCGAGGGCGGGGATCCGCTCCTCCGGGACGTACGCGTCGATGCCGACGCTGCCGTCGGCCTCGACGCCGGGGCGGCCGCCCGTGTCCGGGCGGAGCTCGCGCAGCAGGGCGCGCAGGGCGTCCGCGTCCCTGGCCGTGAGGCGGACGCGGAGGATGTCGTTCGGGAGTGGTTCGTTGGGAACGGCGGACATGATGGCGGCCTCTTCCGGGCGCGGGGGATATGTCCGACGTGTACCTCGTATCCTCAGGATGCGCCGCCGCCGTAGAACCCGTCAAGCGGGGCCGGGGGCATCCGGTCGAGCAGGCCGTCCAGGCCGGCCAGCAGCTCCGCCTCGTCGTCGAAGTCCGCGAACCGGGGCACCAGCGCGCGCAGCCGGGGGTACTCGACGGCGGACAGCCGGTGCAGGCCCAGGCGCAGCGCCGGGTCCGGCTCGGCCGCGTTGTCGACGACCTGGCGCTTGTCGACGAGCATGCTGCCGAGGCTCCAGGCGACGAAGGAGCGGTAGACGGTGAGGGCGGCGGCGTCGTCGAAGCCGGCCCGGCCGAGGACGGCGAGGATGTGCTCGGTGAGGTCGAGCTGGGAGGCGGGCCGGCGGGACATCGGTATGGCGAGCGGGCGGGTGGCGACGAGCGGCAGGATCTCGGGGTGGGCGTGCGCGACCGCGGCGAACGTGCGCGCGATGCGGCGCAGTTCGGCGCGCCAGCCGGGCTCGGGGGTCTGTGCCGAGCCGCGCAGGCGCTCGTTGACCTCGGCGAAGTAGGCCTCGACCAGTCCGTCGAGCAGGGCTTCCTTGCCGGGGGTGTAGCGGTAGAGGGCCATGGACTCGACGCCGAGCTCCCCGGCCAGGCGCCGCATGGTGAGCGCCGACAGCCCTTCGCGGTCGACGAGCGCGACGGCCGTGCGGAGCACCAGCGGACGGTTCAGCCGCGGCCGCTTCTCGGGGCGGCCGGAGGTCGGCGCCTCCCTGTCGCGGCCGTCCTGCCCGGGCGCGTCCTGCTCGTCCTGCTCGTCCTGGTCGGCCATGTCCGCACTCCTCCGCGGTGGGGGGATACCGAGGGGTGTCCAGGGGATGTGAGTCCAGGATACAAGGTAAATGTGCTACCGAATCGGATGAATTGCTCCGAATCGGGAGGAACAAGAGACTTCAGGCCGCTCCGGCGGGATCAGCCCGCACGCACGAGGAGGCGCGGCCCGGTCCGGCAGCGCCCCGCCGGTGGCGAGCGGGAGCTGCCGGCTGCGGAGGCCGCGAACGCGGCGGCGACGAACACGGCGATGCCGCAGCCGGCGAGGGGCCCCTGGGACGAGCTCGGCGCTCACGCGTGGGAGCGGTCGGGCCTCCGGGGGTGACGGCGCCGCTGCTGGACCCGGGGCGGTCGGGCTGCGGGGGTCGGCGGCAGCGGGCGGGCGGAGGTCCTGGTCGTGCCCCGATCCTCGGACTCCAAGTGCCCACCCGGGAACCGGTTTTCCGAGCCGTTCGGTTACGGTGGACGGACGTTGTCCGCGCCCCTCCCGGAGGAGACCGAATGACCCGTCACATCGCCCCCACGACCGAGGTGTTGGCCGAGGCGTGGCTCTCCTGGGCGGAACGCGGCAAGGGGTTGGACGCCGAGGCGTGGGCCCGGCCGACCCGGCTGCCGGACTGGACGGTCCTGGACCTGTTCGCGCACGTCGCCCCCACCGCCGAATCGTTCGGACAGCTGCGCGCCGCCGTCGTCGACGGCCCGGCGGAGGTCGAGTCCGCCGCCGCCGTCCTGCGCTTCTTCAACCAGCCCGGTGGCCTCGCCCACACCGCCGCCGGGCAGGTCGCCGAAGGCGCCAAGAAAGCCGCCGCCGAGACCGACCCGGCCGGGCTGATCGCCCGCTTCGAGGTCGAGGGCCCGGCCGCGCTGGCCGGTTACGCGGACCTCTCTCCGGACACCGTCGCCGCGCACCCGATCCTCGGCGCCGTGCGGATCGGCGCGCTGGCCGAGGTGGCGCTCATGGAGGCGACGGTCCACCTGCTCGACCTGATCGCGGCCGTCGGCGGTCCGCCGCCCGCTGACGCCGCCCTGCACGCGGTCCGCGCACTGCTCGCCGAGGTGGCCGACCCGGTCGCGTTCATCGAGGCGGCCTCGGGCCGCTCGGACGCCGCGGTGCTCCCGGTGATCCGCTGACCCCGGGGTCTGTCGTCGGACCCCCGTCGGCCGCCCGGACGCCGCACGGCGGGCGGGGGTTCGAGGACCGGCCCCAGTCCTCGTGGGATCCTCCGGCGCAGGTCAGGCGTACGATGTGCGGCGGAACCCCGAGAGGGGTGATTCGGGGACGACGGGGGATGGGTCGATGTACGACATCGCGTGGTGGGTCTTGCCGGCAGTGCTGTACGGCGGCGGGTGGATCGTCAAGGACGCCCGCCGGGCCCTGAAGACGCGCCACGAGCGCAAGCTGGAGCTGCTGGAGGCGGCCGACCGGAAGCAGGCCGCGCTGGAGGCGGCCACGCGGCCGCCGGAGCCGGTCTGCGGTTGCACGCACCACCTGGCCAAGCACGACAAGCAGGGCCGTTGCCACGAGGAGGTCGAGGCGCCCACCGCGTGGGACGCCGAGCGCCGCCCGGTGCAGTTCGAGGCCCGCCAGTGCAACTGCCAGCAGTACGTGGGCCCCGAGCCGCTCGGGACGGTCTTCGCCCAGGAGCTCGTCGACCCGCGCTGAGCACGCCGCGAGGGAGCCCACGGTCCCGCCGGGGGCTCCCCTTCGCGCGTCAGCCGTTGGCGAGGGCCTGGAGGCGGTCGTAGGCGCCGTTGAAGAGGTCCTGGTCGCCGGGGAAGGTGCCGGAGGAGGCGTACTGCCAGATGGTCTGGTAGCTCCAGCCGTTCGGCAGGGTGCCGGGCGAACTGGAGTAGCGGGCTGTCCAGAGAGGGTTGGTGGCGCCGAAGTCACCGTTGTTGCCGGTGCACTGGGTCCACCAGTTGGTCGTGGTGTAGATCGTCGGGTACCGGCCGGTGCGGGCGAGGACGGTGTCGCTGAAGGAGTGGATCCAGGCGACCATGGCGCCCTGGCTCAGCCCGTAGCAGGTCGCGCCGTACGGGTTGTACTCGATGTCGAGCGCGGGCGGCAGCGTCACGCCGTCGGCGGACCAGCCGCCGCCGTGGTCCACCAGGAAGTTGGCCTGGGTGGCGCCCGAGGAGCGGTCCGGCAGCGCGAAGTGGTAGGCGCCGCGGATCAGCCCGGCGTCGTAGGAGCCGTTGTACTGCTGCGCGAAGGACGGGTTCCGGTACGTGGTGCCCTCGGTCGCCTTGATGTAGGCGAAGTCGGCGCCGTGGGCGGCGGCGGTGGCCCAGTCGACGCTGCCCTGCCAGCTGGAGACGTCCATGCCGGCGGTCTGGGTGACGGCGAGCGAGCGGATCGCGGCCGGGTCGGCACCGTCGCCCTCGTGGGCGGCGACCGTGGAGCCGGCGAAGTCGAGCTCGGGGTGGTCGCCGCGGCCGGCGGGTGCGGCGGCGGGTGCGGGCGCGGGATCGTCCGCGTACGCCGGTGCGGTCGCGCCCGCGACGAGCGCGACCGTCGCGGCGAGCACGGCCGGCGTGGTGCGGCGGCGGGTCGTGATGGATCTGGCGGAGCGGGAAGTGCTGGACATGAACACTCCTCTGGTCCGGTGCGTGGTGGCCCAATGGGGCCGGTGCGGCGGGGAGTTGGCCCGGCCGGGGAGCAGAGTAGCCATGTGCTCGCCAGGAGGACCAGACGCCGGGGCCACATCCTGAACCGCCGCCACGTGTGGCGGGGTGACACCGCGGGCCCCTGACGTCCGCCCGTTGCCCGTGCGCCTCCCGCTCGTCGCCCCCGGTTCGCCCCGGCCGGCCGGTCAGGGGTCGCCGCGGCTGTGGCACGATGCCCGCAAGGCCGCCCCACCCGGGCTGATCGCGACAGACCAGAGCAAGCGGAAGGACCGCCCCCATGACCGACACCGCCCAGCAGCCCGTCTTCCGCCCGGCGACCGTCGCCGACGTGCCCGCGCTCGTCGCCCTCGTCGAGTCCGCCTACCGCGGCGACTCCAGCCGCACCGGCTGGACGACCGAGGCCGACCTGCTGGACGGCCAGCGCACCGACGCCGTCGCCGTCGCCGAGGCGGTCGGCGACCCCGACGGCGTCGTCCTGGTCGCCGAGCAGGACGGCGAGCTGCTCGCCTGCTGCCAGCTCGAACGGCACGCCGGCCACGCCTACTTCGGCATGTTCTCGGTGCGCCCCGGCCTCCAGGGCGGCGGCCTCGGCCGTTCCGTGCTGGCCGAGGCGGAGCGGCTCGCGGGGGAGGAGTGGGGCGTCACGGTGCTGGAGATGAAGGTGATCGAGCAGCGCGCCGACCTCATCGCCTGGTACGAGCGCCGCGGCTACCGCCGGACCGGCGTCTACACCCCGTTCCCGTACGGCGACGAGCGCTTCGGCATCCCGCGCCGTGACGACCTGCGCTTCGAGACGCTGACGAAGGAGATCTGACCGTCCTTCCCGAGGAGTGGTCACGGCACCGACGCCCCCGGACGTTGCCCACGAGGCACGGCCGGGGGCGTTGTCCGGTGTTCGGATCCGTGATCCCCGGAGTGCGCCCGGAGGTGACGCGCCGTCAAAGTCGCTGACCAGTGCCGATGCGGAGATGTCACGCCTCGTTCATGATTGGTCTAGGCCAATGTGAGACCCTGGGCTCGAACGGCCGACGTTCCGTCCCACTCCCAGGGGGCCAATTCCGCATGCCCGTACTCCATGGCACCGCCATGCCCGCACCCGACACCGGCCCGCGCCGGACTCCCGACTCCCGCCGATCCGGCGACCACCGCCTGCCGGCACCGCCCGACGACGACGAGCTCTACTGGTACTTCGGCCCGCAACGCCGCTGGGTACCGCTCTGCGCCACGCTCTCCTACGCCGGAGCCACCGTCACACTCGGTCTGTTCGCCCTGAGCCGTCCGCTGCTCTGGCCCTTCCTCCTGCTCACCGTCCTCAACGCGGCCACCTGGCTGCTCTCGCTCGCGGACGGCCAGCGCGCCCGCCGCTACACGCGCGACTCGCACGACCTGCTGGTCCGCGCCCGGCGGCCCGCCCACCACCCCGGCGTCGACCTGCTGCTGCCCACCGCGGGCGAGCCGCTGGCCGTCCTCGACAACGCCTACCGGTACACCGCCGCCGTGCACTGGCCCGGCGAACTCACCGTCCTCGTCCTCGACGACGCCGCCCGCCCCGAGGTGCGCGAACTCGCCGAGTCCTACGGCTTCCGCTACCGCGCCCGGCCCGACCGCGGCCGGTTCAAGAAGGCCGGCAACCTCAACCACGGCCTCGCCGAGGGCGACGGGGAGATCATCGCCGTCCTCGACGCCGACTTCTGCCCGCGCCCCGACTTCCTGCACCACCTGGTGCCCTACCTCGACACCCCCGGGGTCGGCATCGTGCAGAGCCCGCAGTGCTTCGACACGGACCCCGACATGTCCTGGCTCGAACGCGCCGCAGGAGCCACCCAGGAGATCTTCTACCGTTGGATCCAGCCCTCCCGGGACGCGCAGGACGGCACCGTGTGCTGCGGCACCAACGCCCTCTACCGCCGCGCCGCGCTGGCGCGCGTCGGCGGCTTCGCGGAGATCGACCACAGCGAGGACCTCTACACCGGCCTCTCGCTCGCCCGCGCCGGGTGGACCACCCGGTACGTGCCCGCCCTGGTCGCCAAGGGCATGTCGCCCACCGGCCTGCCCGCCTTCATCAGCCAGCAGTACCGCTGGTGCCTCGGCTCCCTGGCCCTCGTCCGCGACCCGGACTTCCGCCGGGGACCGCTGCCCCGCTCCGCGCGGCTCTGCTTCTGGAACGGCATCCTCGGCTACGTGACGAGCGCGGTGAACGTCTTCGCCGTGCCGCTGCCCGCCCTGATCATGCTGTTCTTCGCCCCGGACGACATCGAGCCCTGGCAGGTCCTGCCGTTCCTGCCGCCGATCTGGGTCGCCCTCGTCCTGCTGCCCGCGATGTCCCGCACCCGCTGGCGCTTCGAGGTCACCCGCGTCCAACTCCTCGGCGGGCTCTGCCACGTGGTCGCCATCGCGCACGCGCTGCGCCGCCGCAGCGCCGACTGGGTGCCCACCGGCGCGGTGTCGCGCGGCGGTTCGCTCGCCCGGACCGTCGCCCGGATGGGCGTCGGCTGGCTCGGGCTCGTCGTCCTCGCGGGCGCGGCCGGACTCGTCCGCGCCGTCGCGCTGCACGGCTGGCGGCCCTACTGGGCGCTCACCGCGCTCCTCACGCTCACCGCCTACACGATGATCCCGCTCATCAGGGCCCTGTGGCCCCTGCTGCGCGGCGGCAACGGAGCCGCCGGCGCCGACCTCGCCCCGCCCGCGCGGCGCCGCACCGACCCGGGCTTCGGCCGGGCCGAGGCCGTCGCCGTCACCGCCGTGCTGCTGCTCTGCGGCCTGCTGGCGTCCGGCTGGGCCGACCCGCTGGTCTTCTGACCGCTTCCCCCGCTCCGTCGTTTCCTTGCGCGTCGCCCCACCGGCGCGGACCCGCCGCCCGGCCGCCCCATCGGCCCGGCGGCCCCCGACCCCCGCTGCCTGCCCAGCAAGGAGCCCCGCCGTGCCGACGGCCGTACCACCGGCGAGCGCCGAACCGCCGACCTCGTCCGCCTCCGAGAACCTGCTCCCCGGTGTCGTCCGGGTCGAGCGGCCCGTTCCTTCCGATCCCGCCCCAGCCGCCGTCCTTGTCGCCGACGCGCCCCGCAAGCGTGGCGCCTTCCGGCCCGACGTCGAGGGACTGCGCGGCGTGGCCGTCCTGTCCGTCCTCGCCTACCACGCCGCCGTGCCCGGCCTCACCGGCGGCTACGTCGGCGTCGACGTCTTCTTCGTCATCTCCGGATTCCTCATCACCGGTCTGCTGCTGGGGAGTTCGGGCGGCCCGCTCGGCCTCCTCGACTTCCTCGCCCGCCGCGCCCGCCGCATCCTGCCCGCCGCCGCCGTCGTCCTCGTCGCCACCGCCGTGGCGGGCGGCGTCCTGCTCGACCCGCTGCGCGGCACCGACCTCGCCCGCGACCTGATCGCCGCCGCCGGGCAGTACGCCAACTGGCGGTTCGTCGGCCGGCAGACCGACTACCTCGCCGCCGGGCGCGACCCGAGCCCGCTCCAGCACTTCTGGTCGCTCGGCGTCGAGAACCAGTTCTACCTGCTGTGGGGCGTCCTGCTGCTCGGCCTCGCCCGCCACCTGCACGGCCGCCGCCGCACCGCCGCCGTCGCCGTCGTGACGGCGGGCGTCGGAGCGGCGTCGTTGGTGCTGTGCGTCCAGTGGACGCAGACCTCGGCGCCGCTCGCGTACTTCTCCACCGCCGGCCGGCTCTGGGAGTTCGCGGCGGGGGCGCTCGCGGCCCTGCTCGGCGGGGTGCTCGGCGCTCGTGGGTGGGCACTGCGGATCGTCGGGTGGGCCGGCCTCGCGGCCGTCGTCGCTCCCGTCGTCCTGTACGACCGCACCACGCCGTTCCCCGGCACCGCCGCCCTCCTGCCGGTGCTCGGCACCGCCGCCGTCCTCCTCGCGGGCCCGGGCAGCGTGCGGGACGCCGGAGCGCGGGGCGCGGGTACGCCGGACGCGGGAGCGCTGACCGCAGGTGCGCCGACCGCAGGACGGCTCCTCGCCACCCGCCCGCTGCGCGCCGCCGGGCGCCTCTCGTACGCGTGGTACCTCTGGCACTGGCCGGTGCTGACCATCGCCCAGGCCCGGTACGGCACGCTGCCTTGGCCCGTCCAGCTCGTCCTCGTCGCGGCCGCCGCCCTGCCCGCCTGGCTCACCCTGCGGCTCGTCGAGCACCCCCTGCGATACGCCGGCAGCCCGGCGCCGCGCCGCGGGCTCGCCGTCGGTGCCAGCGCGCTCGTCATCCCGCTGATCGCCGGCCTCACCCTCGGCGGCGGCACCGTCCGCGCCCTCGGCACCGCCGACACCCCGGCCCTCGCCCCGGCCGGAGCCGTCGACGGGCCCGCCCTGCTCGCCCCCGGCACGCGCCTCACCGGGCTCACCCCGTCGCTCGCGCGCGCCCGCGTCGACTTCCCACCCGGCAAGGGCTGCGAGATCCCGCTCAACGCCGACACCAGCCCGCGCTGCCTCTTCGGCGCCGAGAACAGCCCCGACCGCGTCGTCCTCCTCGGCGACTCGCACGCCGGCCAGTGGATCTCGGCCGGCATCGCCATCGCCGAACAGCGGCACTGGGCCCTGGAGGTCCTCGTCAAACCCGGCTGCCCGCTGGCCACCCTCACCGTGCGCAACGACGTCCTCGGCCGGACCTTCGACGAGTGCGACCGCTGGCGCGAGAACACCCTCACCCGGCTCGCCACCGGCCCCGAGCCACGCCTGATCCTCATGGCCGGCCTCAACCGCTACGGCAGCCAGGACGAACGCGCCCGCGGCTGGACCCGCACCCTCGACCGCCTCGCCGCCACCGGCGCCCCCCTCGCCTACCTCGGCGACACCCCGATGGCCGGCAAGGACGTCCCCACCTGCCTCGCCGCCTCCGACGGCCGCTCCGACGCCTGCTCCTTCCCCCGCGCCACCGCCTTCGAGCCCGACCCGATGCTCGACGGCGGCCTGGCGGTGCGGTACGGCGTCCGGGTGGTGGACGTCGGCCCGCTCCTGTGCCCGGGCAGCGGTCCCGACTGCCCGGCGGTCCTGGAGGGGGTGGTCCTGTACCGCGACACCGGCCACATCACGGACACGCTGGCCCGCGTGCTGGCGCCACGGCTGGACCGGGCCCTGCTGGGGCGGGCTGAGAGCGGGGGTGTGGTGCTCCCGGAGCCTGGTCGGCCGTCCGGGTGAGGTGGCGCCGGAGCCGGCCGTGCCTCGGGTCCCCGGGGACCGGGGGCGGAGACCGACCCGGTGCCCGACGCCCTGTGGCCTCAGCCGTAGATGTTCCGGCAGAGGCGGGCCTGTTCCGAGTCGGCGGGCCAGCGGCCGATGCGTTCGGCCTGGTCGCAGAGTGAGCCCGGCCCCGGGGCCGGCGGGGCGGCCGGTGGGCCGGTCCGGCCGGCGGGGGAGGCCGCCGGGGCGGGGGCCGGGTGGGGAGTCGTGTGCGGGGCGCGGCCCGACTTCGGGTGGGGGCCCGGCGTGTGTTCCGCCGCCGCCGGCGGCTCCTCCTCTGCAGTGGTCGCGGTGCCACCGGCACTCGCCGACTCGCCGCCCGCGGGGGTCGGCGCGGGCAGCGGGGACGGCGCCGGCGTCACCGCGGGTGGCGAGACCGGCCGCAGGTTCGGCGCCGCCGGGACGGACGGCGACGGCGAGGACGTCTGCGGCAGGGCCACCACGGACACGTCGTCGCCCGCCCCCGGCCCGCACATCGCCAGGACGGACGCCATCAGTGCCACCGTCCCCAGCGCCGCGGCCGCCCACGTCCACCGCGAGCGTGTCGGGGCGGGCACCGCCGGCGGCGGCACGTCGGGCGGCGGCGGGGGGACGGACGTGTAGGCGGGCCCGGTCGGCGGTGGCGCGGGGACCGGCGGCGGCTGCCAGGCCTGCTGCGGCCACTGCCACTGCCCACCGCTGGGCTGCCCTGTCATGTCGATGTCCTCCTGCGTCCGGTACCCCCCGGTTCGTGGCGTGCTTCGTGCTCAACGAGCCACCGGGCCCAACGGGCGCGCCGAAGCGCGGACATGACCCGGAAGAGGGTTCCGGACGGGCGCGGATTGCCACGGCGCCACATATTGGGGGCATGGAGACCAACAGCACGTCCGGCCCCCTCGTCGATGTCGCGGAGTTCCGCACCGACAGCCGCTACCGGCTGGTCCACTTCGAGGGCCACGGCTGGGAACCGCTGGCCCCCGAGGAGTTCGAGCCCCGGATCCACCAGCTCTTCCCCGACGTCGACCCCCACGACCCCGAGCGCGTCCACTGGGCCGACCGCCCGTGGGAGTGGCCCGCCTGGCACCCCGGCGAGGCCTGACCCGGTCCCGCCCCGGCCCGGGCCCTCGCGCCCTGTGCCCTCCCTTCCGGTAGGATCCGTCGCGCTAGGCTGTTCGGGTGAGCGACCACGTCTGGCGGCGCCTGCCCGGGCAGGCCGTGAACACCAGCTCGCCGACCGAACTCGGCGCGCTCGTCCCCTCCCGGTACGACGCGGGCTTCGCCGAGCTGACGGCCGCCGGGCTCGCCCTGGCCGTACGGCGCACCGCGCGGCTGATGGCGCTCGCCCTCACCGAGAACGGCCTGCACCCCGACCCGGCCGCCCGCCTGCCCCTCCACGGCGGCGCACCGCGCCCGGCCGGGGAGCCCGAGGTGCACGTGCTGCGTCCCGAACAGGTCGCCGCCGCTTCGGTGTTCCTGCGCGGCTCGGCCCTCGGCGAGCTGGTCCGCCAGCAGGAGTCGCTGCTCGCGCGGACGGTCGTCGCGCTCGGCTACGTGACGCCGTGGTCCGAGGCCCTCGCCGCCGAGGTGGTCGCCGACCTGCGGGAGCTGCGGGACTTCTTCGCGGACGCTGCGGCGGCCGGCGACGCGGTGGTCATGCGGAGCGCCCTGTGAACGAGCTGACCGGCAACGAGCCGACCGGCAACGAGCTTGCCAGCACTGCGGGGTACGGCGCCGAGGCGCAGGCGCTGGCCGTCCAGTACGAGAGCGTCACCTTCGCCGAGGTGCACCGCGAGATGCTGCACCTCTTCCCGGCGCCGCCCGCCACCGTCCTCGATGTCGGCGCCGGCACCGGCCGCGACGCGGCGGCCCTCGCCGCCCTCGGCCACTCGGTGGTCGCCGCCGAGCCGACGCCCGAACTCCGGCTCGTCGGAGAGGAGTTGCACCGGGACTCCGGCGTCAGGTGGGTCTCCGACGCCCTCCCGGAACTGCCCTCGCTCGGTGCGGGATGCTTCGACCTCGTCCTCCTGACGGCCGTCTGGATGCACCTCGCCCCCGCCGAACGCCCGCCCGCGATGGCCTCGTTGGCCCGCTTGGTCTCCCCCGGAGGCCGCGTGATCCTGTCGCTGCGCCACGGCCCGGTGCCGCCGGGCCGCCGCATGTTCGACGTCCCGGCGGAGGAAACGATCACCCAGGCCGCCGCCCACGGCCTCCACCCCCTCCACCGCACCACCCGGCCCGACCTGCACGGCCGCCCGGGCGTGGGGTGGACGATCCTGGCCTTCGAGGCGGCCGCCTGACACCTCGGAAACAAGGGGATGCCGCCGCCCGCCCGGCCGTTGCGACGATGCGGTGCAGGAAAGCCGAACAGCCGAACGGTCGGCCAGCCGACCAGGCGAGGGGCCGTCACACCCCATGCGCATGCGCAGATTCGTCACCGCAGTGGCCAGTACCGCCACCCTGTCCCCGTCCCCGCTGTTCCTCCTGACCGCCGCTCCCCAAGCCGAAGCCACCGAACCCTGGCAGCCGACGAAACGCCAGCAGGGCGAGGCGTCCCGGGACGTCAACCACCGGTCCGGCGGCGCCGGAAGTCGGGCCCGCCGACTTCCTCCTACGCAGAGGTGGGTTCGTCGTAGTCGTTCCAGCCCGACGATCGCGCAAGCTGCTCCCATGCCGGCCAGGTTCCTCCTGTCGCCTGGCGCACGAGCTCGCCCGCCATCGTGAAAGGTGGCGCCTTGTGCGGCTTCTTCAGGGCCTGGCCGACGATGCTGTCGTGGAGGACCGCCGCCGCGCGCAGCCGGGGCAGCGTCCGGTGGACGTGGTCCGCGTAGCCGTCCGGGAGGGCGGCAGGTCCGCCGCCCAGGTCGAAGCCCGCGCCGAGTGCGACCAGTGCGATCTCCGGTCGCTTCCGTTGGGCGATCTCCCGGTCCGTGTGGAGCGCGACCGCGTCCCACACGACGTCCGTCCGGTCCGGTGGCACGCCCTGGTCCGCCAGGAAGCGGACGGCCAGGTCGGCGCCGTCCAGTTCGAACCGCTGGTCGCCGTCGCCCTCGTCGCTGAGGCCGCTGTCGTGCAGGACGCAGCCCAGGAACAGCAGTTCGTCGTCGTAGTCGCGGTCCGGCCGCAGGCCGCAGTGCTCGCCGAGGAGCCGTCCGTAGAGGTAGGTGCGCAGGCTGTGGTTGAAGATCGCCACCGGGAGCAGGGTCCTCGCGCGGCGCAGCGCGGCCTGCGCGAGATCCGTTGCAGGCAGGGCCAGTTCGCTCTGGTCGGCGCTCACCAAGCGACCGTACTCGGTCGTTCGCCTCGCGGGCGCGCTATTCGGCGGTTCCGAAGCCGTCCGCGACCAGGCGGGCGGCCCAGGTGCGGATGGCGGCCTCGACGGGCGGGTGGGTGAGGCCGATGGTGGCGGCCAACTCGTCGGCGGACGCGGTGTCGTAGCGGTCCTCGGAGAGAAAGGTGAGGGTCTCCGGGTCCGCGCCGGTGAGCGCCCGGGGGAGAAGGCGGACGACGGGGACGGGGATGAAGCCGCGTGGTGGGCGGACGCCGAGGTGGGTGGCGAGGAGGGCGATGAGGTCCGGGAGGGCCGGGGTCTCGGGATCCAGGACGGTGTGGGACGAGGCGGGTGCGCGGTCGTGGGCGGGGACGGCCGAGAGGAAGCGAGCCAGGTGGTCGACCGTGACCACCGGGACGAAGGTCCGCCGCGTCCCGGGGAGCAGGGGGAGGCGGCCGCGGTGGAGCTGCCGGACGACGTGGGCGAGCCCGAGGTACTGGCCGGCCTCGCCGGTGGCCGAGTGCCCGATGACGCTGCTCGGGTTGACGGTCGTGAGGGGGACGCCGAGTCGGTCGGCCGTCACGCGCACTGCTGCGTCGCCGAGGTGCTTCGAGGCTTCGTAGGCGCCGAGCCGGGAGTAGAGGGCGGCGGTCTCGCGGGGTGGGAACGGGTAGCGGGGCCGGGGGTCGCGGCCGACGCGGTAGCCGGAGAGGTGGACGTGGCGGCGCAGGCGGGGGCGGGTGGCGGACCACCGGAGCGCGTGCAGGGCGCCGTCGACGTTGGCGGGGTGGGCCTCGGCGCGGGTGAGGCCGAACTCGTAGCGGGCGGCGAGGTTGTGGACGTCGCGGACCTCGGCGAGGCGGGCGTCGTCCTCGGGGCCGAGTCCGATGCCGGGGTGGGTCAGGTCGGTGGCGACGGTGGTGAGGGCGGTGGTGAGGGCGGTGTCGTCGGCGCCGTGGGCGCGCAGCCACGAGCGGAGGGCCGTGTCGCGCCGGCCGCCGGCGCCACCGCGGACGGCGACGGCGACGGGTTCGCCTTGGGTGAGGAGTTCGAGGGCCAGCCAGCGCCCGATGAAGCCGGTGGCGCCGAGGACGAGGGTGGTGGGGAGTGGCATGGCGTGGTGTTCCGTTCTCTGTAGACCGGTCTGTATATTTTTTGGGCGCGCGGAAGCCCTGGACGGCGAAGCGCGCGCTGTCAGCCCTTGGCGCCGATGAGGTGCAGTACGGCGTGCTGGGCGTGGTCGAGGGGTTCGCGGCTGCGCCGGACCGACGCGAGCAGCACCGCGCCCTCCATCAGGGCGAGTGCCTGCCCGGCGGCGGTCCAGGCCTCGTCGGGGCTGAACCCGCCGGCTGCCAGCCGCTCGGCGAGGAGCCGCTGCCAGCTCTCGTACACCGCCGAACAGACGGCGCGCAGCGGCTCGTTGGTGCCCGCGACCTCCAGTGCGACGGTGGCGATCGGGCAGCCCTTGGCGTAGCCGGAGCGCTCCAGGCGGTCGGCGAAGACCTCGGTCAGGCGTCGGGTGAGCGCGGCGGCGTCGACGCCCTCGGCGGCGAGCGACCTGAGCAGGTCCTCGACCTCCCGGCCGGCCTGGGTGAGGGCGGCGGCGACCAACTGATCCTTGCCCTCGGGGAAGTGGAAGTACAGCGACCCGCGCGGCGCCCCGCTCTCGGCGACGATCTGGTTGACGCCGCTGCCGAAGTACCCCTGTGCCTCGATCAGCGCCCGCGCGCCGGCGATCAGCCGGGCACGGGTTTCCTCACCCTTGGCTCCCATGGAGGAGAGAATAGACCGGTCTACATATTCTGCCAACGGGAGGGTGCGGGCTGCGGGGCCTACACCCCGTACCCGCCCGGGAACCCGGTCCAGCGAAGCTCCTCGGGCAGGTGGCCGAGGTCGTTGACCAGCAGCGGGGAGGGCGGCCGACCGGGCGCGTAGCGGATGACGGTGAGCGAGGCATTGGCGTGGTTGAGCCCGAGCCAACGCCACGGCGGCGCGTCGAGAGCGTGGCGCACGAGCCAGCCGATGAGGAAGTTGTGCGTGACGACGAGTTCGTGCCGCTCCTCGTCCCCGGCCACGGGCCCGGTGAACGCGGCCACGGCCTGCCGCGCCAGCTCCGGCCCCGACTCGTGGGGCTCGGAACGGGAGAGGAAGTCGAGGAAGTGGTCCGCACTGCCGGCGGGCAACTCCGCCCGCTCGGGGACGTACGGAACGTAGTCACCCGCCGCGTCGGAGACGTGGACGGTGGCCGCAGGCAGGTGCTCGGCGATCAACCCCGCCGTCTGCGCGGCCCGGGCGAGCGGTCCGTGGTGCACAACAGAGATCGGCCGCCCCGCCAACCGACGCCCGAGCAGCCCGGCCTGACGCCGTCCGACTTCCGAGAGCCCACTCTCGTCCGCCAACGCCTCCCCGTGCCGGACGAGGTAGAGGTAACGGACAGCGCTTCCGGCCATACGAGGACTCCTGGGGAGGACGGTGATCAGCTCCCCCACCCCGACGCCACACCCGAGCCATCCGGTTCCCCGGACACCAGGAAGCCGGCGACCCCATGGGGCGTTGAGCCGTGGGCGTGCGCAGGAAGTCGACGGGCCGACTTCCGGTGCTGTGTCAGTCCTGGTGGGCGGTGTTCAGGGTGGTGAGGTCGGCGGGGGTCAGGGGCAGGGTGGCGGCGGCGATGTTCTCGGTGAGGTGGGTGAGGCCGCCCGTGCCGGGGATGGCCAGGACGTTGGGGGCGCGGTGGAGGGTCCAGGCCAGGCGGACCTGGGCCGTGCTCGCGCCGTGGGCCTCCGCCACGGCTGCCACCTCGGGCAGCTCGGCGCCGCTCGCGCCGGTGCCGCGTTCGCGGCCGCTGCCGGCGATGGCGTAGAAGGGGACGAACGCGATGCCCAGTTCGGTGCACAGGCGCAGCACCTCGTCCTGTTCGGGGGAGGCGCCGATGCCGTACGGGTTCTGGACGCACACGACGGGGGCGATCGCCCGGGCCTCGGCCAGGTGCTGCGGGCGGATGTTGGAGAGGCCGAGGTGGCGGATGAGGCCGGCCCGGCGCAACTCGGCGAGGGCGCCGAAGCGTTCGGCGATGGAGTCGGTGCCGACGATGCGCAGGTTGACCAGGTCGAGGTGGTCACGGCCGAGCTGGCGGAGGTTCTCCTCCACCTGGGCGCGCAGGGCCTCGGGGGTGCGGGCGTGTTCGGCCCACGTGCCGTCGGGGGCGCGGGCGGGGCCGACCTTGGTGGCGATCACGAGGTCGTCGGGGTAGGGCGCGAGGGCGTGGCTGATGAGCTCGTTGGCGGAGCGCAGCGGGGAGAAGTAGAAGGCGGCGGTGTCGATGTGGTTGACGCCGAGTTCGACGGCGCGTCGCAGGACGGCGACGGCCTGGTCGCGGTCGCGCGGGACGGCGCGCGGGGTGAGGGCGGGACCGGTCTGGGGGAGGCGCATGGCGCCGAAGCCGATCCGGTGGACGGCGCGGTCGCCGAGGGTCCAGGTGCCGGAGGCGGAGGCGTGCACGGTGGTCACCGAGGTGGCGGGAGTCATGTCCGACATGATCGAATCCGGGCTACCCTGGCCGCCAATGATTCGCGAATGTGCGAATCCAATCGGTGGGGTACGGGGGAATGCGCGTGGCCGTGGAGACGGAACTGTCGTTCACGGTGGGGGACCTGGCGAGCATGCGGTTCGCCGTCTCGCCGATGTGGGAGCTCGGGCCGAGCCTCCGGCTGCTCGCGTCCGGCCGGGCCCACCCGGTGCACCGCCCGTGGGTCGAGCAGGTGCGGCCCCGGCTGGCCGCCGTCGGGCCGTTGCGCGGCTGGCTCACCGAGATCGTGCCGCCCGCGGGGTACGTGCCGGACTTCGTCAACCCGGCCCCGGCCGGCCCGGCGCCCACGCTCGCGCAGGAGCTGGCCGCGATCCGGGCCACGCCCGCCGAGCGCGTCCGGCGCGACCTCGACCGGTTGCGGGAGTACGGCGCCGGCCTCGGCCCCCGGCTGCGCGCACTGCACGCGGACCCGCCGGCCGGCCTCGCGCGGCTCGCGGAGGCGTTCGAGGCGTACTGGGAGGTCGCGCTCGCGCCGTACTGGGCGCGCATCCGCGCCACCCTGGACGCGGACGTCCTGCACCGCGCCCGGCAGGTGGCCGAGCACGGCGCGGCGCGCGTGCTCAACGACCTGCACGCCGAGGTCCGTTGGGCGCAGGACACGCTCCGGCTGGAGCGCCGCCCGAAGCCCCTGGACCGGCGGACGTCGGGCGCGGGCCTCCTGCTGCTCCCGTCCGCCTTCACCGGGCCCGGCCCCCTGATGCGGGTCGCGCCGCCGGACCCGCCACAGCTCGCGTACCCGGCGCGCGGCATCGGCAGCCTGTGGACCGCCCGGCCCGCCACGCCGAACGCGGCCCTCGCCGCCGTCCTCGGCCGCTCCCGCGCGCTGCTGCTCGTCGAGCTGGACGCCCCGGCGTCGACCACCGAGCTCGCCCGCCGTACGGGCCTGTCGCCCGCGGCCGTCTCGCAGTACCTGACCGCCCTCCGCGCCGCCCACCTGGTGAGCGCCCACCGCGCCGGCCGCTCGGTGCTGTACGCCCGCACGGCCTCGGCGGAGGCGGTACTGGCGCCACTGACGTGAGGGTGCCGCTCGACGGAGGCGGATCGGAACGGCGGATCGACGGTGAGCCGCATCCGCCGCCCGCGGTCCTCCTCGTTTCGACGCCGACGCTGTCGTGCCCCCACGCGCGCGGGCCGTCGAGGGCGACGTCCCGGGGGGCGGGGCGGTCGCTCTCCGCCGGCAGGCGCCGGGCGGAAAGCCTGCGAGGAACCTACGAAAGGCCCAATCGTCACGGCAGGTTCCCCGTTTCTTCGGGGTGCATTCGCCGGCCGCGCGTAGCGTGCTGTACATGACACCACGTCAGCTCGTCGCCTCCGCCCGCCGCCGACGGACCGGTCTCGTCGCGGCGCTGGTCGCGGCGGCCCTGGGACTCGCGACCATCGCCCTGACCGCGCCGGCCGCCCCGGCCGCGCCGACGAGCAGCACGACGAGAGGCACGAGAAGCCTCGGTGACGTCGTCATCGACGAGACCTTCGCCGGCCCCGGCCTCCCCTCCGGGTGGAACCCCGTGGAGGGCGACTGGCGCGTGGAGAACGGCCGACTGGTCGGCGACTCCGCCGACGGGGCGCGGCAGAGCCGGATCACCTTCGGCCGGCACCTGGACGACTTCCGGCTGGAGGCCACCGTCCGCTTCGAGACCGTCCAGGACGCCACCCGCTGGACGGCCCTCGGCCTGGACGTCCCCGCCGCCGGGACGACGCCGTGGTCGATCGCCACCCTCCGCTCCGGCAGCACGGCCGGCAACGGACTCGAGTTCGCCCAGCGCACCACCGGCAACACGTGGCACGTCACCGACAGCGCCGCCGCGCCGTCCGCCGCCGCCACCGGCCGGGACGTGCGGATCGCCGTCGAGGTCCACGGCACCACCGCCCGCTGGGTCTTCGACGGCCGCGAGGCGCTGCGCACGACCCGGCTCGTCCGCAGCGCGGACGGCGGCCAGGCGCTGCTCGTGAACGGCGCGCGGGTGTCGTTCGCGGCCGTGAAGGTGACGGCGCTCGCGCCGAACGCGTGGATCCGCCCGGCCGGGACGCCGGTGACGGTGTTCGCGCACCGCGGCGGCTCGTCGGCGGCGCCCGAGAACACGCTCGTCGCGGACGAGGTCGCCCGCCGGGCCGGTGCCCAGTGGATCGAGAACGACGTGCAGCCGAGCAAGGACGGCGTCCCGTACGTCCTGCACGACGACACCGTGGACCGCACGACGAACGGCACCGGCCGCGTCCGCGACCTGACGGCCGCCCAGCTGGACGCGCTCGACGCCGGCTCCTGGTTCGCCCCGGCCTACGCGGGCACCCGGCTGCCGACGCTCGCCGCGCAGCTGGAGGACCTGCGCACCCGCGGCGGCAACCTCCTGCTGGAGATCAAGGGGCCGCACACCCGCGACGAGGTCGCCCGGATCGTCAAGGAGGTCCGCGACCACGGCATGACCGACCGGGTCTTCGTGCAGAGCTTCCAGGTGGACGCCCTGCGCTACGCCCGCGAGCTCGCGCCCGAGCTGCCCCGCGGCCTGCTGCGCTCCGAGCTCGACCCCGACCCCGTCGCCACCGCGCGCGACCTCGGGCTCACGTCCTACAACCCGTCGGACGACGCCCTCGCCCCGCGCCCCGGCGTGATCGGGGACCTGCACGCCGCCGGCGTCGCCGTGAACGTCTGGACGGTCGACGCGCCGGCCCGCTGGAAGGCACTGGAGGAGGCCGGGGCGGACGGCATCATCACCGATCGCGCGGCGGAGCTGGCCGGCTGGAACGCGGCCCGGCTCCAGGCCGCGGCCGGTCGGTAGTCTGCGGGGCATGAGGTGGCCGACATCCGAGGACCCGTGGACGTCGTCGCCTGGAGCCGGAACCTGACGGACGAGCGCGCGGCGCAGGCGGGTGTGCGGCGGGCGGTGAGCAAGGAGGAGCTGCTGCGCGAGAGCGACTTCGTCTCCGTCCACGTCGATCTGAACGACGGTACCCGCGGGCTGATCGGCGACGCCGAACTGGGCCTGATGAAGCCGGCCGCGTACCTGGTGAACACCTCCCGGGCGGCGGTCGTCGACCAGGACGCGCTGGTCTCCGCGCTCACCGAGGGCCGGATCGCCGGCGCCGCCGTGGACGTCTTCGACGTCGAGCCGCTGCCCGCCGGCCACCCGATGCGGACGGTGCCCCGGCTGCGGGCCACCCCGCACCTCGGGTACGTGAGGCGGGACAACTACCGTCGCTACCACGGCGAGGCGATCGAGGACATCGCGGCCTTCCTCGCGGGCGACCCGATCCGCCGGCTCGGCTGAACGCTCCACGGGATCGGGCCCGGTCCGCCGCATACTGGGCGCGTGACGAGCCAGGACGACACGCGGCCGACGGGCCGGCGCGGGGTGCTGCGGGCGGGCGCGGCGGCGCTGCTGCTCGGCGCCGCCGGGTGCGGGAGCGGCGGCAAGCAGCCAGTGGCCACGCCGAGTTCGACGGGTGCGAGCCCGACCTCCACGACGACTCCCACGACGAGCCCGACCTCGACCCCACTCCCCGGCCCCCCGCTCTGGCAGCCCGGCCCCGGCGAGGTGCAGCCCGACGTCAAGCGCCGCGCCGTCGAGCTGGTCGCCGCGCTCGGCGCGTGGCCGCCCGGCGGGCAGGGCGCGGAGGCGGCGCGGGCCCGGGTGGCGGCGCTCGGGCTGCCGCCCGCCCTCGCGGACGCGGCCGGGCCGCTCGCCCCCGCCGCGCCGGAGGCGAGCCTGGAGGTGATCGACGCCCAGTACGGCGGGATCCTGGCGGACTCGGCGAGCGTGCTCGTCGTCTGCCGCCAGTGGACCCGGCAACCGGACGGCTCGGTCGCGGAGGGCGGCGTCACGGTGGACGTCCGCCTGAGCCGTGCCGCGCCGCGCTGGACCGTCACCGAGCTGCACCCCGGGGCGCCCGGCCCGCCCGCCGAGCCGCCGCCCGCGGCGCTGGCGAAGGTGCTGGCGCAGCCCCGGATCGAGCTGCCGCCGGGGGCGCTCGCGGACCTGCGCAGCGGCAGCGTCCATGACAGCGTGATGAACGCGATGCTGGCCCTGGCCGACGGCCACGCCCTGTCGGTGAGCGTCGTGCGCACCGGCCACCCGCTGGACGTCTTCGGGACGACCCGGCCCAGCGACCATCCGCCGGGCCGGGCCTTCGACGTCTGGCGGATCGACGGGCACGCGGTGGTGGACCCGGCGACGCCGCGGCAGCTGATCGAGTCCTTCATGCGGGCCGCGGCCGCCGCCGGTTCGTACAACGTGGGCGGGCCGATCGCGATCCCGGGCGCCGGCGGCCAGTTCTTCACCGACGACACCCACCACGACCACGTCCACGTCGGGTTCACGAGCTGAACCGGTGACGCGGTGGCGTCAGTTGACCTTGACCGCGCTCCACGCCGCCGCGACGGCCTTGTACTCGGCGCTGTTGAGCCCGTACAGGTCGCTCGCGGCGTTGAGCGAGGCGGTGCGCGCGCCCTTGTAGTTGGTGGTGGAGGTCATGTAGACGGTCAGCGCGCGGTACCAGATCCTGGCGATCTTCTGGTTGCCGACGCCGGTCACCTTGGAGCCGTTGCAGGTCGGGCTGTTGTAGGTGACGCCGTTGATGGTCTTGCTGCCGCTGCCCTCACTGGCCAGGTAGAACCAGTGGTTGCCGACGCCCGAGGAGTAGTGGACGTTGAGCTTGCCGACGGTGGCGCTCCAGCAGTCCGCCGACTTGCCGTCGAGCGAGGGCTTGTCGAAGCGGCGCAGCCACGGCGGGGTCGACTGGTCGCTGAACAGGTAGTCGGGGGTGTCGGTCTTGTTGTTGGCGAACCACTCGACCATCGTGCCGAAGATGTCGCTGGTGGACTCGTTGAGGCCGCCGGACTCGCCGCTGTAGCGGAGGTCGGCGGTGGCGCTGGTGACGCCGTGGGTCATCTCGTGGCCCATGGTGTCGAGGTCGACCTGCTCGGGGTCGGTACTGC
Organism: Streptomyces sp. SP17BM10; assembly: GCF_036322405.1. Taxonomy (NCBI): domain Bacteria; kingdom Bacillati; phylum Actinomycetota; class Actinomycetes; order Kitasatosporales; family Streptomycetaceae; genus Streptomyces; species Streptomyces sp. SP17BM10. Next base: position 8,638 of record NZ_JAQYXB010000623.1, on the reverse strand, counting down.
CGTTGCCGTCGCCGGTCATCATGCAGAAGCAGTCGTCGGACCACTGGGCGTTGTCCCAGTCGGTGCCGACGTGGACGAGGACGGTGGCGCCCTTGCCGTCGTTCTTGATGCCGTTGCGGCCGAAGGTCTTCTTGAAGTAGTCGTACGTCCAGGCGGTGTTGGCGTGGGCGTCGACGGCGGCGGTGGAGCGGTCGGAGGAGAACTTCCTGCCGTCGCCCCACACGTTGGTGCTGCTGGTGAACGGCGTGCCGGAGGCCGCGGTGATGGTGTCGGCGGAGGCGTTGCCGGCGTCCTTGGTGACGTGGCCGCGCACGGGGTCGGTGAGCGTGTAGCCGCCGCCGGCGGCCGGGGTGGTGTCGACGGTAACGTCGCCGGTGTACTCGGAGTGGCCGGTGCCGGAGGCCTGGTGCTCCTTGTCGTAGGCCTCGATCTCCTCGCCGGTGGTGGCGTCGGTGACGACGACCCGTCCCGCGGGCTGACCGTGCTCGCCGGTGCCGGCGACGGTGGTGCGCCAGGCGAGGCGGGGCGTGCCGTCGGCGGCCCAGACGACCAGTTCGGGCGTGCTGACGGCGTCGTGGACGCCCGGGGCGGAGGCGATCGCCTTGCCGGCGGTGGTCTGCGGGGCCACGGCGGGGGAGGTGGAGGCCACGGCCGGGTCGTGGGCGGCGGCGCGGGTGGAGTCCTTGAGGCGGCCGCGGGCGTCCTGGTGGACGACGAGGTCGCCGCCGACGACGGGCAGGCCCTGGTAGGTGCGGTCGAAACGGACGTGCGACGAGCCGTCGGCGTCCAGGACGACGTCCTTGAGCACGAGGTCCTGGCCGTCGGCGAAGCCGAACACCCCGCCGTTGCGGGCCACGTTGGCGCGGGCCTGGGCGACCGCGGCGTCGCGTCCGGCGGGGGCGGCGGAGGCGGTGCCGGCGGGGACGGTCACGGCGACGAGGGCGGCGATGACGGCGGTGGCACCGGCTATGCGGGCACGACGGGACGCCGAGGGGGACGTGGGGCTCACTCTGACTCCAGTGGGGTGGTGGCAGGGAGACGCGCGTGACTGGGAACGCGCGTGGCAAGCACCGCGCGTTTTGGGGAAACGTGCGGTAAAGCACGGGCGAAGTGCGGCCCGCGAACAGCTGCGACTGAGATTGACGGTGAGCGGTCATGGAGAGCCAGAGGAATGGTCATATCTTTGCCAATTCGTGTCCTGCACAAATCAACATCGACCGGATCCGGTCACCTGACTGACCAGTGGTGAAGATCCAGCATGTGAACGGCTCGTGACGGTCCGTCCGGGACGGTTGTACCGTGCACGCATGACACCGTCCGTCCCCGTCCCGGATCCCGCCCCCGACGCGCCGCTGCTGCGCACCAGGGACGTGGACGTCGTCCGCGACGGCCGCCACCTCCTGCGCGGGATCTCCCTGACCATCCGGCCCGGCGAGCACTGGGCGCTGCTCGGCCCCAACGGCGCCGGGAAGTCCACGCTGCTCGCCCTCCTCGGGGCGGTCTCCCACCCCACCCGGGGCGAGGTGGACGTGCTCGGCCGCCGGCTCGGGCGGGTCGACGTCCGCGAGCTGCGCGCCCACCTCGGGCACGTCAACCCGCGCCACCCGCTGCGCTCGCCGCTGACCGTGCGGGAGGTGGTGCTCACCGGGTACGCCAACACCATCGAGCCGGAGTGGCACCGCAAGCCCGCCCCCGAGGCGGTCGAGCGCGCGGAGCTGCTGATCGACACCCTCGGCATGACGGCCATGGCCGAGGCCCCGTGGACGACGCTCTCCCAGGGCGAGCGCGGCCGGGCCCTGATCGCCCGCGCGCTGATGCCGAGCCCCCGCCTGCTCCTGCTGGACGAACCGGCCACCGGGCTCGACCTGACCGCCCGGGAGTTGCTGCTCGACAGCCTCGACCTGCTGCGCCACCAGCACCCCGACCTCGCCAGCGTGCTGGTCACCCACCACCTGGAGGAGCTGCCGGAGACGACGAGCCACGCGCTCCTGCTGCGGGATGGCGAGTGCGTGGCGGCCGGGCCGGTCGACGAGGTGATGACGACCGAACCGGTCAGCGCGACCTTCGGCCACCCGATCCGGATCACCCGGCACGAGGGCCGCTGGACCGCCCGCGCCGCGGCCCGCCGCACCCCGGGGGGCGAGCGCCAGAAGGCCGGGGGCGGGGATCCAGGGGGTGGGTGTCGCCGGTAAGGAAATCTTACGTAAGGTATGCCTTAGCTAATCAGGAGGCGCCGACCCGGTCGGCGCTCTCCCACGCCTTGGCACCCCCATGCCCTTTTCCGTTGGAGCCGTCATGCCCGCCCGCCGTCGTACGACCGCAGCCGCGCTGCTCACCCTCGCCGTCGCGACCGCGACGCTGGCCGGCTGCGCGGACAAGAAGGACGACAAGGCCGGCGGCGCCGACGCGGTGAAGATCAACGCCACCGACTCCGCCTGCGAGGTCTCGAAGACCTCCTTCCCGGCCGGCCACGTCGTCCTGGACATCAGCAACAAGGGCTCGAAGACCACCGAGGTCTACGTCTACGCCGAGGGCGACAAGATCGTCACCGAGCGCGAGAACATCGGCCCCGGCACCAAGGCCACCGTCAACGCCGAGATCAAGGCCGGCTCGTACGAGATCGCCTGCAAGCCCGGCATGGTCGGCGACGGCATCCGGCAGAAGATCACCGTGACCGGCGAGGGCGCCGCCACCGCCTCCGCGGACCCGCGCCTGGCCGCCGCCGTCGACGCCTACCGCGCGTACGCCCAGGAGCAGGCCGACGCCACCATCCCGGCCGTCGAGGCCTTCGCCGCCGCGATCAAGGCGGGCGACGTGGAGAAGGCGAAGTCCCTCTACGCCCCGTCGCGCACCGGCTGGGAGCGCACCGAGCCGGTCGCGGAGAGCTTCGGCGACGTCGACCCGAAGACCGACACCCGCGAGGACAAGGTCGAGGCCGGCACGCCGTGGACCGGCTGGCACCGCCTGGAGAAGTCGCTCTGGGCGGACGGGAGGATCGGCGACGACGAGAAGCAGCTCGCCGACCGGCTCGTGGGCGACCTGAAGGACTGGCAGAAGAAGATCCCCGAGGCGGAGATCACCGCGACCAGCATGGCCAACGGCGCCAAGGAGCTGCTGGACGAGGTCGCCACCAACAAGATCACCGGCGAGGAGGACCGCTACAGCCACACCGACCTGGCGGACTTCAACGCCAACGTCGAGGGCGCACAGAAGGCGTACGAGCTGCTGAAGCCCGTCGCCGCCGAGAAGAACCCCGACCTCGCGAAGACCCTGGACTCCGAGTTCGCCTCGATCCAGGCCCTGCTCGCCACGTACAAGCAGGCCGACGGCACCTTCACGTCCTACGCCGTGGTCACCGAGGCCGAGCGCAAGACCTTCTCCGACGCCGTCAACTCGCTGGGCGAGCCGCTGTCGAAGCTGGCCGCCGCCGTCGTCGTCAAGTAGCCGGCCGCGCCGGGCCGTCGAGCGACTGCCCGGCCCCCGGCCCGCATTCACCACACCCCACGGGTGCCGTGGCGGCCCCTCCGGCCGTCCCGGCGGCCGTGGACCCAGCAGCACAGAGAAGGGCCCGCCCGCCGATGGACGCCGAGAAGCCGATGGACCGCACGGAGTCGGCCGCCGCCGACACCACCCCCCGCAGCGCGGTCAGCCGCCGCGCCGTCATCGGCTGGGCCGGGGCGGGCGTCGCGCTCGGCGCCGCCGCCGTCGGCTCGGTCGCCGCGGCCACCCGGCAGGACGACCCGGACCCGGCGCCCGCCGCGGCCCCGGGCGCCGAGGTGCCGTTCTACGGCGACCACCAGGCCGGCATCGCCACGCCCGTCCAGGACCGGCTGCACTTCGCCGCGTTCGACGTCTCGGAGAAGGCCACCCGCGAGTCGCTGGTCAAGCTGCTCAAGGAGTGGACGAAGGCCGCCGCCGCCATGACCGGTGGCCGCGAGGTCGGCACCGGCGCGGCCGACGGCCTGCCCGAGGCGCCGCCGGACGACACCGGCGAGGCCCTCGGCCTGCCCGCCTCCCGGCTGACGCTGACGATCGGCTTCGGCCCGAGCCTCTTCGAGAAGCCCGGCCCGGACGGACAGCCGGTGGACCGCTTCGGCCTCAAGGGCAGGCGCCCCGAGGCCCTGATCGAGCTGCCGAACTTCAAGGGCGACAAGCTCGACCCGCTGCGCAGCGGCGGCGACATCTGCGTCCAGGCCTGCGCCGACGACCCGCAGGTCGCCGTGCACGCGATCCGCAACCTGGCCCGGATCGGGATGGGGACGGTGAGCATCCGCTGGTCGCAGCTCGGCTTCGGCAAGACCTCGTCCACCACGCCGGACCAGCAGACCCCGCGCAACCTCCTGGGCTTCAAGGACGGCACCCACAACATCGCGGGCACCGACACCGCCCGCCTGGCCGACCACGTGTGGGCCGCCCCGGGCGACGGCCCGGACTGGATGACCGGCGGCTCCTACCTGGTCGCCCGGCGGATCCGGATGCACATCGAGACGTGGGACCGCACCTCGCTCAAGGAGCAGGAGGACGTCTTCGGCCGCACCAAGGGCGAGGGCGCCCCCTACGGCAAGGCCCGGGAGCACGACGACCCGGACCTCAAGGCGATGCCGGCCGACTCGCACGTCGCGCTGGCCCACCCGGACGCCAACGGCGGGCTGATGATCCTGCGCCGCGGCTTCTCCTTCACCGACGGCACCGACGGACTCGGCCGTCTGGACGCCGGCCTGTTCTTCCTCGCCTACCAGCGCGACACCCGCAAGGCGTTCGTGCCGCTCCAGCAGCGGCTCGCGGCGAGCGACAAGCTCAACGAGTACATCCAGCACGTCGGTTCCGCGCACTTCGCCTGCCCGGCGGGAGTCCGCAAGCCGGGGGAGTGGTGGGGCCAGGCCCTGTTCGGCTGATCCCGCCCGCCCTTCCACCACCCCGAGGAGTCAGCCGTGTTCGGCAACTACCTGATCGGCCTGCGCGAAGGCCTCGAGGCCAGCCTGGTCGTCTGCATCCTGATCGCCTACCTGGTCAAGACCGACCGCCGGGACAAGCTCCCGCCGGTGTGGCTCGGCGTCGGCTCGGCGGTCGTGCTCAGCATGGCGTTCGGCGCGGTGCTCCAGTTCGGCTCCTCGCAGCTCACCTTCGAGGCCCAGGAGGCGCTCGGCGGCAGCCTGTCGATCATCTCGGTCGGCCTGGTGACCTGGATGGTGTTCTGGATGCGGCGCACCGCCCGGCACCTGAAGACCGAGCTGCACGGCAAGCTGGACGCGGCGATCGCGATGGGCACCACGGCGCTCGTCGTCACGGCCTTCCTCGCGGTCGGCCGCGAGGGCCTGGAGACGGCGCTGTTCATCTGGTCGGCCGTGCAGGCCACCGACGACGGGTGGAACCCGCTGGCCGGCGCCGCGCTCGGCCTGCTGACCGCCGTCGTGCTCGGCTGGCTGTTCTACCGCGGCGCGCTGCGGATCAACCTGGCGAAGTTCTTCACCTGGACCGGCGCGATGCTGGTCGTCGTCGCGGCCGGCGTGCTCGCGTACGGCGTGCACGACCTCCAGGAGGCCGGCTGGCTGCCGGGCCTGCACACCCTGGCCTTCGACATCAGCGAGACGATCCCGAAGGACAGCTGGTACGGCACGCTGCTGAAGGGCGTGTTCAACTTCCAGCCGGACCCGACGGTCCTCCAGCTGGTGGTGTGGCTGGGCTACCTCGTCCCGACGCTGGCCGTGTTCTTCGGCCTGTTCGGGGGCAGGGCGACGCGCAAGCCCGTCAGCGCCTGACCCGCCCGTCCTCCTCGACCGGCCCCGCACGGCGATCAGCCGCCGTGCGGGGCCGGTTCACGGCGGAGGGCCCCCGCACGCGGGAGGCGTGCGGGGGCCCTCCGCCGGGGGCGCCGTGCGACTACTCGCTCTTGATCGCGCCCAGGATGTCCGTCCGGGCCGCCCGGCGGGCCGGCCAGAGGGCGGCCAGGAGACCGATCAGGGCGGCCGCGACCAGGAAGCCGAGCACCTGCAGCGGCGGCACCACGGTCGACATGCCCTTGAACGTGTCGCCGAGCGTCTTGAGGCCCGCCCAGGCGACGACGATCCCCAGGCCCACCCCGACCACGCCGCCGAACAGCGCGATCACCAGGGACTCCAGGCGGATCATCCGGCCGACGCCGCGCCGGTCGAGGCCGATCGCCCGCAGCATGCCGATCTCCCGGCGGCGCTCGAAGACCGACATCGCCATGGTGTTGACCACACCGAGCACGGCGATGACGACGGCCATGCCGAGCAGGCCGTACAGGACGCTCAGGAGGTCCGTGATCATGCGACGGTTCTCCTTCTTGATGTCCTTCTCGCCCTTGACCTCGATCAGCGGGTTGCCGCCGGTCGCGTCGCGCACGGCCTGCTTGAGCTTCTCGTCCGCGCCGTCGGCGCCCTTGACGAGGACCTTGTCGGGGCCGGTGCCCGGCTGGGCGTGCGGGACGACGACGGCCTCCGGGGCGACGACGCCGGCCAGTACGGAGTTGGCCTCCATGACGCCGCCGACGGTCAGCGCGGCCTTGGTGCCGTCGGGGTAGGTGACGTTCAGGACGTCGCCGACCTTGTAGTGGGAGACCGACGAGCGGCCCCCGCTCACCAGTAGCTTGCCCTGCTTGAGGGCGTCCGCGGAGCCGTCCTTCATCGTGATGGTGACCATCGTGTCGATGGCGTTCGCGTCGACCGCCGTCAGCCACTCGCTGTCGTCCCCGCCGGTCTCCACCGGGACGCCCCGCACGCCGCTGGCCGCGGTGACGCCGGGCGCCTTGGCGATCTGCGGGACGACCTCGGGGGAGAGCATCGAGTAGTTGGCCATGGCGACGGTGTAGTCGGCCTTGGAGTCGCTCGCGGTGGCGTCGTCCACGGCCTTGTTCACCGAGGCGCCGACCACGGTCAGCGAGGTGATCAGCATGACGCCGATGGTGAGCGCCGAGGCGGTCGCGGCGGTGCGGCGCGGGTTGCGGACCGCGTTCTCGCGGGCCAGCCGGCCCGGAGTGCCGTACACCGCGCGCAGCAGCGGGGCGAACAGGGCGATCAGCGGCTTGGCCAGCAGCGGGGTGAGGACGAAGACGCCGATCATCAGCACGGCCGCGCCGAGGGCGACGAGGCCGACCGTCTTGCCGACGGCGCCCATGGCCAGGGTGGCCGCGCCGATGGCCGTGAAGACCAGGCCGATCACGTTGCGGAGCAGCAGGCTCTTCTGGGTGGCCGGCTGCTCGACCGAGCTCATCGCCGCCATCGGGGCGATCCGCGCCGCGCGGATCGCGGGCAGCAGGGCCGAGAGGACCGTCACCAGCACGCCGACGACGATCGCGGCGACCACCGTGCCCGGCGCGACGACCAGCGGGCCGTCCGGCAGGTTGGCCTCCAGCGGGCCGTTGAGCAGCGAGCGCAGCCCGGCCGCGATGCCCACGCCGGCGGCCAGGCCGGCCACCGAGGCCGTCAGGCCGACCAGGAACGCCTCGACCAGCACGGACCGGGTGACCTGCCAGCGGCCGGCGCCGATGGCGCGCAGCAGCGCGAGCTCCCTGGTGCGCTGGGCGATCAGCATGGTGAAGGTGTTGGCGATGATGAAGATGCCGACGAAGAGGGAGATGCCGGCGAAGACCAGCAGCGCCTTGCTCATGCCCTTGGTGCCGGCGGCGATCATCTTGTCCTGCTCGTCGGCGAGTTCGCGGCCCGTCTTGGCCTCGAAGTCGCCACCCTGCGGCAGGGCCCGCTGGACGGCGGTGAGCAGCGCGGCGTCGTCCGTGCCCGGCTTGGCCTTGACGTCGAGCGAGGCGAAGTGGCCCGGACTCAGGTAGAGCTGCTGGGCGGTGGCGGTGTCGAACGCGGCGAGCGAGCCGCCGGAGACGACGCGCGGGTCGTTGGTGCGCAGGGTGCCGGTGAGCTTCAGCTCCATGACCGGGCCGTTGACGGCCACCCGGACGGTGTCGCCGACCTTGTAGCCGCCCTTGCCGGCGGTCTTGGCGTCGAGGGCGATCTCGGTGGCGTCCTTCGGGCCGCGGCCCTCGACCAGCGGGTAGCGCGGGTCGGTGCCGTCGGCGCCGGGCACGAAGTTGGTGCCGGTCGTCGAGAAGCCGTCGCCGATCAGCGCGCCCTTCTTGTCGGCGATGCCGGCGAAGCCGCTGACGACGCCGCGGGCGTCGGCGGTGCCGGGCAGCGCCGCGACGGCCTTGCGGGTCTCCTCGGTCAGCGGCGCGCCCGTGGCGGCCTTGCCGCCGTGGTCGTAGCCGCGGCCGACGGCGCCCCGGTCGGAGACGGTGACGGCGATGTCGGTGTAGCTCTTGGCGTTCTGCGACCTGAGGGCGCCGCCGAGGGTGTCGGTGAAGACGAGCGTGCCGGCGACGAAGGCGGTGCCCAGCATGACGGCGAGGACCGTCATCAGCAGGCGGGCCTTGTGGGCCAGCACGTTGCGCAGTGCGGTGCGGTACATGGGGGAGAGTCAGTCCTGGTGGGTCTAGGGAGCGTCGGCGCTGCGGTGTTCGTGCGGCGTCAGCTGGTGCGGCCCTTGGCGTCGAAGCGGCGCATGCGGTCCAGGACGGTGTCGGCGGTGGGGTTGGGGAGTTCGTCGACGATGCGGCCGTCGGCGAGGAAGACGACGCGGTCGGCGTAGGAGGCGGCGACGGGGTCGT